>NZ_QKSU01000003.1:0-368584 GCF_003234665.1 Curtobacterium sp. MCLR17_059 | reverse complement strand
CTCTCCGTAAAAAAATACAGACCCAACACCCGAAGGCATCAGACCGAGTTGATTCTGACTGTTGACTGTCTACTGACAATCTTCAATCCAAAAGGAATTGCTTCATGACCCAGTCAGCAAGCCGACCAGGCACGAGGTCAATCAATAAATTGGCATTGACAATGTGCACGCTGTTGAGTTCTCAAGGACCAGACGCACTCCCCGCTCGACCCCGAAAGGTTCCGCCAGAGAGGCATTCGTCTTGTACAACATCCTGGGCGCACAACCAGAGGTCGTGTTTCCGAGGAGTTGGTTGCCTGAGCGGGACCCCGTCCGGACTGCATCTCCAGGTGTTCAACCCGGTGATCGTCTCGGCCGTTCCGTTCTCCGCCTCAGCGGCAACGAGTGATTACTTTACGCAGAGGTGAACGGCAGCGCCAAGCCGGCCCACATCCCGGGCGTGTCGCCCTCTGCGCCGCGGTTGCGTACTCCCCCGGCAACGACGAACGGCCCGCTCACCACCTGGGGGAACGGGCCGTTCGGGAGCGCTGTCAGTGCCGCGCGATGACCGGGTTCTTGAGCGAACCGATGCCGGAGATGGTGACCTCGACGATCTCACCGTCGCGGATCTGCCCGACACCGGCCGGAGTCCCGGTCAGGATGACGTCACCGGGCAGGAGGGTCCAGATGGAGGACACGAACTCGACGAGCGACGGGATGTCGTGGACCATCTCGTTCGTTGAGGCCGCCTGCCGGAGGTCACCGTCGACGCGGGTCTCGATGCGGATGTCCGACGGGTCGATCTCGGTCTCGATCACGGGGCCGAGCGGGCAGAACGTGTCGAAGCCCTTCGCCCGGGTCCACTGACCGTCGCGAGCCTGCAGGTCTCGGGCGGTCACGTCGTTGGCGATCGTGTAGCCGAGGATCACGCTCGCGAAGTCCTCGCGCCGGACGTTCTTCGCGAGCGAGCCGATCACGATGGCGAGTTCGCCCTCGTGGTCGACGCGTCCGATGTCGGCCGGGAGGCGGATGGGCTCGTCCGGACCGATCACCGAGGTGTTCGGCTTGAGGAACACCACCGGGTCGTCGCCGGCGCGTTCGTCCATCTCGGAGGCGTGCTCCGAGTAGTTGAGCCCGACGCCGATGACCTTCGACCGCGGGATGACGGGTGCGAGGAGCTTGGCGTCGGCGAGTGCCACGCGCTCCCCCGTGGTCTCGAACCCCTGGTACATCGGGTCTCCCGCGAGCACCACCAGAGCGCGCTCGTCGAGGATGCCGTACCGGGGGTCTTCACCCTTGCTGCTGAACCGTGCGATCTTCACCGTTCGACCCTACCCACGCCCGCGGGTCGATCAGGACGCGTCGGTCAGCTTGATCATCCACCCGTGCGGGTCGGGACGACGGCCGTACTGGATGTCGGTGAGTTCGTCGCGCAGGGACATCGTGAGTTCCCCCGCCCCGACGGTCGGCGAACCGATCGTGAAGCCGTCACCCCGGAGTTCGGCGATCGGGGTCACGACGGCGGCGGTCCCGCACGCGAAGGCCTCGGTGATCGAGCCGTCGGCGACGCCGTCACGCCACTCGTCGAGGGTCACGCGGCGCTTCTCGACGGTCAGGCCGCGGTCCTCGGCCAACTGCAGGATCGAGTCACGCGTGATCCCCTCGAGGATGGAGTCGGAGTCGGGCGTGACGAGGGTGCCGTCGGACTTGACCAGGACGACGTTCATCCCGCCGAGCTCTTCGAGGTACTTGCCCTCCACCGAGTCGAGGAACATCACCTGCTGGCAGCCGTGCTCGTAGGCCTCCTGCTGGGGCAGCAGCGACGAGGCGTAGTTGCCGCCGGTCTTCGCCGCACCGGTCCCGCCCTTGCCGGCGCGCGCGTACTGCGTCGACAGCCAGATCGACACCGGCTTCGGGCCCGAGGTGAAGTAGGCACCGGCCGGACTCGCGATGCAGTGGTACGCGACGGCCTGTGCCGCGCGCACCCCGAGGAACGACTCCGTCGCGATCATGAACGGCCGCAGGTACAGGCTCGTCTCGGGTGCCGAGGGCACCCAGTCGACGTCGGTCTGCACGAGCTGCCGGATCGACTCGACGAACGCCTCGACCGGGAGCTCCGGGAGCGCCAGGCGTCGGGCGGACCGCTGGAAGCGTCGGGCGTTGGCGTCCGGTCGGAACGACCACACCGAGCCGTCCGCGTGCCGGTAGGCCTTGAGCCCCTCGAAGATCTCCTGGGCGTAGTGCAGGACGCTCGCGCTCGGATCGAGGGACAGCGGCCCGTACGGGTGGATCGACGCGCTGTGCCAGCCGTCGTCGAGCGTCCACTCGACCGTCGCCATGTGGTCGGTGAAGTGCTTGCCGAAGCCCGGGTCGGCGAGGATCTGCTCACGCTCGGCAGCCGCGCGGCGGTCGGCGGACGGGGTGCTGGCGAACTCGAGTCCGAAGGCGGTGTCGGTGCTCATGGGGAGGACTCCTTCTCAGGCGGTGGTGGTGCGTGCCGTGGCCGCGGCGGCGATCGCGTCGCCGATCTCGGCCGTGCGACGCGGCGTGGTGCCCCGGTCGGCGAGGTCGGACTCCACCGCAGCCGTCACCGCGGCCGCCAGGTCACCGCGACCGAGGTGGTCGAGCAACAGGGCGACGGAACGGATCGCGGCGGTGGGGTCGGCCAGCTGCTGACCTGCGATGTCCGGCGCGGAACCGTGGACCGGCTCGAACATGCTGGGGAAGGTGCCGTCCGGGTTGATGTTGCCCGAGGCCGCCAGACCGATGCCGCCGCTGATCGCGCCGGCCAGGTCGGTGATGATGTCGCCGAACAGGTTGTCGGTGACGATGACGTCGAACCGTGCGGGATCGCGCACCATGTGGATGGTGACCGCGTCCACGTGCTGGTAGTCGACCGTGACGTCCGGGTACTCGGCGCCGACGGCCGCGACGGTGCGCTGCCAGAGGGCTCCGGCGTGCACCAGGACGTTGCTCTTGTGCACGAGGGTCAGGTGGCGACGCGGGCGTCGGTGCGCCAGCGCGAAGGCGTACCGCACGACCCGCTCGACACCGAAGGCGGTGTTCAACGAGACCTCGGTCGCGATCTCGTGCGGGGTACCGGTCCGGATGGCGCCGCCGTTGCCGACGTAGGGCCCCTCGGTGCCTTCGCGGACGACCACGAAGTCGACCTCGCCGGGGTCGGCGAGCGGCGTCGGGACGGCCGGGTGCACCGTCGTCGGCCGGAGGTTCACGTAGTGGTCGAACGCGAAGCGGAGCTTGAGGAGCAGCCCACGCTCGATGATGCCCCCGGCGAGCCGCGGGTCACGCGGGTCACCGCCGACCGCTCCGAGCAGGATCGCGTCGTGCTGCGCGATCGCTGCCATGTCGTCGTCGGTCAGGATGTCGCCGGTCTCCAGGTACCGTGCGGCGCCGAGGGAGAACGGGGTCTCCTGCACCACGAGGTCGTCCGGCAGGACCGCGTGCAGGACCTTCAGGGCCTCGTCGACGACCTCGGGGCCGATGCCGTCACCACGGATGACCGCGAGTCGGATCGTCTGCGCGCTGCTCATGTCCGCCACTCCCCTAGAGCGTGATGTCGATCTCGCGGAGCGAGGACGCGTCGATCGCCGAGCGGACGTGCTCGAGGATCTCGGCCGGCACGGGCGAGTCGACCGTCAGGACGCTCAGCGCCTGGCCACCGGCGGCTTCGCGCGAGATCTGCATCGCGGCGATGTTGATGCCGGCCTGGCCGAACTCCTTGCCGTAGACCGCGACGATGCCCGGACGGTCGGTGTACTCCATGACGACGTGGTGCCGGTCGAGCGGCACCTCGACGTCGTGCCCGTTGATCTCGACGAGCTTCTCGACCTGCTTCGGGCCGGTGAGCGTGCCGGAGACGCTGATCGCCGGGCCATCGGACTGGGCACCGCGGATCGTCAGCACGTTGCGGTACTCGGGGCTGTCGGTCTCGGTGATGAGGCGGACGGTGACCCCGCGCTGCTCGGCGATGAGCGGAGCGTTGACGTAGGAGACCTGGTCGCTGACGACGTCGGTGAAGACGCCCTTGAGCGCCGCGAGCTTCAGCACGCTGACGTCGTACTCGGCGAGCTCGCCGTGCACCTCGACGTCGATGCTCGTGACCGGCGAGGTCGCGAGGGCGGTGAAGACCTGGCCGAGCTTCTCGACGAGCGGGATGCCGGGGCGCACGTACGGGTCGATGACCCCGCCGGCGACGTTCACCGCGTCGGGCACGAGCTCGCCACCGAGGGCGAGACGAACCGACTTGGCGACCGAGACGCCCGCTTTCTCCTGCGCTTCGTCGGTGGAGGCGCCGAGGTGCGGCGTCACGACGACGTTCGGGAGCGCCAGGAGCGGGGAGTCCTTCGGGGGCTCGGCGACGAAGACGTCGAGGCCGGCGCCGGCGATGGTGTTCGACGTGAGGGCCCGGTGCAGGGCGTCCTCGTCGATCAGGCCACCGCGGGCCACGTTCACGACGAACGCGGTCGGCTTCATCAGGGCGAACTGGGCGTCCGAGATCATGCCGAGGGTCTCCGGCGTCCTCGGCATGTGGATCGTGGTGAAGTCCGCCCGGCGCAGCAGGTCCTCGAGGGAGACGAGCTCGACCCCGAGCTGCTGGGCACGTGCCGTGGTGACGTACGGGTCGTAGGCGATGACCGTCACGCCGAAGGCCTGCAGCCGCTGGGTGATGAGGGCGCCGATGCGGCCGAGGCCGATGATGCCGACGGTCTTCTCGTAGAGCTCGACACCGGTGTACGACGAGCGCTTCCACGCACCGGCGGCCAGCGAGGCGTGGGCGGCCGGGATGTGCCGTGCGAGCGACAGGATGTGCCCGACCGTGAGCTCCGCCGCCGAGATGATGTTCGAGGTCGGGGCGTTCACCACCATCACGCCGGCCGTCGTCGCGGCCTTGATGTCGACGTTGTCGAGGCCGACGCCGGCACGGGCGACGACCTTGAGGACCGGTGCCGCGGCGATCGCCTCGGCGTCGATCTTGGTGGCGGACCGCACGAGGACGGCGTGCGCGTCGGACAGCGCCGCCAGGAGCGCCGGACGGTCGGTGCCGTCCACGTTCCGGATCTCGAAGTCGGGCCCGAGGGCGTCGACCGTTGCGGGCGAGAGTTCTTCGGCGATCAGGACGACCGGCTTCGACACAGCAGCTGTTTCCTCACTCGAGACGGTTGGTATCCCACCATGCTATCGACGCGGGCCGGTGGTTACGACCGCGGGAGCGGTCCTGTGGAGAACCACACGAGGGCGGGAGGCGCGGGGCGGGGCCGCACCGCGCCTCCTGGCCGTCGGCGGGTCGCGTCAGAAGTCCAGCAGCGTCGGGACGAACAGCTGGAGGTCGAGCCAGAGGGCGCCGGCGCCCGCGAAGGCGACCACGAACACCGCGATCGTGACGGGCAGGCTCGAACGCCGGGTGATGACGATCGCCGCGACGAACGCGACCGGCGCGATGAGGATGTCGAGCACGAGCCACAGCCACGGGGTGCTGGTCTGCAGCGAGTCGCCGCCCGAGGTCGTCTGGAGGAACGCGTTGAAGGCGTCCACCCGCTGGTTGATCTGCGTCAGGTTGCCGACGGCCTGCACCGTCATGTACGCGAACAGCGCCGCGAACACGACCCAGACCACGATCTTCGCGACCACGGGGGCACTGTTCCGGCGGGTCGTCGCCGGCACTGCCCCGGTCACCCGAAGCTCCGCGTCAGGAGGAACGGCCAGGGGAAGAGCACGACGGCGCCGAGGAGCATCCAGAGCAGGCGGGTCCGCGTGCGGCTGCTGCGCGCTGCCCAGAGCACCACCGTGAACCAGAGTGCCGGCGCGAGGATCGCGAGGAAGCGGAGCACCTCGACGAAGAGCGTGAGGACCGTGTCGACGCCGGAGACGTACGCGGTCGACGCGGTGAGGAGCCAGGCCACCGTGTAGAGGAGGTAGAGGCCTCCGAAGACACCGAACCCGACGAGCGCGCCGGAGGTCTCGGGCGCCTCGGGGTCCCGCTCGCCGCGCTCGCGCACCGCCACCGGGTTGTGCGCCGCGTCGACGTGGGTGGCGTCGTCGGCGTCACCCCAGCTGAGGGCGGCGTCGTCGGTGTCGACGGCGTTCGGCACGTCCGGGTCGATCGACCCGTCTGGTGGGGATGCTGCCGTGGTCATGCCCCGATTCTACGAGGGACACGACACCGGGAGGACCAGCGACGGCCGGGAGGCCGACGTCAGACGTCGGCCGGCTGCGTCGCGAGGACCTCGGCGACGACGTCGCGGACGGCCAGGAAGAGCGGGTGGCTCTCCATCAGGCCCGTGAGGATCTCGGTCAGCGCGTGCGCGGTCGCCCCGGAACGCAGGAGTGCGTGCAGCTCGATCGACTCCGGGTCGTTCTCGTCGTCGAACGCGAGCGCCACGCGGACGGCACCGAGCAGGTGCTCGACGGGCAGCCCGCGCTCGGCGAGCTGCGACGCCGGGCCGACGAAGCGTTCACGACGGCCGAGCTTGCGGAGCGGGTTGCGTCCGACGCGCGCGGTGGAGTCCGGCAGGTGCGGGTTCGCGATGCGGGAGAGGTTCGCGGCGACGTAGCGCGCGTGGTCCTCGGGGTCGAAGCCGTGCTTCGCGATCAGCAGTGCGGTGGTCTCGGCGAGCACCCCGTCGACCTCGGCGCGGACGGCGTCGTCCTCGAGTGCTTCGCGGATGAGCCGGATGCCCCGCACGTAGCCGTGGTAGGCGGCGGTGGCGTGCGCCGTGTTGACCGTGTAGAGCTTGCGCTCGACGAACGGCTGCAGGTCGTCGACCCACGTGACGCCCTCGATCGTCGGCGGTTCGGCGTCGGAGCCCAGGAACGGGGTGCGCTCGATGACCCACTCGTAGAACGGTTCGAGCACGACGTCGAGGCCGCCGGACTGACCGAGCACACCGGACTGGTCCGGGACGATGCGGTCGATCGCGCAGTTCGCGAAGACGGCGGCGATGTCGCGGTCTTCGAGGATCGGTGCGCGGCGGATGCTGGCGTGCAGCGAGTCGGTCGCGTTGAACGCGTTCTCGCAGGCGACGATCGTGACGTCGCCGCGCTCGAGCGGACGTGCCGCGAGGCCCTCGGCGATGAGCGGCGCGACGAGCGGGAGTGTCCGAGCGCCCACGGCGGTGGTCACCACGTCGGCCTCGGCGATGGCCTGCACCACACGCTCGCGGTCGGTCTTGCTGCTGAGCGCGCGGAACCCGTAGACGAGGTGCTCGACCGGCATCTCGCCGACCTCGTGCACCACGAACCGGCCGGCTTCGTTCAGGGCCGAGACCACGCGTTCGTCGACGTCGACGAAGGTGAGCTCGTAGCCGCTCGCCACGAGGAACTGGCCCACGAACCCGCGCCCGATCTTGCCGGCGCCGATGTGGACCGCTCGCTTCGTCACCGCCATCGAACGATCATCCCATGCTGGTCGGGGCGGTCCTGACCGCGGGTGCGCAGCACGGCCGACGGGTGTCGGGAATCGTCCGCGCGCACGGCGGAGGGACGCCGGTCCGCGGCGTCGGGGCTGGAGAAGAGCTGCTGCATAACGTTCGGGTCACATCGCGAGGCGGCGGTGCAGGTGCACCGCCGCCTCGTCATCGAGTGGTTCTCGGAAGACTACCGCGCGGCCGAGCCGTCCACGTAGTCGCCGTCGTTCTGCTTCCACGCGAAGAGCGCGCGGAGCTCACGGCCGGTGGCCTCGATCGGGTGGCCCTCGCCCTTGGCACGGAGCGCCTTGAACTCCGGTGCGCCGGCGTCTTGGTCCTCGATGAAGCGCTTCGCGAAGGCACCGTTCTGGATGTCCGCGAGCACCGCCTTCATGTTCTCCTTGACGTCCGGCGAGATCACGCGCGGGCCGGAGACGTAGTCACCGAACTCAGCGGTGTCGGAGATCGACCAGCGCTGCTTGGTGAGGCCGCCCTCCCAGATGAGGTCGACGATGAGCTTGAGCTCGTGCAGGACCTCGAAGTAGGCGATCTGCGGCTGGTAGCCCGCCTCGACCAGGGTCTCGAAACCGTACTGGATGAGCTGCGAGGTGCCACCGCAGAGGACGGCCTGCTCGCCGAACAGGTCGGTCTCGGTCTCCTCGGTGAAGGTCGTCTTGATGCCGCCGGAGCGGAGGCCACCGATCGCCTTGGAGTACGACCACGCGAGGTCCCAGGCGGAACCGGACGCGTCGACCTCGACGGCGACGATCACGGGGACGCCACGGCCGGCTTCGTACTCGCGACGGACGGTGTGCCCCGGACCCTTCGGCGCGACGAGCGACACGTCGACGCCCTCGGGCGCCTCGATGTAGCCGAAGCGGATGTTGAAGCCGTGGCCGAAGACGAGCGTCGCGCCCGGCTTGAGGTTCGGGCGGATGTCCTCGGCGTAGACGATGCGCTGGACCTGGTCCGGCGCGAGGATGACGACGACGTCGGCCCAGGCGGTGGCGTCGCCCGGGGTGTGGACCTCGAAGCCCGCCTCTTCGGCCTTCTGCCGGCTCTTCGAGCCCTCCTGCAGGCCGATCTTCACCTCGACACCCGAGTCACGGAGGTTGAGGGCGTGGGCGTGGCCCTGCGAGCCGTAGCCGATGACGGCGACCTTCTTGCCCTGGATGAGCGTCAGGTCGGCGTCGGCGTCGTACACGATGTCAGTCACGAGGGTGTGTCTCCTTGGTTCTGTGGTCGGTGCCGGGCACCATCGGCGCCCGGGAAGGGTGTGACGGGCGCTCAGCGCACCCGGTCGGTGATGCTCTTCGGTCCGCGGCCCATGCCGAGGAGGCCCGCGCGGGCGAGCTCCTTGACGCCGTAGGGCTCGAGCACGCGGAGGATCGCCTGGATCTTGCCGGGGTCGCCGGTCACCTCGACGATCAGGGAGTCGGTCGCCACGTCGACGACCTGGGCACGGAACAGGTTCACTGCTTCGAGCACCGCCGAGCGCGTCTGGTTGTCGACGCGCACCTTCACGAGCATGTGCTCGCGCTGGACCGACTGCGAGAAGTCCAGTTCGACGATCTTGATGACGTTCACCAGCTTGTTGAGCTGCTTCGTCACCTGTTCCAGCGGGAGGTCCTCGACGTCGACGACGACCGTGATCCGGCTGAGGCCGTCCACCTCGGTGTTGCCGACGGCGAGCGACTCGATGTTGAAGCCGCGACGGGCGAAGAGTCCGGCGACACGGGTCAGCAGACCGGGCTTGTCCTCCACGAGGAGGGAGAGGACGTGGCTCATGCGGTTTCTCCCGTCATGTCGGCGTCCTCGTCGTCCCAGGTGGGCGCGAGTGCCTGGGCGTACTCGATGGACGAGTTGCTGACACCCTGCGGGACCATCGGCCACACCATCGAGTCACGGCTCACGACGAAGTCGATCACCACCGGGCGGTCGTTGGTCGCGAGGGCGAGCTCGATCGCGGCGTCGACCTCGTCGGCCTTCTCGACCCGGATGCCGAGGGCGCCGTAGGCGTCGGCCAGCTTCACGAAGTCCGGCACACGGCGCGAGGCGTGCCCCGTCTCGAGGTCGGTGAAGGAGTGCCGGCCGTCGTAGAACAGCGTCTGCCACTGCCGGACCATGCCGAGCGACGAGTTGTTGATGATCGCGACCTTGATCGGGATGTCGTTGATGACGCAGGTCGCGAGTTCCTGGTTCGTCATCTGGAAGCAGCCGTCGCCGTCGATCGCCCAGACCACGCGGTCCGGCTGGGCGACCTTCGCACCCATCGCCGCGGGGACGGAGTAGCCCATCGTTCCGGCGCCACCGGAGTTGAGCCAGGCGTTGGGCCGCTCGTACTTGATGAACTGCGCGGACCACATCTGGTGCTGGCCGACACCGGAGGCGTAGACGGCCTCGGGACCGGAGAGCTCACCGATGCGCTTGATGATGCCCTGCGGCGCGAGGAGCCCGTCGGTCGGCTCGGCGTACCCGAGCGGGAAGTCGGTCTTGAGCTGGTGGAGCTTCGCCCACCACTCGTCGGTCGACGCGCGGTCCTCGACGGCGATGCCGCCCCAGGCGTCGAGCAGGTCGACCAGGACCTCGCGGGCGTCACCGACGATCGGGACGTCGGCGAAGCGGATCTTCGAGATCTCGGCCGGGTCGATGTCGACGTGCACGACCTTGGCGTCCGGGGCGAACTCGTCGGCCTTGCCCGTCACGCGGTCGTCGAAGCGTGCGCCGAGGGCGACGATGAGGTCGCTGTCCTGCAGGCCGAGCACCGCGGGCACCGTGCCGTGCATGCCGGGCATGCCGAGGTGCTGCGGGTGCGAGTCCGGGAACGCGCCGCGCGCCATCAGGGTCGTGACCACCGGCGCACCGGTCGCCTCGGCGAAGCGGAGCAGCTCGGCGGTCGCGCGGGAGCGGATGACCCCGCCGCCGACGTAGAGCACCGGACGCTTCGACTCGGACAGCAGCTGCGCGGCCGCGGTGATCTGCTTGCCGTGCGCCTTGGTCACCGGGCGGTAGCCGGGCAGGTCGATCTTGGGCGGCCACACGTAGGGCGCAGACTTCTGCTGGGCGTCCTTCGTGATGTCCACCAGCACGGGGCCGGGCCGACCGGTCGTCGCGATGAGGTGCGCCGCAGCGAGGGTCGCCGGCACGTCGGCCGGGTCGGTGACCAGGAACGAGTGCTTCGTGATGGGCATCGTGATGCCGACGATGTCGGCTTCCTGGAACGCGTCGGTGCCCATCAGCGTCGAGAACACCTGACCGGTGATCGCGATGAACGGCACCGAGTCCATGTAGGCGTCGGCGATGGCCGTGACGAGGTTCGTCGCGCCGGGGCCGGACGTCGCGATGGCGACCCCGACCTTGCCGGACGACGAGGCGTAGCCCTCGGCGGCGTGGCCGGCGCCCTGCTCGTGACGGACGAGGATGTGGCGGATCGTGGTCGACGCCATCAGCTCGTCGTAGAACGGGATGATCGCGCCGCCGGGCAGGCCGAAGACGTCGGTGATCCCGAGGTGCTCGAGCGTCCGGAGGACGGCTCCTGAGCCGGTGAGGATCTCCGGCGACCGGCGTGCACCGGCGGCCGCGGACAACGGAGTTGCTTCCGTGGGCATGAGTGGTCCTTGCCTGAGTGGTGGCGGTGGTGCGGGTGTCGGACGCTAGCCCGTGACCGCGCCCTGGGCGGCGGACTTCACGAGCTTGGCGTACTTCGCGAGGACTCCGCGGGTGTAGCGCGGGGGCAGCGGGGCCCAGCCGTCACGGCGGGCCTCCAGCTCGGCCGGGTCGACCAGTAGGTCGAGCGAGCGAGCCGCGATGTCGACACGGATGCGGTCGCCATCACGAACGAAAGCGACTGGACCTGCGTCCACTGCTTCCGGTGCGATGTGGCCGATGCACAGGCCGGTTGTGCCGCCTGAGAATCGACCGTCGGTCAAGAGTAGTACATCCTTGCCGAGGCCCGCGCCCTTGATGGCCGCGGTGATGGCGAGCATCTCGCGCATGCCCGGGCCGCCCTTGGGGCCCTCGTAGCGGATGACGACGACGTCGCCCTTCTCGATCTTGCCCTCGGTCAGGGCGTCCATCGCCGCACGTTCGCGGTCGAACACGCGGGCGGGGCCCTCGAAGACGGAGGCGTCGAAGCCCGCGGTCTTCACCACGGCACCCTCGGGGGCGAAGGAGCCCTGCAGGACGGTCAGGCCACCGGTCTCGTGGATCGGGTTGTCGAGCGTGCGGAAGACCTCGCCGTCGAGTGCCGGCGGGTCGATCTCGGCCAGGTTCTCGGCGACGGTCTTGCCGGTCACGGTCATGCAGTCGCCGTGCAGCAGGCCCGCGTCGAGCAGCGCCTTCATGATCACGGGGATGCCGCCGTTGCGGTCGACGTCGACCATGACGTACTTGCCGAAGGGCTTCATGTCGGCCAGGTGCGGGACCTTCGAGCCGATGCGGTTGAAGTCGTCCAGCGACAGCTCGACCTCGGCCTCGTAGGCGATCGCGAGCAGGTGCAGGATGACGTTGGTCGAACCGCCGAGGGCCATCGCGACGGCGATCGCGTTCTCGAAGGCTTCCTTGGTGAGGATCTGGCGGGCGGTGATGCCGTGCTCGAGCATGTTCACCACGGCCTCGCCCGAGCGGTGCGCGTAGTAGTCACGGCGACGGTCGGCGCTCGGCGGGGCGGCGGAGCCCGGGAGCGACATGCCGAGGGCCTCGGCGACGGAGGCCATCGTGTTCGCCGTGTACATGCCACCGCAGGCGCCCTCGCCCGGGACGATGGCGCACTCGATCTTCTTGAGCTCTTCCTCGCTCATGGTGCCGGCCTTGCAGGCACCGACGCCCTCGAAGGAGTCGATGATCGTGACTTCCTTCATCGTGCCGTCGGCCTGCTTCACGTAGCCCGGCATGACCGAACCCGCGTACAGGAACACGCTCGCCAGGTCGAGTCGCGCGGCGGCCATCAGCATGCCGGGGAGCGACTTGTCGCAGCCGGCGAGCAGGACGGTGCCGTCGAGGCGTTCGGCGTTGACGACGGTCTCGACGCTGTCCGCGATGACCTCACGCGAGACGAGGGAGAAGTGCATGCCCTCGTGGCCCATCGAGATGCCGTCCGAGACGGAGATGGTGCCGAACTGCAGCGGGTAGCCGCCGCCCGAGTGCACGCCCTCCTTCGCACCCTGCGCGAGGCGGTCGAGCGACAGGTTGCACGGCGTGATCTCGTTCCACGAGGACGCGATGCCGATCTGCGGCTTGCTCCAGTCCTCGTCTCCCATACCGACGGCCCGCAGCATGCCACGCGAGGTGGTTGCTTCGATCCCGTCGGTGACGACCCGGCTGCGCGGCTTGACGTCGATATCAGGCATGGGATGAGTCTAGGACGCTTTGGGATACCAGCCGTGCACCCCCGTGCATTCTCATGCTCGGAGGCCGCGATCAGCGGGTGGCGCGGAGCCTCGCCAGCTGCTTCAGGGCCCCGGTCAGGGCCGCCGGGTCGGCGATGCGGTAGCCGGCCCGGGTCTGGCCCGGCCCGACCTTCACCCCGACGTCGCCGTCACCGAGCACGCGGAAGGCGTCCTCGTCGGTGACGTCGTCGCCGGCGAAGAACACCGCGTCGGCACGGTGCAGCTCGCGGAGCCGGGCGATCGCGTCGCCCTTCGTGACGTGGCGCACCGCGAACTCGACGATGTCCTTGCCACCGCGCTCGAGCACCTCGGGGTCGGCCTCGTGCGCCGCGCGGCTCGCCGCCGCGTTCGCCTCGGCCGCGACCTCGGCGGAGACACGGCGTGTGTGCACCCCGTGCCCGGCGGGCTTGTGCTCGATGACGACGCCCGGAAACCGTTCGCCGACCGCGTCGAGCGCCGCACCGAGCCGTGCCACACGCTCCACCTCGTCGTCACTGAGCGCGGCCTCGTCGTGGCCGTCCACGCGCCACTCGACGCCGTGCGAACCGACGAGCGCCATGTCCTCCGGCGCGTGGGTCACCGCGGCCAGGCTGCCGAGGGGACGCCCCGACACGAGCACCACCTCGGTGTCCTTCGCACGGTGCAGGGTCAGGACCGCGGCCCACGACCCGGGCAGCGCCCCGACCTGCGAGGGGTCGTCGGCGAAGGGGGCCAGCGTGCCGTCGAAGTCGAGGGCGACGATCAGTCGCGGCGCAGCCGCGAGCGTCTCGAGGGCCGCGTCGATGGCGGACTGGTCGGTGGTGGTCTCAGTCATCACGTGCCTCCCGGGTGTCCTCGGCAGCCCTGGCGGACTGGGCGTCCTGGTCGAAGATCGACATGTTGTCGGTCTGCGCCTCGCGGTGCTGTTCGCGCGGGTCGGCGGCGGACGGGTCGATCTGGGCGTTCCGCGGCGCGTGCCGGTCGAGCGCCTCGAGGAACGAGCGCGACCAGCGCGCCACGTCGTTGTCGCGGACGCGCTTGCGGAGCGCGCGCATGCGCGTCGACCGCTCGCGACGCGGCATCTGGATGGCGCGCTCGATCGAGTCCTTGAGCGCACCGATGTCGTGCGGGTTGACGATCACGGCCTGCTTGAGCTCGTCGGCGGCGCCGGCGAACTCGGACAGGATGAGCACCCCGTCGTTGTCGAAGCGGGCGGCGACGTACTCCTTCGCGACGAGGTTCATGCCGTCGCGCAGTGCGGTGACGAGCATGATGTCGGCGGCCAGGTAGAGCGCCACCATCTCCTCGCGCGGGTAGCCGTGGTGCAGGTACGAGATCGGCTGGTGGCCGATGACGCCGAGGTCGCCGTTGATGCGGCCGACGCTCAGCTCGATCTCGTCACGGAGCGCCGCGTACGAGTCGACACGCTCGCGGCTCGGGCTCGCGACCTGGATCAGGGTGGCGTCCTCGACCGCGATGCGGCCGTCCTCCACCAGCTCGCCGAAGGCCTTGATGCGGTGGCGGATGCCCTTGGTGTAGTCGAGCCGGTCGACGCCGAGCAGCACCGTCTTCGGGTTGCCGAGGCTCTCGCGGATCTCGCGCGCACGCTCCTGTACCTCGGGCTTGCGGGCGATCGCCTCGAAGCTCTCGGCGTCGATGGAGATCGGGAAGTGCCTGGCCTCGACGTGGCGCACCGTGATGCCCTTGCGGCTGCGGGGGGCTGCCGGGTCGTCCACCGGGACGTCGATCGTGGTGCCCTTGGTCGTGTAGCCCTTGATGTGGCGGACCGCTCGGAGGAAGTCGCTTGCGTCGTCGTGGCGCTGGAAGCCGATGACGTCGGCGCCGAGCAGCCCGTCGAGGATCTGCGCACGCCACGGCAGCTGCGCGTAGATGCCGACCGGCGGGAACGGGATGTGGTTGAAGAAGCCGATCGTCAGGTCGGGGCGCTTGGCGCGGAGCAGGGCCGGCACGAGCTGCAGCTGGTAGTCCTGCACCCAGACGATGCCGTCCTGCTCGACGATCTCGGCGATCTGCGCGGCGAAGCGCTCGTTCACGCGCTTGTACGCGTTCCACCAGTCGCGGTGGTAGCTCGGGTGCTCGATGACGTCGTGGTACAGCGGCCAGAGCGTGTCGTTGCTGAAGCCCTCGTAGTACTCCTCGACGTCGTCGTCGGAGAGCGGGACGGGGACGATGTGGATGCCCTCGTTGTCGAACGGTGCGACCTCGACCTCGGCCTGCCCCACCCAGCCGACCCAGGCTCCGTCGTTCGCGCGCATCACGGGTTCGAGGGCGGTCACGAGGCCACCCGGCGAGTGCCGCCAGCCCTCGTTGCCGTCCTGGTCGACGACGCGGTCCACCGGGAGTCGGTTGGAGGCGACGACGAACGAGTAGCGGGTCTGTTCGGTGCGGTCTGCAGGCATGGGGTGGTGTGATCTCCGTTCCGCCCGGCCGGGGCCGGGTGCGTCGGGTGCGTCGGTGCGTAGGTGCGTCGGTGCGACGGCCGGCGTGGTGCGCCGGGTGGTCCGGCGTGCTGCGCCGGGTGCGCTGCCGAAGTTACCAGCGTGGGGACAGCGTATTCACGGCGGATCGGCGGTTCCGCTACGCTGCAGGCACGTGTCGGGGGGACACGGGTGCTGGAGTGCGGCGCCGGCCTCCCGGTCGGAGAGGACCCCCAGCCGTGAGCGAGAACCCGCCCAACCAGCCCGTCCCGCCGTCGCAGCCCGGTCCGGGCCAGCCCGGTCCGGGCCAGCCCGGTACCGGCCAGCCCGGATCGGGCCAGCCCGCTTCCGGCCAGCCTGCCTGGAACGGCCAGCCCGCCTGGCAGCAGCAGCCTGGAGGCCCGCAGCAGTGGTCGGGTCAGCCCGCCCCCGCCGCGCAGCCGTCCGATGCGTTCGGTCGCTTCCTGCGGTCCGTGTCCGGTCGCGACTGGCTGGCGGCCGTGCTCGCCGCCGTCGGCGGCTGGGTCGCGGCGTACGTCGTCGCCGGGCTCTCGCTGCTCATCACCGTCGGACTGCTCGCGTCGGGCGGCAGCGGGTCGGCCGCTCCGTCCACCGGGTCCGGCACCGACCTCGGCGCGGGCTCGGCCCCCGACGTGGAGTCCCTGCTCTCCGGCGTGAGCGTCCTGCTCGGCGCGCCGGCGCAGCTCGTGGCCCTCGCCGACCTCGGCCGACTGCACCTGTCCGGGTCGATCGGGTTCCTCGGTTCCGGCTCGGGCTCGCTCGCCGTGGTGCCCGCGCTGGTGCTCGCCGCGCAGGTCGTCCTGGCCGTCGTGCTCACCCGCCGGATCCGCACGCGTGGCCTCGGCCGCACGCAGGTGCTCGTCACCGCGGTGGTCTCCGGCCTCGTCACCACCGTGCTCACGAACGTCGCCGCCGGCCTCTTCGCGATCCGGTTCCCGTCGGTGTCCGGTGCGGTCATCGAGCCGGTGCACGCCGTCGGCGCCGGCAGCATCATCGGCGCGTTCGTCATCGGGGCCCTGGCGGCACTCCTCGCCCGGCCCTCCGTCCTCGCCGGGCGCAACGTCTTCGCTGCCCGTCTGCTCGGCACGCTCCGGGTCGCCGCGTCGCAGCTCACGGTCCTCGTCGTGCTGGTCGCCCTCGTCGTCATCGTCGTCGCCCTGATCGCCCAGCCGTCCTCCGGCTCCGCGTTGCCGCTGCTGCTCGGCAACGTCGCGATCGGACTGACCGCGCTCGGGTTCTTCGGTGGTGTGGGGACGTCCGGCTTCGGGTCCGCCAGCGACACCGCCTCGGTGTTCGGCGGAGCCGGCGGCTGGACCTGGCTCGTCGTGCTGTTCGTCATCGTCACCTCGGTCGCGGCCGGGCTCGCCCTCGCCGTCCGCCGCAACGACCGGATCCGCACCACGCTCGACTGGGTCGTCACGCCGCTGGTGTGGTTCGCACTCGGTCTGCTCTGCTTCGTCCTCGGCACCGGCGTCGTCTCGTACCAGGTGAGCAGCACGAGCTCCGTGGACGGGTCGGGGTCGATCGGCATCGCGCCGTGGACGCCGATCGTCTTCGCCCTGTGGGGCGGCGCGATCGAAGTCGTCGCCCGGTACCTCGCCCCGGTGCTCCTGCCCCGCCTCGGCGGAGCCGTGGTGCTCCGGACGTCCCGCCTGGTCGGAGCGGACCCCCGCCCCGTCGTGCCGCCGGCGTTCCCGGCCGGGCCCGCCGCCGGCCAGGCCGGGCCCGCCGCCGGCCAGGGTGCGCCCGTCGCGCCCACCGCGACCGTCGACCCGGCCGCGCCCGGTGCTCCCGTCGCGCCCGGCGCTCCCGGCGCTCCCGTTGCGCCCGGCGCGCCTGTCGCCGCGGACGCGCCTGCCGCCGCCGCGTGGAACACTCCCCCGGCCGCTGACCAGCACGTGCCGTACCCGTCGGCCGCGCCTGCCCAGGAGCCCGCGTACGGCGTGCAGTCGATCTCCGGCACGCAGCCGGCTGCCGGGTCGCAGCCGCCCTACGGCACGCTGCCCCCGTACGGCGCACAACCGGCCGACGGGTCGCAGCCGTTCATCGGCGGTGGTGCCCCCGCTCCGGCACCGATGTCCCCGCGGGCCAAGAAGATCCTGGTCCGTTCGCTCATCGCCGGTGGCGCCGTGATCGTCGTCGTCATCGCCGGTGCGGTCACGACGAGCGTCCTCCGCGCCAACGTCTGGGGTCCGGCGCCGACCGTGAAGTCCTACGTGCAGGCCATCGCCAGCGGTGACGCCGACTCCGCCGCCGACCTGAGCGAGATCCCCGACGACGCGGCGATGCTCGACTCGAAGGTGCTCGGGAGCGCGAAGGACCGCCCGTCGGACATCCGCGTCGGCCGGGTCGCCCGGACCGGTGACACCGCCATCGCCACCCTGAGCTACACCCAGGACGGCAAGAACCGCTCCGGCCAGGTGTCGCTGCGGCGCACGGGCACCTCGTTCCTGGTGAAGGACGAGTGGCGTGTCACCCAGCCGCTGGCCCAGCAGGTCACCCTGACGGCCTCGGACGTCCTCGAGGGCGCTCCGGTGACCGTCGGCGGCAAGGAGATCGGGGAGATCAGCGACGGCAAGTTCACGTCCCTCGCCTACCCCGGCACCTACCAGGTCTCGGTCGGCGGGACGAAGTACTTCACCGGCGGCACCGAGAAGGTCGCCGTGGGCGCGGTCACGTCCGGCTACGTCGACTTCGCGCCGAAGGCGACCAAGGCGCTCGAACAGGACGCCGAGCAGTACGTGACCGACCTCATCGACGACTGCGCCGAGAAGACCGAGCTCCGGGCCCTGAGCGGCTGCCCCTGGTACGGGCCCTACGACGCCGACGGCGGCGTGCAGTACGACGTCACGTCGATGCCCGAGCTGGAGGTCGAGGCGTCCCGCGCCGGCACCGTGATGGTGACGAGCACGAAGGACGGGAGCGTCTCGTACGGCTACACCTCGTACCTGGGCGACAAGAAGCGCGGCGAGGACTCGTTCAGTGTGAACCAGTACCTGAAGGTGCAGGACGGCAAGCTCGTCTCCGCCTACTGAGCAGGAGCCGACCGAGCGGCTCCGCAGCACCACGACGGCCGACCCGGATCTCCGGGTCGGCCGTCTCAGTAGGCTGACGAGCATGGTCAGGACACGGGCGTGGTGCAAGGGCGACACGGTCGAACGGGACTTCCCCGTCGACCGGATCTCCGACCTCGTCGCCGACCCGGACACCTTCGTCTGGATCGACTACACCGACCCGACGTCGGCGGACCTCGAGCAGATCGAGGAGGAGCTCGGCATCCACGCACTCGCGGTCGAGGACGCCGTCGAGCACGGACAGCGGCCGAAGCTCGACCGGTACCGGGACAGCCTGTTCCTGGTCGTCTACGACGTGGGCGGCACGGACGACGAGGGTGACCTGATCACGCACGAGGTCAAGGCCTTCGTCACCGAACGGGCGCTCGTCACCATCCACGGGTCCGACGTCGACACCGCCCCGATGGAACACCGGCTCACGGCGAACTCCGACATCGCCGAACACGGCGTGCCCTGGCTCGTCTGGGCGCTGCTCGACGCGGTCGTCGACCGGGCCACCGACACCGTCGAGGACCTCGAGCGGCAGATCGATGCGCTCGAGGACGACCTGTTCGAACCGGGCGACCCCCGCGAGCAGCAGATCCAGCGGCGGTCGTTCCGGCTCCGCAAGACCCTCGGGGTGCTCCGGCGGCTGGTCGTCCCGACGCGGGACAGCGTCGCCTCGTTGCTGCACGGTGACGCGGAGACGATCTCGAACGGCATCCGGCCGTACTTCCGCGACGTCGAGGACCACCTGGTCTCGATCGCCGACTCCGTCGAACAGCTCCGTGACGCTGTGTCGAGCGTGCTCGACACGACCCTGAACCTGGCGTCGAACCGGCAGAACACCGTCATGAAGAAGGTCACGAGCTGGGCGGCGATCATCGCGATCCCGACCGGTGTGACGAGCTTCTTCGGGCAGAACGTGGAGTTCCCGGGCGAGGGCGCCTGGAGTGGTCTCTGGGCCTCGCTCGCGATCATCACCGCGTCGTCGCTCGTGCTCTACCGCGTCTTCAAGACCCGCGACTGGCTCTGACCGCGCACGGCACCGGCACCGGCACCGGCACCGCCTCGGCACCGGGCTCCGCCGGCGTCAGAGCGCGAGCGCCAGGACCCCGGCGACGACGGTGAGCGGCGCGACGACGCACCCGAGTGCCATGTACCGGCCCCAGGACAGGTGCACGCCCTCGGCCGACAGCCGTGCGTGCCACAGCAGCGTCGCGAGCGAGGCCCACGGCGTGATGAGGCAGCCGGCGTTGACGCCGATGAGCAGCGCCGCGTACCGGACAGCCTCGTGCCCGGCGGCCGGTTCGAGCACCAGGTAGGCCGGCAGGTTGTCGATGCCGTTCGCGGCGACCGCGCCCGCACCGCCGAGCAGCAGCAGCGGGCCGGTCCCGGTGCCGCCCTGCAGCGCGTGCACGATCGGGTCGGTGATGCCCGTCGTGTGCAGCGCCTCGACCACCACGAACAGCCCGGCGGCGAACAGCAGGGTCGACCACGGCACGCGGGACACCCGGAGTTCGGACGGTGACCGGAACGCCGCGACCACGACGAGCACCACGGCGGCCAGGACCGCGGCGATCCACACGGTCACCCCGGCCGTCAGGGCGACGACGAGCGCGACGAGCACCGCGGAGGCCGCCCAGAAGAACACCGGGTCCTTCGGCGTGCGGACGGACACCGGCGAGTAGCGGCCGAACAGCTTGCCGCGGAACACCACGAGCAGGACGACGCACGGCACGACCACCCCGGCGACCGCGGGCCAGGCCATCAGCCCGGCGAACGGCAGCGGGCCGCCGAGCCCCATCCGGTCGACGGCGAGCAGGTTCGTCAGGTTCGAGACCGGCAGCAGCATCGAGGCCGTGTTCGCGAGCCAGACCGTGGTCAGGGCGAACGGCATCGGGGGCAGTCCCACACGCCGTGCGAGCGAGATCACGATGGGGGTGAGGAGCACCGCGGTGGTGTCGATCGACAGGAAGACGGTGCAGAGCACGGCGAGCACGACGACCGCGCCCCAGAGGCCGATGGTGCGCCCGCCACCGACCCGGGCGGCGACGTCGGCGAGGCGGTCGAACACCCCGGCGTCCGCGGCGAGCTCGGCGACGACGGTCAGCCCGAGCACGAACCCGAGGACCGGCAGGACCCGGTCGGCGAGCACGGCGAGGTCGTCGAGGGGCAGCAGCCCGAACACGACGCAGACCGCGCCGACCACGAGCAGGGCCGCTCCGATGACCGCTTGACGCACGAACACTCCTCCGGCAGACACCGCGGCAGGGTGACCGGCGGCGCTCCAATGTACGGGCCGGTAGCGTTGTCAGCACGACGACAGGAGGCCTCTGTGCGCAAGTTCATGTTCAACGGTGCGGTGTGGAGTTCGCTCATCAGCGGCTACAGCGTGCTGCAGACCACCCGCCAGGGACCGCGTGACTGGCGGCTCGCGCTGACCTGGGTCGCGTGGCTCGCCACGACGATCGTGGCGATCGGCACGGTCGTCGAGGACGACCGCGCGGTCAAGGCGCGCCAGTAGGTCCAGACGCGGCAGGCGGTTGCAGACGCGACCGGCCTGACGGACGGGAGGCACGGTGCCAGCTGGCACCGTGCCTCCCGTCCGTCGTCCGTCCCGTGCACGGCACGCGGTCACGTCACCGGGTCAACGCTCGGACTCCGGGATGCCGGACGTCTGGATCGGTCCGGTGAAGAGCGCGCCGCGCTCGTCGTCACCGAACAGCTGCGAGTCCCCCTCTGCCGGGCGTCCGCGGCGGCGCGGTGCCGCCGCACCCGGCTCGGTGAGCTGCACCCGCTGGACCGGCAGGGCGTCCGGGTGGGTGCGCTGGATCCACTCGACCATCTCCTCGCGGACGTAGCAGCGGAGGTCGAACAGGCCTCCGGCGTCGGGTGCCGTCACGAGGATGCGGACCCGGACCAGTCCCCCGACGGCGTCCGTGACCTGGAGCACCTTGACCCGGTGGTCCCAGATCGTCGAGGTGTCGAGGATCCGGTCGAGCTCCGCCCGCATGTCGGCCGGGCTCACCCGCCAGTCGAGGTCGAACTCGACGGCACCGAGCAGTTCGCTGCCGGTCCGGGTCCAGTTCTCGAACGGCGTGCTCGTGAAGTACGTCGACGGCAGCACGAACCGACGGTCGTCCCACAGGTGCACGACGACGTAGGTCAGCGTGATCTCCTCGATCCGTCCCCACTGCTGCTCGACCACGACGACGTCGTCCACCCGGATCGACCCGGAGAACGCCAGCTGCATGCCGGCGAACACGTTGCCGAGCGTGGACTGCGCGGCGAGGCCCGCGACCACGGAGATGAGGCCGGCGCTGGCGAGCACGCTCGCGCCCGCGGCCTCGACCCCGTCGAAGGTCAGCAGGATCGCGCCGACCGCGATGATGACGAGCACGGCGACGGTGAGCCGCCGGATGATGAGCACCTGGGTGCGGATGCGACGCGCCTGCCGGTTGTCGGGCACGTCGATGCGGAAGCGGTGCAGCCCGAGGTCCTCGAGGAAGATCGCGACCTGGCACGCGAGCCAGCAACCGGTCGCGATCGTGACGATCAGGAAGGCGTGCGCGACCTCGTCGCGCCACGGGTAGGCGTCGGGGTTCCGCGGGATGCTCGACGTGAACGCGATCCAGAGCAGGACC
This sequence comes from Curtobacterium sp. MCLR17_059, assembly GCF_003234665.1. NCBI lineage: Bacteria > Bacillati > Actinomycetota > Actinomycetes > Micrococcales > Microbacteriaceae > Curtobacterium > Curtobacterium sp. MCLR17_059. The sequence continues at coordinate 346,656 of NZ_QKSU01000003.1, read as the reverse complement.
ACCAGCAGCACGGTGCGGAAGGGGTGCTTCGTCCGTCGCGAGAGCACGCCGGCCCAGCGTTCCCGGCGCGCGATCGCCCGGAGGACCAGGTGCAGGACGAGGGCGACGACGGCGGTGACGAGCAGGGCGAACCCGATCGCGACGAGGAGTCGGAGGAGGATGTCCATCCCTCCATGCAAGCAACGGACGACGGTCGTCGTTCAGGTTCGAGCCGCCGTCGGCTGTGCGGACGTTCAGTCGCCGCGGTTCGACCGAACCGGGTTTTGCGTGACGCCCCGGTCCGGTGCGCATGTAGGTTCTCTCGCATGACAGCGCAGAACGACACGGGTGGCAACCGAGCGCCGGCGAACGACTTCTCGCACGAGCAGGAGGGCTACCAGCACGGTCTGAAGCCCCGGCAACTGCAGATGATCGCGATCGGCGGCGCGATCGGCACCGGCCTCTTCCTCGGTGCCGGTGCACGCCTGCACACCGCGGGCCCCGCGCTCGCGCTGACCTACCTGGTCGCCGGGATCTTCGCCTTCTTCATCCTGCGGGCCCTGGGCGAGCTGGTGCTGCATCGCCCGTCCTCGGGATCGTTCATCTCGTACGCCCGCGAGTTCTACGGCGAGAAGTTCGCGTACGCCGCCGGCTGGATGTACTTCCTGAACTGGGCGATGACCTCGATCGTCGACACCACCGCGGTCGCGATCTACCTGCAGTACTGGTCGGCCTTCACCGCGGCGCCGCAGTGGCTGCTGGCGCTGATCGCCCTGATCGTCGTCCTCGCGGCGAACATGGTCGCCGTGAAGGTGTTCGGCGAGCTCGAGTTCTGGTTCGCCCTGATCAAGGTCGCCGCACTGGTGGCGTTCCTCGTCGTCGCGATCATCTGGCTCGTCTTCGCGTTCCCGGTCGAGGCCGGTGGCGAGGCCGTGCGCACCGGCTTCTCGATCTGGGGCGACAACGGCGGGCTGTTCCCGAACGGGCTGCTCCCCGCGGTCATCGTGATCCAGGGTGTCGTCTTCGCCTACGCCGCGATCGAGCTCGTCGGCACCGCATCGGGTGAGACGCAGAACGCCGAGAAGGTCATCCCGCGCGCGATCAACTCCGTCGTCTTCCGCATCGCGGTCTTCTACGTCGGGTCGATCGTCCTGCTCTCCCTGCTGCTGCCGTACACGGCCTACAAGGAGGGCGAGAGCCCCTTCGTGACGTTCTTCTCGTCGCTCGGCAACCCGCACGTCGGCGCGATCGTCGGCGGCATCATGAACTTCGTCGTGCTCACCGCCGCCCTGTCGTCGCTGAACGCCGGCCTGTACTCCACCGGACGCGCGCTCCACTCGATGGGCATGAACGGTTCGGCGCCGAAGTGGACCACGAAGATGTCGAAGGGCGGCGTCCCCTACGCCGGCATCCTGCTCACGGCGGCCTTCACCGTCGCGGGCGTCGTGCTGAACTACTTCGTCCCGAAGCAGGCGTTCGAGATCGCGCTGAACATCGCCAGCCTCGGCATCATCACCGCGTGGGGCACGATCATCCTGTGCCAGATGCGGCTGCGCCAGTGGGCCAAGCAGGGGCTCGCGAAGGAACCCTCGTTCAAGCTGCCCGGTGCTCCGGTCACCGCCTGGCTGACCCTGGCGTTCCTCGCCTCGGTCATCGTCCTGATGGCGATCGACTACCCCGTCGGCACGTACACCATCGCGTCGCTCGTCATCATCATCCCGCTGCTCGTCGTCGGCTGGTTCCTGCAGCGTGACCGCATCCTGCGCATCGCCGCCCTGCGCGAGGGCGTCACGGGCCCCTACCCGATCGGCGTCCGCGACCCCGCCGCCTCGGTGCGACGCGACGGCGACGGGAGCTAGCGCTCCGCTTGTCCCCGGAACGCAAGGCCCCCGGCGCCGAACACGAGCGGTCCGGCACCCGTCGCTACCATCAGCGGGTGCCGGACCGCTCTCCTTCTCCCACCCTCGACCTGCAGCTCAGCTGGCGAGGTGCCTACGGACGCCTCCGGGTGTTCGCGGATCGTCTCGAGGCCGAGACCGACTACCAGCGCGAGACCCGCACCGTGGTGCCGATGGACGCGGTGCAGGGGTGGCGCCTCGGACCGTGCGACGAGGACGCCGTCTGCGTGGAGTTCCTCGCCGGACAGGACACCTACCGGGTGCTGCTCGACACCACGGACGAGCAGCTCGCTGCGCTGGCGATCCGGAAGGTGCTCGGACCGCCGCTGGAGTCCTGAGGACGCCGGTGCCGGGCTCCGTGGCCCGCAGCCCCGTTGCCCGGGGCCCCGTTGCCCGGGTGCCCGGCTCAGTCGTCGGTGTCGACGCGGTCGGTGACGACGTCACCGGAGCCGGCGTCGATGCGCACGCTGTGCTTGGTGCCGGACGAGTCGAGCACGTCGCCCTCCCAGACGACCGTGCCGACGTGGTCGTCGAGCCCGAGCTCGGTCACGGTCCCCGCGTGCAGGTCCTGGAAGGCGTCGACGGCCTGCTTGACGCTCAGGTCGGCGGCGGCGACGAAGCGCTCGTGCTCGGCCTTGTCGTCGGCGTCGGCGGCCTCGGTCTGCGGGGTGCCGGCGACCGTGGAACCGTCGGCGTTCGTGTGCACCTCGTGCTCGGTGCCGTCCTTCGTCACGACGAGGACCTCGTAGGCGGAGGCGCCCTGCTCCTGCTCGACCGAGATGACGGTGCCCGAGCCGACCTCACCGCGTGCGGTCGCGACGGCGGCGAGCAGGGCCTTGTTCGAGCCGGAGGACGCCGAGCCGGACGATGACGAGCCGGTGCCGGTGCCGGTGCCGGCCGAGTCCGTCGCCGACGAACCGACCGAGCCGGAGCCGGCCGAGCCGGTGTCGTCGTCGGAGTCGTCGCTGGCGCACCCGGTGAGTGCGAGCGCCGCGACGATCGGCAGGGCAGCGAACGCGGCGATGCGGCGGGCGGAGGGCTTCTGGTGCTGGGTACGGAAGTTCATGTGGACGAGCATCGCGTCGGGGTGCTGAAGCAGCCCTGAAGCCGCCTGTTCAGCCGCCGAGTGCGATGCGGACGACGAACCGCGCGCCGCCGAGCGGGGACGTGACCACGGTCGTGTCCCCGCCGTGCGCCCGTACGGCGTCGCGGACGATGGCGAGGCCGAGCCCCGCGCCGCCGACGTCCCGGCTGCGGGCCTCGTCGAGACGGACGAACCGCTCGAAGACGCGCTCGCGCTCGTCCTCGGGGACGCCGGTGCCGTCGTCGTCGACCGTGAGCACCGCGGACCCGTCGTGCTCGGTGAGCGACACGGCGACGCGTGTGCTCGCGTGCCGGACGGCGTTGTCGACGAGGTTCCGGACCACCCCAGCCAACACGCGCTCGTCGCCGAGGACCCGCGCTGCCGAGATCGCCGAGCCGTCCACCCGCACCACCGGCGCGTCGCCGTGCCGCTCGGGCGCGACACCCGCCGTCGACCGTGCCCGCGCGCGGGCCACCGCGTCGAGCGCGAGGTCGTCGAGGTCGACGGGGCGCCGCGTGCGGATCCCGCCCTCGTCGAAGCGGGAGAGCTCGAGCAGCCCGGTGACCAGGTCCTGCAGGCGCACCGCCTCGGACCGCACGACGTCGGCGAGGTCCGCCACCTCGGTCCGCTCCGGGTGCGCGACGGCGACCTCGGCGTGCTGCCGGATCGACGCGATCGGCGACCGGAGTTCGTGGGAGGCATCGGACACGAAGCGCCGCTGGCTCTCGGCGGACCGTTCGAGGCGGTCGAGCATGGCGTTCATGGTGCTCGCGAGCCGGGCGACCTCGTCGCCGGTGTCCGGCACCTCGACCCGGGCGTCCGGACGGGCCGACCGGATCGTCTCGACCTCGGTGCGCATCCGTTCCACCGGCCGCAGTGAGCGCCCGGTGACGGCCCAGGTGACCGCGACCAGCAGGAGCACCAGCACGGGCACCCCCACGGCGAGGAGCACGACGGCTGTGCGGACCGCGGTGTCGGCCTGGTCGAGCGTGGCGCCGTAGACGAGCGTCGCCTCACCGCCGCCGGGCAGGTCCACGTCGTCCGCCACGAGCAGCCAGCGTTCGCCGTCGTGCGTCCAGCGGGACTCGTCGGTGGTCGGGAGGGCGCCCCCGTCGGCGTCCTCGCCGTGCGCCAGGACCGTCCCGCCGTCGCCGATCACCTGCACCAGGACGTCCTCGTAGCCGGTCACCGCGGACGCACCGTCCGCCTCGACCCGGGAGGACACCTGCTCGAGACCCGCCTCGGCCGAGGTCCGCACGCCGTCGAGCAGCACGAGCCGCAGCACGACGACGAAGGCGACGGCACCGATGACCAGGGCCGCGAGGACGACGGCACCGGCGCCGAGCGTGGTGCGGGCCCGGACCGACCGGGCGCGCCGTGGCCTGCTTCGTGCGGCTCCGCTCGCACCGGGCTTCGGCCGCTCAGCCACCGTCGGCCGCCAAGCGGTACCCGGCGCCCCGGACCGTCTCGATCGCGGCACGCCCGAACGGACGGTCGAGCTTCCGGCGCAGGTGTCCGACGTACACCTCGACGATGTTCGGGTCGCCCTCGAAGTCGACGTCCCAGACGTTCTCGATGACGTCGCGCTTCGACCGGACCTGTCCCGGGTGCCGTGCGAGGTACTCGAGCACGGCGAACTCTCGGCTGGTCAGTTCGACGGGGGTCTCGCCGCGGGCAACGGTGCGCGCAGCGGGGTCGACCACCAGGTCGCCGAGGGTCAGCACGGTGGGGCGCTCACGGGCACCCCGTCGGACGAGCGCCCGCAGCCGTGCGACGAGCACCGGGTGCGAGAACGGCTTGGTGACGTAGTCATCGGCCCCCGCGTCGAGCGCCTCGACCTGGTCCCACTCGCCGTCCTTGGCCGTCAGCATGAGCACGGGGGTCCAGTCACCGTCGGCGCGGAGCTGCGCGCACACGGCCCAGCCGCTCAGGCCGGGCATCATCAGGTCGAGCACGATCGCGTCGTAGCGGAACTCACGCGCGTGCCACAGACCGTCCACGCCGTCGTTCGCGACGTCGACCGCCCACCCCTCGGCCTCGAGGCCGCGGCGCACGCCGTCGGCGAGCCGGACCTCGTCGTCGACCACCAGCACCCGCATGGGGTCGATCCTGCCGTGCCCCGCTGAAGCAGGGCTGAAGCGGCGGGCTCAGACCAACAGCAGGATCCCGGCGATCACGGACGCGACGGCGATGGCGAGCGCGATGAGCAGGAGCACGAGGTGCACCGTGTAGAACGTCGTCGGCTTGCCTGCGGCGTCGCGGGCACGGGAGTCCTTCGCGACACGCTGGAAGAAGCGCGGCCAGGTGACGACGTTGAAGACGGCGCCGATGAACAGGACGACTGCGGCGAAGACGAGCACGGGACGATCCTAGTGAACGTTCGCGGCGACGATGCCGGTACGGCGACGCCGGGCGGGTGGTGCTCGGCCGCCCCCAACGCGGCCGAGTCCCGACCCGGCAGGCCACAGGATCTGTAGCACTTGCTACAGACTGTACACGGCCTGTTCGGCAGCGTCGAGGGACTACATGGTGTCGAGCGCGGCCTCGGCGTCGGCGAGGGCGGCACGCTCGGCGTCGGTCAGGGACGCCCGTGCACCCCGGACGCCGTCGTTGATCTCGACGATGCGGCGGCTGAGCCGGGTCGCGGGGTCGTCGGTCGGCGGGTAGGCGTTGTCCACGCCGATCCGTTCGTGCAGCGGCGCCAGGCGGCGGAGCGCATCGTCCACACGGCGGGCACGGCGGCGGCGGGAGATCCGGTGCCCGACGACGAGCAGGAGCATGCCGGACGCCACGCACAGCACGGCCCCCGGCGTGGTGATGTCGTAGGGCAGCGAGAGCGCGTGCGTGACGTCCAAGTCGCCGGCGACGTGGGCGACGTCCATCACGACGACCACGACCATGCGGACGACCCCGAGCACCCCGCCGAGGACCAGGACCCACAGCCCCACCAGGTCGGTGGTCGTCCGGGCTTCGCGCAGCCGGAGCACGCAGATGAACCCCGTCGCGCCGAGGGCCACTCCGAGGTACACGGTCTGCGCGATCGAGTAGACCGTGGCAGCCGGGTGCGAGCCGGCGTCGAGCATGAAGGTCGTCGTCGTCGCGGGCTTGTCGAGCACGGTGAACGCGACGACGACGACCACGACGACCACGGCGAACGACACCACGACCGCGTTCCGGAGCCAGGGCCGCGCCGCGCCGACCGCCTTCGCCACGCCCCACAGCAGCGTGCTCGTGCCGGCCACCATGAGGCAGTCGCTGATGACGGTGACGACGTTGAACCCGCCGAGCAGGGGGTCGAGCCACCGGTACAGCGGGTCGACGTTCGTCACGATGGTGGCGGCGAAGAGCAGGAACGTGAACGCCAGGGTGCGGTCCTGCCCGCGTTGCAGGACCAACAGCACGATCGTCCCGACGATGAGCAGCACCGCCTGGACGACGGCGATGATCACCCGAAGACCCCGCGGAAGGCGCTCGGGCGGCCGCGGTGCTGGCGGATCACGGTGGCCAGGCGGTCGGCGAAGACCTCGGCCTCGTGCTCGTAGGTGTTCGAGAACAGCCCACGGGCGAGTGCCCGCTCGACCTTGTACTCGGGCAGGTCGGGGATGACGTCACGGATGTAGGCGCTCTGCGGGGCGTGTTCCTGGTGCCGGTGCAGGACGTGCCCGAGCTCGTGCCCGATCACGAACGACCGGAACGTCGGCGAGGTCGTCGGCGAGATCATCACGAGGTGCGCGTGCTCGAGGGTTGCCACGAAGCCGCACACGGGTTCGGCGGCGAGGAACGACTCCTCGCGCACCACGATCGGCTTGCCGACGACGTCAGCGGCGGCGGCGACGGCCTGGTCGACGTCCGACCACCCCTCGGCTGCACCACGAGCCCAGAACGCCTCGACGAGGGCGTCGGTCATGCGACGCTCCCCCGCTGCGATTCCTCCTCGAGCACCTCGGCGATGCGCCGCAGCGCGTCGGGTGAGAGCTCACCGGGGAAGGTCCGGGCCGCGAAGCCGCTCACGCGGGCGGACCGCAGGGACCGGACGAGGGCGAGCTGGGCACCGATCCGTTCCGGCACCTCGCTGTCCTCGAGCAGGAAGCGTTCGTCGACCTCGAAGTACCCGGCCAGCAGGCGCAGGAGCTCGGTGTCGCGGTTGCGGCGGCCGTCGCCGGAGAGCATGTAGGTCCACTTCGCCCGCGACAGCGACCCGCCGTGCGCCGCGACGTACTCCTCGATCGAGGAGAACGGCACCGGAGCACCACGCTGCGACTCCTCGAAGTCGAGGAGCAGGTTGAGGCGGCGCGCGAGCTCGGCGGCGTCGAGCGCCCCGCCCTTCAGATCACCCGTGTCCATCTCGGACTCCTCCCCAGCCGTGTCCGCGCGACCTGTGGGTCCGGCGCGTGGACGCCATGCTAGCGCGGGTGCCCGGCACGCGCGCCGCTACCCTCGTGGGCATGCCCCGCCGCTTCCCCGCCACCGTCGCGGCACCGGTCGAGCACGAGATCGTCATCACGAAGTCGCGGTTCATCACGACCGTGGCACCGGTCTCCGGGGTCGAGGACGCCGACCGCGTGATCGCCGAGGTCCGCCGTCGGTACTGGGACGCCCGGCACAACTGCACGGCGATGGTCACCGGCGTGCTCGGCGACCAGGCCCGTTCCTCGGACGACGGGGAGCCCTCCGGCACCGCGGGCGTCCCGATGCTCGAGGTCCTGCGACGCCGCGGGCTGACCGACGTCGTCGCGGTCGTCACGCGGTACTTCGGCGGGGTCAAGCTCGGTGCCGGCGGACTGGTCCGGGCCTACTCGACCTCGGTGTCCGAGGCGCTCGACACGGCGGTCGTCGTCCGTCGCGAGGCTCTGACGCAGGTGCGCTTCGACGTCGACCACGCCGACGCCGGGCGGCTCGACAACGTGCTGCGCGACTGGGTCCGACACCACCACGCGACGCTCGGCCCGACCGAGTACGGGCAGGCGGCGACCTTCGAGGTGTGGGTCCCCCACGAGGCGCTCGGCGCCCTGTCGGCCGACCTCGCCGCCGCGTCGGCCGGTTCGCTCGAACCCGTCATCGGCGAGGAGCGGATCGTCGACGTCCGCGCCGACTGAATTCGCAGTTCCTGCACACCTCGGGCGTGTCTCCGCATCGGCGCAGAAACCTGCCGCAAACGCACGAACGCCCCGACTCGATGAGCCGGGGCGTTCGTCCTGCGGTGCACCCCCTCGGACTTGAACCGAGAACCCACTGATTAAGAGTCAGTTGCTCTGCCAATTGAGCTAGAGGTGCATGTTCCGGCTTCCGTGCCGCAACGGGAATCAACAATAGCATGGGTTTCGCGCGCCCACGACCACTCGCGGGCGCACGACGCGAACAGGAGCACCATGACCGACCGTCTCGTCCCCGGCGACACCGCCCCCGACTTCACGCTGCCCGACCAGGACGGCGTCGAGCACTCCCTCGCCGCCCTCCGTGGCAAGAAGGTCATCGTGTACTTCTACCCGGCGGCGTCCACCCCGGGCTGCACCACCGAGGCCTGCGACTTCCGCGACAACATGTCCTCGCTGCAGGCCGCCGGCTACGAGGTCCTCGGCGTCTCGAAGGACGAGCAGGCGAAGCTCAAGACGTTCCAGCATGAGCAGGCACTGACCTTCCCGCTGCTGAGCGACCCCGACCTCGCCGTGCACAAGGCCTACGCGGCCTGGGGCGAGAAGAACAACTACGGCAAGATCGTCACCGGCACGATCCGGTCCACGATCGTGGTCGACGAGGACGGCGCCGTCCAGCTGCCGCTCTACAACGTCAAGGCCACCGGGCACGTGGCGAGCCTGCGGAAGAAGCTCGGCCTGGTCTGAGGGCTGGCCGCGCACTGGAGGCCCGGTGCCGGTTCCGAGAACCGGCACCGGGCCTCCAGTGCGTGGCGGACCAGACCGTCTACTCGGCCGGACGCGCGAGCGCGGCCGTCACCGACCGCGACAGCACCAGCGTGATGCCGAGCAGGGCCGGGACGAGCAGCACCCAGCCGACCGCGGCGACCCGGAAGACGCCCTGGAACGCCCCGATCGCGATGGCGCCCTGCAGGACCTGCCAGACGATGATGCCGGAGCGCACCCACGCCCGGCCCTGCCACAGGCCGTTCAGCAGCGCGCCGAGCCAGAGCGCAGCGATGGCGACGAGGACGGTGAGGGCGATGCCGGACGCGATGCTCGTGGCCGGGGCGACGACCAGTTCGACGACCAGGACGACGGTCACGACCACCAGCGCGAGGAACTCGAGGCCGACCACGGCGAGCAGCCCCAGCATCGCCGGCGACCGGCGCGCGACGGGTGCGGAGGGTTCGGTGTCGTTCGGGGTGTCGTCGTGCACAGTGATCCTCCAGCATCGGAACCCTTGATTTGGCCCTACCAGTATGGAACGATATTGGAGGTCGTTTGGACGGCACGATGTGGTGTGCGTCTCCCGTGGTTCATCGCTCCTCCCCCGAGCGTCTCGCGGGCGTCAGACACGCTTCCTGCGGACTCCTCCCCACAGTTGTCCCCTCCATGCCGCATGCATGGTCAGCGGTCCGATCCCCCGAGCCACGGCCCCGGCCTGCCGTTCGAGCATCGACATCAAGGAGCACCACACATGGACTGGCGTGACAAGGCTGCCTGCCTCACCGCAGACCCCGAGCTCTTCTTCCCCGTCGGGAACACCGGGCCCGCCGTCGACCAGATCGAGAAGGCCAAGTCGGTCTGTGCGCGTTGCACGGTCACCGAGATGTGCCTGCAGTACGCACTCGAGAACAACCAGGACTCGGGTGTCTGGGGTGGTCTCAGCGAGGACGAGCGTCGTGCGCTGAAGCGTCGCGCCGCCCGCGCTCGCCGCGCGTCCTGACCCCGGTCGTCTGACACCACGACGCCCGTCGTCCCCTCGGGGGCGGCGGGCGTCGTCGTGCGCGCGGTGCGGGTTCTGCAAAACACCGGTGTTCACGCGTCGAACACCGGAACGCGGGTGTTCGACCGGCGAACACCGGTGTTTTGCGATCTCGAACCGCCGGGCGGCGTCAGGCGGCGGGGGCGGTCAACCAGCGGAACGGGATGGTGATCGTCACCTCGGTGCCGCTGCCGGTCAGGGTGTGCCAGTCGATGGTGCCGCCGAGCTCGCCCTGGATGAGCGTGCGGACGATCTGCGTGCCGAGGCCCGAGCCGACCTTGCCCTCGGGGAGCCCGACGCCGTTGTCGCGGACCTCGATCTCCAGGTGGTCGTCGAAGCGGCGGGCGACGATCTCGACCTCGCCGTCACGGCCGTCCAGCCCGTGCTCGACGGCGTTCGTCACGAGCTCGGTGAGTCCGAGGGCGAGGGGCGTCGCGGCCTCCGACGGCAGCACCCCGAACTCGCCGGTCTTCTTCGGGTGCACGGTGGTGTTGTGCGACGCAGCGACCTCGGTCACGAGCTTGAGCACCGAGTCGAACACCTCGTCGAAGTCCACGGTCTGGCTGAGGCCGCTCGACAGGGTGTCGTGCACGACGGCGATGGCGGCGACGCGACGCATGGCGTTCTGCAGCGAGGTCCGAGCTTCGTCCGAGTGCGTGCGACGCGCCTGGATCCGCAGCAGGGACGCCACCGTCTGCAGGTTGTTCTTCACGCGGTGGTGGATCTCGCGGATCGTGGCGTCCTTGGTGATGAGCTCGCGCTCCTGGTGCCGCAGCTCGGACACGTCGCGGCAGAGCACGATGGCACCGATGCGCTCACCGTGGTCGCGGAGCGGGATCGAGCGGAGCGACACCGTGACGCCCTTCGACTCGATGTCCGCCCGCCACGGTGCGCGGCCGGTGACGACGAGCGGCAGGGACTCGTCGACGTCGAGCTGGGCGCCGATGAGCTCGGTGGTGACCTCGGCGAGGGACTTCCGCTCGAGCTCGCCCTCGAAGCCCATCCGGTTGAACGCGCTCAGGCCGTTCGGGCTCGCGAACGTGACGATGCCGGCGGTGTCGAGGCGCAGCAGGCCGTCGCTGGCACGGGGCGCACCACGACGGGGGCCCGCCGGTGCACCGAGGTCGGGGAAGTCACCGGTGGCGATCATGCCGAACAGGTCGTTCGCGCTCGCGGTGAAGTTGAGTTCCTGACGGCTCGGGGTCCGCATCTCGTCCTGGTTGGAGTGCCGGGTGACGACGGCGATCGGTCGCTCGGTGGTCTCGGCACTCTTCGCGCTCAGGCGGCGGAGCACCGGGATCGCGCGGACACGGGTCGGGGTGTCCTCGTACCAGTCCGGTTCGGCGGAGTCGACGACCCGGGACCCGGCGAAGCTCTCGGTCACCTGGCCGCGCCACTCCTCGCGGATCTCCTGGCCGACGATGTCCCGGTAGAACAGCGTCGCCGCGGAGCTCGGCCGGGCGTGGGCGACGGCCACGAACGAGCCGTCCTCGGCGGTCGGGACCCAGAGCACCATGTCGGCGAAGGACAGGTCGGCGAGGAGCTGCCAGTCCCCCACGAGCAGGTGGAGCCACTCCACGTCTGCTTCCGAGGAACGGCCTTGCGCGAGGACGAGGTCACTGAGGGTCGACACCCAGCCAGTCTAGGTCCGCTGCCTTGTGGAGAACGTCGCCCTCTCCACAGGGTAGACCGGTGTGTATTTCGTATGTCGCACGCCCCATACGCTCGCTCCAACGACGTAAGGGGCAGGGGTGGCAGAGCAGGCACGCCGCATCGATCACGAGACGACGACGGCGCACCCACCGCCGCTGCGGATCGTCGAACCGGCGCCGGAGCCCGCCACGGTGACCGGTCTCCCGGACCCGGCGACGACCGCACGAGCGCTCGGGCTCTGCGTCGCGGAGGTGCTCACCGGGGCGCGGGAGGTCGACAGCATCGCCCGCTGGATCAGCGACGACGTGCAGCGGCACCTGCAGCAGCGGGCCGCGGTGGCAGCGCACGCCCGAGGCTCCGGTCGGCGGGCACGCGGGCGCCCGGTGCTCCGGGTCGGCAGCGTGCTCGTCTGCCGCCCCGCGGCGGGCGTCGCCGAGGCGACGGTGGTCGTGCACGCGCGCAGCCACGCGCGGGCGGTCGCCATGCGGCTCGAAGAGCGACACGGACGGTGGCAGGCGACCGCGATCGGGGTCCTGTAGCCGGATCGCGGACGGACGGGAGGCCCGGTGCCAGCTGGCACCGGGCCTCCCGTCCGTCGTTGGTCACGCTCGGTGAGCAGGAATGGTCGGGTCCCGATGTGGGACCCGACCATTCCTGCTCACGATGCGCTCGCGCGCGGACGCTAGTTCTTCTTGGCCGCCTGGCGACGCTCGGCGCGGTTGCTCGCCGCGGCCTGACCGGAGGCGGTGGCCGCGTTGCCGAACGCGGAGCCCTGCTCCGGCTCGGCGACCGCTTCGGCCTCAGCCTCGGCCTGGGCGCGCTTCGCACGAGCGGTCGCGGCCTGCTCGAGGCGACCCTTCTCGTCGCGGACCTCGACCTCGCCGTCGATCGACGGTGCCGAGTACTCGAGGCCGGAGACCTCGTCCTCGCCGAGGCCCTTGGCCTCGATCACCGCGTTCTCGCCGTCGGACTGCACCTGGACCTCGAGGTTGAAGAGGTAGCCCACGGACTCTTCGCGGATCTGCCCCATCATCGTCTGGAACAGGGCGTAGCCCTCGCGCTGGTACTCGACCAGCGGGTCGCGCTGCGCCATCGCGCGGAGGCCGATGCCGTCCTTGAGGTAGTCCATCTCGTACAGGTGGTCGCGCCAGCGGCGGTCGATCACCGAGAGCACCACACGACGCTCGAGCTCACGCATCGCCTCGTCGCCGAGGAGTTCCTCGCGCTGCTGGTAGGCCAACTTGGCGTCGGAGAGGATCTCGCGGGCCAGGAAGTCACGCGATGCCTTGCCCTTCGAGCCGGCCTCGGTGATGACCTCGTCGATGGAGATCGAGATCGGGTAGAGCGTGCCGAGCTCGGTCCACATGGCGTCGAGGTCCCAGTCGTCCGGGGAGCCTTCGCCGGTGTGGCTGTCGATCACGTCGTCGATGACGGCCTTGAGGAACGACTGCGCGCGGTCGTGCAGGTCGTCGCCCTCGAGGATGTGGCGACGGTCGCTGTAGATCGCTTCGCGCTGGCGGTTCAGGACGTCGTCGTACTTCAGGACGTTCTTGCGGATCTCGGCGTTGCGGCCCTCGACCTGCGCCTGGGCGGACCGGATCGCACGGCCGACGAGCTTGTTCTCGATCGCCAGGTCGTCCGGCACGTTCGAGCGGCCCATGAGGCTCTCGGCGGCACCGGAGTTGAACAGGCGCATCAGGTCGTCGGTCAGCGACAGGTAGAAGCGGCTCTCGCCCGGGTCGCCCTGGCGGCCGGAACGACCACGCAGCTGGTTGTCGATGCGGCGTGACTCGTGGCGCTCGGTGCCGAGCACGTACAGGCCGCCGACGGCGCGGACCTTGTCGCCCTCTTCCTCGACCTCGGCCTTGACGCGGGCGAACACGTCGTCCCACTCGGCCTCGTACTCGTCGGGGGTCTCGGTCGGCGACAGGCCCTTGGCGTGCATCTCCTGCACGGCGAGGAACTCCGCGTTGCCACCGAGCATGATGTCGGTACCACGACCGGCCATGTTCGTCGCGACGGTCACGGCGCCGAAGCGACCGGCCTGGGCGACGATCGCGGCTTCACGTGCGTGGTTCTTCGCGTTGAGGACCTCGTGCTTGACGCCCTGCTTGGCGAGGAGCTTCGACAGGTACTCGGACTTCTCGACGCTCGTGGTGCCGACGAGGACGGGCTGGCCCTTCTCGTGGCGCTCCGCGATGTCCTCGGCGACCTGCTCGAACTTCGCCTTCTCGTTCTTGTAGACGAGGTCGGTCTGGTCGATGCGCTGCATCGGCTTGTTCGTCGGGATGGGCACGACGCCGAGCTTGTAGGTCGACATGAACTCGGCCGCCTCGGTCTCGGCGGTACCGGTCATGCCGGAGAGCTTCTGGTAGAGGCGGAAGTAGTTCTGCAGCGTGACGGTGGCGAGGGTCTGGTTCTCGGCCTTGACCTCGACACCTTCCTTCGCCTCGATCGCCTGGTGGATGCCCTCGTTGTAACGGCGGCCCATCAGGATGCGGCCGGTGTGCTCGTCGACGATGAGCACCTCGCCGTTCATCACGACGTAGTCCTTGTCCTTCTTGAACAGGGCGACGGCCTTGATGGAGTTGTTCAGGAACGAGATGAGCGGGGTGTTCGCCGACTCGTACAGATTCTCGATGCCGAGGTAGTCCTCGACCTTCTCGATGCCGGGCTCGAGGACACCGACGGTGCGCTTCTTCTCGTCGACCTCGTAGTCCTCGCCCGGGGTGAGGCGCTTGGCGATCGAGGCGAACTCGGTGAACCAGCGGTTGGCCTCGCCCGAGGACGGACCGGAGATGATGAGCGGCGTGCGGGCCTCGTCGATGAGGATCGAGTCGACCTCGTCCACGACGGCGAAGAAGTGACCACGCTGCACCATGTCGGATGCCTGCCACGCCATGTTGTCGCGCAGGTAGTCGAAGCCGAACTCGTTGTTGGTGCCGTACGTGATGTCGGCGGCGTACTGCTCGCGGCGCTCGGCCGGGGTCTGGTTCGCGATGATGCAGCCGGTGGTCATGCCCAGCGCGCGGAAGACGCGGCCCATGATCTCGGACTGGTACGACGCCAGGTAGTCGTTGACCGTGATGACGTGCACACCGCGCGACGGGATCGCGTTGAGGTAGGCGGCGGTCGTCGCGACGAGGGTCTTGCCCTCACCGGTCTTCATCTCGGCGATGTTGCCGAGGTGCAGTGCCGCGCCACCCATGAGCTGCACGTCGAAGTGCCGCATGCCCAGGGTCCGCTTCGCGGCTTCACGCACGGCGGCGAACGCCTCGGGCAGGAGGTCGTCGAGGGTCTCGCCGTTGGCGTACCGCTCGCGCAGCTCCTTGGTCTCGTCGTGGAGTTCCTCGTCGGTGAGGCTCGAGAAGTCGTCCTCGAGGTCGTTGATGGCCGAGGCGTACGCCTTCAGCCGGCGGAGGGTTCGTCCTTCGCCGATGCGGAGGACCTTCTCCAGCACGTTTGCCACGTGAACTCCTTACGAGGTCGTCGCGCGCGACCTGCACGCCCGATCGACCAGTCATGCTAGCAACCCGCGAACCCACGGCGCTGTGAGCGGCGCGGCTGTCGCGGACACGGGTGTGCGCGGCCCGCGAACGGACCGCGCACACGGTGCGGGACCGGAGTCCCGAGTCGGATCAGGCGATCGCGGCTGCGCGCTCCGCGTCGGTGTCGGCGTCGACCGCGGCCGGCGCCTGGCCGGCGGGCACCTCGTCGATGCCGATCACGCCGTAGTCCCAGCCCTTGCGTCGGTACACGACACTCGGACGGCGGGTCTCGGCGTCGAGGAACAGGTAGAAGTCGTGCCCGACGAGTTCCATGTAGTACAGGGCGTCGTCGACCGTCATCGGGGCGGCCTCGAAGACCTTGTGCCGGATGACGACCGGGCTGTATACCTCGTTCTCGTCCTCGGCGGCCTCTTGATCGACGACCGGGACGGCACCGGTCGCGACGTCCTCGATGAGCTTGCCGTCGGCCGGGACGACGCCCATGCCGTCGAACCCGCTGCCGGCGGCCTCGGCGACCGAGGTGGGGCGGTGCCGGCCGTGGTGCACCTTGCGGCGGTCACGCGCCCGACGGAGGCGTTCCATGATCCGCGCGAAGGCGAGGTCGAAGGCGGCGTACTTGTCCGACGCCGCGGACTCGGCCCGTACGAGCGGCCCCGGTCCGATCAGCGTGAGCTCCACGCGGTCCTCGCCCTGGCTGCCGCTCGACTTCTCGTGGTGGCGGCTGATGCGTACCTCGAAGGCGAGGGCGCGGTCGGCGAGCACGTCGATCTTCTCGGACTTCTGTTCGACGTAGGTGCGGAAACGGTCGGTGACCCCGACGTTCCGGCCCGTGATCGTCACGTCCATGTGGCGGCTCCCATCCAGTGTCGGCGCGTCGCCTCCGTCCGGCGACCCGAACGCCTTGTCGCGAGGCTAGACCCGGCGCACCCTCGGCGTCACGGGGAGGCGGCGAGTCCGCCGGACACTCACCGGACACACAGCGGCCACCGGGTGTTCACCGATCATCAGTCGTCGACGCTCGCCACGGCGACGCAGCGCACCACCCGACCGCCCGCCGCCCGCACCGCGCGGACGCCCTCGGCCATCGTGACGCCCGTCGTCACGACGTCGTCGACGAGCACGACGTCGCGGCCGTCGACACCGGTCGCCCGCAGGGTCCCGACGGTCGCGGCGACGCGTTCCACCGCCGACCGCTCCTTCTGCCCCGGTGCGGATCGCCGTCGTCCGGCAGGGGTCCGGCCGAGGCGCCCCGTGTGCCGGACACCACCACGGGCGAGCAGCAGCACCACCGGGTCGAACCCACGGCGTCGGGCACCCGCGCGGGACGGCGGCACCCGGAGCACCACGGTGCCGTCCGGGGCCGCGGCGAGCGCCGCGCGGACGAGGACACCGAAGCGGACGCCGAGCGGACGGGCGACGTCGACCCGGCCCCGGAGCTTGAGTTCGAGCAACAGGGTGCGGACCAGCCCCTCGTACTCGAAGGCCGCGTCGAGCCGGACGCCGGCGACCAGCCGGACCCGCCGGGGCCGTGCGTCGAGCGCCGCGCGGCACGGTGGGCAGAGCGCGCGGTCCGGGCGGCCGCAGCCCAGGCAGGCGACGGGCAGGAAGAGCCCGAGCACGGCGAGCAGGGCGTCACGCCACGGGGTGGGGGCGTCGTCAGGGGGCATGCCCACGACTGTGGTGGTGACCGGACGACGGCGGTGGGCCGGCGAGCCGGACGGTGGACGGGCCTCCAGGCAGGGCGGGGTGTGGAGGACGGTGGCGTCAGCGCTGGACGCCGAGCACGTCGGCGGTGACGCCCGTCGAGTCCCAGCCGCCCCCGGTGGACTGCAGGACGTCGCCGCTCGACATCCGCAGCAGCAGCGCGCCGCCGCTGCCCCCGCTGATCGCGGTGGCGCGGCCGTCGGGCTTCGGCAGGGTGCTCGACTTGCCGCCGATGGTGGTGCGGACGATGTTCGGACCGGTCGGCGTCTGCCCGACCGAGGCGACGTCGGTGTCGTTCACCCACGTGGCGTCGACCGCGGTGCCGCTGGCGGCCTGCACGCGGACCGGGGCGCCGAACGAGGTCGGTGACCGGTCGGACCCGCGGATGATCGCCATCACGTACAGGCCGGGGCCGTCCGCGGTCTCGATGAGTGCGAGGGCCCTGGTGGAGTCGCGGGACACCTGGAACGACACGAGGTCGCCGCGCGGCAGGGTGGTGCGCACCTGGTGGGGGTCGCCGCCGAGGCCGTACGCGGTGATGCGACGGGTGTCGGACTGCTGCCCCGCCCAGACGAAGCCGAGGTCGTCGACGGCGGGGGCGACGAGGTCCTCGCGGGCGTCGACGCGCAGGCGGTCCTTGCCGCGCACGACGACGACGCCGTCCTGGTTGCCGACGGCGGCGGTGGTGCCGGACGCCGACAGGGCGATCGAGGTCGGGTCGAGGCCGGCGATCGCGGCCCCGACGCCGCTGCCGAGCTCGGCGACCTTGCCGGTGCCCGAGGCGGCGTAGCCGACGACGCCGTCCTCGTCGACCAGGGGTCGGGGGTCGACGTCGGGGTTCTGCTGGGCGTCCGCTCCCCCGGAGTCCGGCACCGACAGCGTCGCGCCCTCGATCGTCATCGACACCGACGAGATGGTGGCGACCGAGGCGAGGGACTTGCTGAGCTGTTCGCGCATCCGGACCTTGTCGACGGTGCTCGCACGCAGGGCGTCGCTCGACAGGTCGACCAGGGCGGTGCCGCTGTCGATCGTCACCGCGTTGAGGGACAGCTGGGTGCCCTCCGGGAACGACGAGACGACGGCGCCCTTCAGCCAGTCGGCGGGGCCGGCGAGCAGGGCGCTGGCGATGCGTGTGCTGGTGGAGGACCGAGCGAGGAACCAGCGCTGGTCGGGCACCAGGAAGCGGTAGGTCGGGTCGTAGAAGTACAGGGCGTGCGACTGGAACACCGACTCGAAGCTGACCGGCGACAGGATGATGCCGTCCGGGGCGTAGGCGATGCGCCACTCGCCGTCCTCGCGGACGAACTGGAACGTCAGCGTCGACGAGGTCGGGCGGACCGCCTGGGTGTACTCCCCGTCGGAGTCGACCGTGGCACTGGCCGTCATCGTGTAGGTGAGCTCGCGGTCGTCGGCGCGCTCGACGGTGCCGCTGCCGTCCCGGATCGTGACGCCCTGCCGGGGGTTCCACCGCTGGGCGAAGTCGGCGGCCAGGAACTGCCGGGCGATCGCGTAGTTGTCCTGGGCGCCGGTGGCGGCGGCGATGAACCCGCGGAGGATCGCCGTCTGGTCGGACCCGGTGATCGGCTTGTCCGGCCGGAAGTCGACGCCCGAGAGCGACTCGTCCTTGATGGTCTGCCCGGAGCGCACGGCACCGTCGGTCGGGATGGCCGCACAGGCGGTGACCGCGAACAGGCTGACCGCGGCGAGCGCGACGGCGAGGACGTGGCGGATCCGGTGGCGCATCAGGACTCCTCTCGCACGGCGCGGGGGCCGTCGTACGACTCGTCGAGCTCGGGCAGCGGGATGGCCGAGGTGGCGGTGGTGCCCTGCTCGTTGCGGGGCAGGGTGAGCACGAACGTCGATCCCGCGCCCGGCCGGGACCACACGTCGATGCGCCCGCCGTGGAGCTTCGCGTCGCCGAGGCTGATCGCGAGGCCGAGGCCGGTGCCGCCGATGGTGCGCTTGCGGCTCGGGTCGGCCCGCCAGAAGCGGTCGAACACCCGTGCGGCGTCCTCCGGCGGCATGCCGACGCCCTGGTCGCGGACGGCGATGGCGACGGTGCGTGCGTCGCTGTCGACGACGACCTGCACGGGCTTCGCGTCGCCGTGCTCGATGGCGTTGCCGACGAGGTTGCGCAGGATCCGTCGGACCCGCTTGGCGTCGAGCCGCATCGTGGTGTGGCCGCCGGGGGTCGCGAGCTGCAGGTCGATGCCGGCGCGCTCGGCCAGCGGGCGGAACTCCTCGACGATGTCCGCGGCGAGGGAGGCCGGCACGACGGGTGCGGTGTCGAGCTGCACCGCCTGGGCGTCGTACCGGGAGATCTCGAGCAGGTCGGCGAGGAGCATCTCGAAGCGCTCCACCTGCGCGTGCAGGAGCTCGGCGGACCGGCCGACCGACGGTTCGAACGCGTGCCGGGAGTCGTAGAGCATGTCGCCGGCGAGCCGGATCGTGGTGAGCGGGGTACGGAGCTCGTGCGACACGTCGGAGACGAACCGCTGCTGCACGCGGGAGAGTTCGGCGAGCTGGGTGATCTGGCGGCTGACCGCCTCGGCCATCCCGTTGAAGCTCCGTGCCAGGGTCGCCAGGTCGTCCTGGCCGCGCACCGGGATGCGCTCGTCGAGGCGCCCCGCGGCGATCTTCCGGCTCGTCTCGGCGGCTCCGCGGATCGGCACGACGACGAGCCGGACGACGAGCGAGGTGACCAGGGCGATGAGCACCATGAGCGCCACACCGCCGATCGAGAGCGTCTGGGAGACGAAGTCCAGGGTCTGCTGCGCGTCGGAGAGGTCGTAGACCAGGTAGAGCTCGTACTGGCCGGCGCTCGGGATCTGCAGCGTGGAGCCGACGGCGAGGCCCGGCACCCGGCGCCCGTCGTCGTCGAGCTCCACGGGCTGCAGGCTGAGCCGACCGGTGTTCTGCGCGACCTCCTTGCGCAGGGCATCGGTGATCACCGCGTCCGGGAAGTCCTGGCTGGCGATGGTCTGCAGCGTCTGCGGGGTGGACTGGTCCGGGCTCCGCTCGATGGCGATGCTCGTGCCGCCCGGACTCGTCGTGTTCGACAGGATCGCCTGCTGCGCCTCGTTCTGCAGGGTCTCGAGCTCGGACTGGTTGTTGTCCTCGGCCGCCGTCGCCGCGTCGAAGATCCCCTGGGCGACGATGGTGGCCCGTGCGGACTCGGACTCGATCTGGTCGCGGCGCTGCGAGTAGACGTTCGTCGAGATGCTCACCATGACCGCGGTGCCGATGATCCCCACCGCGAGCCCGGTCGTCATCACGGTGATGGCGACCGAGCGGAACATGAGCGAGCGCCGCCACAGGTAGGCGATCGGACGCCAGGCGCGTCGGAGCCAGCGCCGCATCCGGCGACGGCTGCGGTCGACGACGCCGATCGAGACGGTGGTGCTGCCGGACCCACCGGCACCGCCGGCCCCACCGGCACCGCCGACCCCACCGGCACCGCCGACCCGGCCGGCGCCGCCGACCCGGCCGGAGCGTGCCGAGCCCGGCGGGCGCGTCGAGGGCGGCACGGTGCTCAGGCTCCTCCGGCGCGGTACCCGACGCCGCGGACCGTGGTGACGGTCTTCGGGTTGTCCGGGTCGTGCTCGATCTTCGCGCGGAGCCGCTGCACGTGCACGTTGACCAGGCGGGTGTCCGCCTTGTAGTGGTAGCCCCAGACCTGCTCGAGCAGCATCTCGCGGGTGAACACCTGGTTCGGCTTCTCGGCGAGCGCCCGGAGCAGGTCGAACTCGAGCGGCGTGAGCGCGATCACGGTGTCACCGCGGCGCACCTCGTGCCCGGCGACGTCGACCGTGACGTCGCCGACGTGCAGCACGGTGGCGTCGGACGCGCTCGGCCGCAGGCGGGTCCGGATGCGCGCGACGAGCTCCTTCGGGTTGAAGGGCTTCACGACGTAGTCGTCGGCACCGTTCTCGAGCCCGAGGACGACGTCGGCGGTGTCGCTCTTCGCCGTGAGCATGATGATCGGCGTGCCGCTCTCGGCACGGATGCGCTTGCACACCTCGATGCCGTCGATGCCGGGCAGCATGACGTCGAGCAGGACGAGGTCCGGCTTGGTGGCGTGGAACGCGTCGACGGCGTCGTTGCCGTCGGCGCTGAACTCGGGTTCGTACCCCTCGGAGCGGAGCACGATGCCGATCATCTCGGAGAGGGCCTGGTCGTCGTCGACGACGAGGATGCGCGGTGTCATGTGATCTGGACTCCGGGTGGCGTGCGGGTGCCGTGGTCGGCACGTGTCCCCACACGATAGCCGAGGCCCCGCCGCGCCGGGTTTTCCGCCAGGATGGGGGTGGACCGTGCATCGCTGGCTCGGTCCGACACGACGAGGGGGCTGGAGTCATGTCCGATTGGCACACACCGGGCGGTGGGCAGCAGGGTGCGCCGACGCCGCCGGCATCCGGACCGGCGCAGGGACCAGGACCCCAGCCTGGAGGCCCGCCCCGCTTCTCCGTGCCGCCGCAGCCCGCCCCGGGGCCGGGTCCGGGGCGACCGGGCGGCCCGTCAGGTGGCTCGCGTCCGGTGATCCCGCTGCGCCCGCTCGGTCTCGGTGACATCCTGGCCGGCGCGTTCACGGTCTTCCGCCGGAACGCCCGCGTGCTGCTGCTGTGGAGCGTGCTGCTGAGCGGCGTGCTCGGCCTGCTCTCGACGCTGGCCAGCACCTTCGGGCAGCAGGCGCTGCAGTCGCGGATGTTCTCGGCCCTCGACGGCGGCAGCGGTGCCGACTCGGTGGTCGCTGGCACGCTGACGCTCACGGCACTGCTCTCGGTCGTGCTGCCGTTCCTCGCCTACCTCGGTCGCGGGTTCCTGGTGGCGCCGGTCGCCGCGGACACCGGGCAGCGGGTCCTCGGCCGTCGCGCCACGTTCCGGGGGCTGTGGGCGCTGCTCGCCGGCCGCCGGTGGTCCGTCGTCGCGTGGATGCTCGTGCAGATCGGGGCCGGTGTGGTCCTCGCGCTCCTGGCCGGGCTCGTGTTCTTCGGGGTGTTCGCGGCCATGGGCGCCGCCGACTCCGGCACCGGGTGGTTCGTGCTGGCGCTCGTGCTGTTCGTGCTCGGCATCGGTGTCGTCGTCGTGTGGCTCGCCACGCGCTTCGTGCTCACCGTCCCGACCATCGCGCTCGAGGGCCGGCCGGTCTTCGCCGCAGCCGCCCAGTCGTGGCGCCTGACCCGCGGGGCCTTCTGGCGGACCTTCGGCATCCTGCTGCTCGTGCAGCTCATGTTCGGGTTCGCGGCGTCCATCGCGTCGATCCCGCTCACCATCGGCGCCGTGCTCGTCGGGGGCACCTTCGACCCGCTCGGGCAGACGGGCGGCACGTCGGGAGCCGGCACCGGTGCGGTCATCGCCATCGTCGTCGGCAGCCTGCTCGCGATCGCGGTGCAGTGCATCACCGACGTGCTGAGCGCCTCGATCACCACGTTCCTCGCCATCGACCGGCGGATCCGCACCGAGGCGCTCGACCAGCGGATCGCGTCGCACCTGGACTCCGGGCAGCCGACCGACCCGTTCGCCCCGTCCGAGCCCGTCGCACGCCCGCCGTGGCCGCCGCAGCAGCAGTGGGGTGGCCAGCAGTGGCAGGCGCAGCAGCAGCCGTGGCCGGGACAGCAGCAGTGGCAGCCGGCCCAGCAGCAGCCGCCGTGGCAGCCCGGTCAGCAGCAGCCCGGTCAGCAGCAGCCGCAGCAGCAGCCGTGGCAGCAGGGTCCGGGCCAGGCGCCGCCGAACGGCTCCGCGTGACGGCGGTCGACCCGGACGAAGCGCGTCGCCTGCTCGAGCGCGAACTCGAGCGGTCCGCCTACGACGGTGCCCGGCCGACGTGGTGGGACCGTGCCTCGCGCTCCTTCCTCGACTGGCTCGGGTCGCTGCGCGCCGACGGCATCGACTCCCCCGCTGCGGCCCGCACGGCGCTGGTGATCGCGATCGTGGTGCTCATCGCGGTCGTCGTGCTCGTCGTCGTCGCCCGCGGACTCCCCCGCCGACGCGCGCGGGCCGGAGACGGTGACACCGGCGGGGTGTTCGACGCCGACGACCTGCGCTCCGCCCGGGAACTCCTCGAAGCGGCCCAGGCCGCGGTGCGTCGCGCCGACTGGTCGGCAGCGGTGCTCGACGGGTTCCGCGCGATCGCCAGGGGGCTCGGCGAACGCGACCTGGTGCCCGACGTGCCCGGAGCCACCGCGCGGACGATCGCCGCGCGGGGTGCGGTGCCGTTCCCCGCGTCGGCAGGTGCACTCGACGCGGCAGCGACCGCCTTCGACGCGGTCCGGTACCTCGGTGCCGAAGCCGACGAAGCCGCGGCCCTGCGCGTGCTCGACACCGAGCGGACCGTCCGGCAGGCCCGGCCAGCCCGGGCCGAGGGACCGGTGGTGCCGGCATGACGACCGACACCGCCACGCGGACGAGCGCCGGACCGACTCCTGCTCCGGCTCCGGCCGAGGGACGCCGGCTCCGCATCGGGTTCTGGGTCGCGATCGTCCTGGTCGGCGTCCTGCTCGCCGCGCTGACCGCCGTCGTGCAGGGCACCGACACGGACGCACCGCGCGCACTCGACCCGACCTCGACGACGGCCAGTGGTTCGGCCGCGCTGGTCCGGGTGCTCGAACAGCGGGGCACCGCGGTCTCCGTCACCGACACCGTCGACGGCGTCGGCGGGATCGACGGCGGCACGGTGTTCATCGACGACGCCGACGGCGCGCTCGACCCCGCCGTCGCGGAACGCATCGCCCGCACGGCCCGGCACGTCGTGGTCGTCGGGACGAGCGGCGCCGGCCTCGATGCGCTGCTCGGGTTCCCGGTCGACCCGCCCGCCCAGATCGACGGCGACGCCACCGTCTCGACGGCCTCGTGCGGGATCCCGGCGGCGGCCTCGGCTGCCCGGGTGACGACCGCCGGCTCCGGGTACACCGTGGACGACGACGCCGCCGAACGGTGCGCGCCGACGGGCGAGGGCGGCTCCCGGGTCTGGGGCCTCGTGCGCACCTCGACCCCGGGCGGCGACGTCACCCTGCTCGGCACGACCTCGGCATTCCGGAACGACACGATCGCAACCGCCGGGAACGCCGCGCTCGCCCTCGGGCTGCTCGGCGCCGACGAGCGACTCGTCTGGTACACCCCGGCCGTCGGCACCCCCGACGCCGCACCGACCCTCGGCGAGCTCGCCCCGCCGTGGGTCCCGAGCGCCCTCGCACTGCTCGCCCTCGTCGCCGTGGCGGCCGGCGTCTGGCGGGGCCGACGGCTCGGCCCGCTCGTCGTCGAGCGGTTGCCCGTCGTCGTCCGTGCCGCGGAGACCACCGAGGGTCGCGCCCGCATGTACGCCCGCACCCGTGACCGCACCCACGCCCTCGACACCCTGCGCGTCGCCGCCGTCCGCCGCATCGGCCGGATGCTCGGACTTCCCCGATCGGCCCACGTCGACGAGGTCGTCCGGACCGCGGCCCAGGCCACCGGCATCCCGCACACCCGTGTCGGCGCCGTGCTCGTCGGCGGGACCACCGACGACGACCGTGCGCTCGTCGACGGCACCGCCGCGCTCGACGACCTCGAACGCGCCGTCCGCCGGGCGACCTCCGGTGACCGACCGACCTCCGACCCCGACCGACCAGGAGCACGACCGTGACCGACCTGCCCCCTGCCACCACCGAGCACACCGCACCGGAGCACGACCCGGCGACCGCGGCCGGGTCCGACCTGCGCGACGCGTTCGGCTGGGTCCGCACCGAGGTCGCCAAGGCCGTCGTCGGCCAGGAGGGCGCGGTCTCCGGCATGATCGTCGGGCTCCTCGCACAGGGGCACGTGCTGCTCGAGGGCGTCCCCGGTGTCGCGAAGACCCTGCTCGTCCGCAGCCTCGCCGCCGCGATGACGCTCGACACGAAGCGCATCCAGTTCACGCCGGACCTGATGCCCGGCGACGTCACCGGGTCGCTCGTCTACGACGCCTCGACCGGCACGTTCCCGTTCCGCGAGGGCCCCGTCTTCACGAACGTCCTGCTCGCCGACGAGGTCAACCGCACGCCGCCGAAGACCCAGTCGGCCCTGCTCGAGGCGATGGAGGAACGCCAGGTGAGCGTCGACGGTGACGCTCGGGCACTGCCGGACCCCTTCTTCGTCGCCGCGACGATGAACCCGATCGAGTTCGAGGGCACGTACACGCTGCCCGAGGCGCAGCTCGACCGGTTCCTGATGAAGCTGACGCTCGACATCCCGCCGCGCGACGTCGAGTGGCAGGTGCTCCGGCGCCACGCCGACGGGTTCGTCCCGCGCGACGTCCGGTCCGCCGGTATCACCCCGGTGGTCGGCGTCGACGAGGTCGTCCGTGCGCAGCGTGCCGTCCGCGGCGTCGGGGCGCGCGACGACGTGCTCGCGTACATCGTCGACCTCGCCCGGGCCACCCGGCAGGCACCGTCCGTCCGCGTCGGGGTGAGCCCCCGCGGAGCGACGGCACTGCTCGCGGCCGCCAAGGCCTGGGCCTGGCTCACCGGCTACGACGCGATCACCCCGGACCACGTGCAGGCCATGGCCCTGCCGGTCTGGCGGCACCGCCTGCGGGTCGCCGCCGACGCCGAGCTCGAGGGCGTCGGCGCCGACGGCGTGCTCCAGCAGGTGCTCGAGCAGGTGCGGGTGCCGATCTAGTGGCGGTCTCCGGCCGGTTCGTCGCGCTCCTCGCCGTCGCCCTCGTGCCCACCGTGCTGCTCGGCAGCGGGTGGGCCGGTCTGGCGTGGGTCGGGGTGGTGCTGCTCGCCGCGGCGCTCGACGTCGTGCTCGCCGCCGACCTGCGACGGGTCCGCGTGGAGCGGCGGATGCCCCGGCTCGCTCGACGCGACAGCACCGCGGACGGCACCCTCGTGCTCGCCAACGACGGCTCCCGGACGGTCCGCGGTGTGGTCCGTGACATGTGGGAGCCGTCGGCCGGCCACCGTCCCCGTCGGATCCGGATGACGGTCCCCGCCGGGGAGCGACGGACGGCCCGGATGCGCTTCACACCGTTCCGTCGTGGTCGACGCCGCACCACCGGGGTCGCCGTGCGGTCCTTCGGTCCCCTGGGCCTCGCCGCACGGCAGCGGGTCGTCGCAGCACCGGGCGAACTCGTCGTGACGCCGCCGTTCCGCTCCCGGCGGCACCTGCCGTCGCGGTTGGCACGGCTCCGCGAGCTCGACGGCGAGACCACGCTGCAGCTCCGCGGGCACGGCACCGAGTTCGACTCGCTGCGCGACTACGTGCGCGGCGACGACGTGCGGTCCATCGACTGGCGCGCCACCGCGCGGCGGCAGGACCTCGTCGTCCGCACCTGGCGTCCGGAACGCGACCGGCGCGTCGTCGTCGTGGTCGACGCGGGCCGGGCGGGTGCCGGCCGCGTCGCCGACGAACCCCGACTCGACACCTTCATCGAGTCGGCGCTGCTCCTCGGTGCCCTCGCGGCCGCCGCCGGTGACCGCGTCGACCTGGTGGTCCTCGACGACAC
Source organism: Curtobacterium sp. MCLR17_059 (assembly GCF_003234665.1). Classification (NCBI taxonomy): domain Bacteria; kingdom Bacillati; phylum Actinomycetota; class Actinomycetes; order Micrococcales; family Microbacteriaceae; genus Curtobacterium; species Curtobacterium sp. MCLR17_059. The sequence goes on along the minus strand of NZ_QKSU01000003.1, from coordinate 320,466 downwards.
CGCACACGACCGCGTGCACGGCGCCACCCGCACCGACGTCGTGCAGCGTTTCGGCGAGGCGCTCGCGATGGCCGAACCCGGGCTCGCCGCGACCGACTGGGCATCCGTCCCCGCACTCGTCGACTCGATCACGACCTCGCGCGCCATGGTCGTCCTCGCCTCGAGCCTCGACTCCGTCGGCGCCTCGGGCGACCTGCTCGCCGTGCTCCCCCGGCTGTCCCGACGGCACGCGGTCGTCGTGACGAGCATCGAGGACCCGGCGGTCCAGCGGATGGCGCGCGGCGGGGTGGACTCGACCACGGCGATCCGCACCGCGCGGGGCGGACGGGTGCCGGGCCTCCCGACCGGCGCGGAGCGCGACGTCTACCGACGCGCGGCCGCCGAACGCACCCTGCTCGACGCGGACGGTGCGGCGGACGTCGCACGGCGCTCCGGCGCCGAGGTCGTGCGCGGTGCACCGGCGGACGTCCCGCCGCTCGTCGCCGACGCCTACATCCGGGCGAAGGCCACCGGCCGGCTCTGAACCGGGACGGACGCTAGCCGGCCACCAGGGCGGTGGAGCCGCGCTCGAACTCCTCGAGGTCGCCGCGCTCCCCCGCTCGGTACGCGCGGCCGCCGAGCACCCACTGGTAGGCGAGCACCGCGACCAGGGCGAGGGTGCCGATGCCGATCTTGATCGGCCACGGCCAGTCCTGCCGCGTCACCACGCCCTCGACGATGCCGGACAGCAGCAGGGTCAGGGTCAGACCGATCGCGATGGTGATGAGCGCACGGCCGTCCTCGGCGAGGGCCTGGGCGCGCGTGCGTCCAGGCCCCGGCGCCACCCACGACCAGAAGATCATCAGCCCCGCACCGCCCGCGAGGAACACCGAGTAGAGCTCGAGCTGCCCGTGCGGGGAGATGTAGAGGAAGAAGTCGGCCAGGCGCCCCTGGGAGTGCATGATCGCCGCGGAGACCCCGAGGCTGACGGCGTTCTGCATGATCGAGAACGGCACGAAGACCCCGGTGATGCCGAACGCCACCATCGTCGCGGCGATGTAGGCGTTGTTCGTCCAGACCTGCGCGGTGAAGGCCCCGAGGCCACGGTCGGAGTAGTAGTCGACGAAGTCCTGCGTGGCGTACCGGCGCAGGGCCTCGTCGCTGCCGAACGTCGCCGTCGCACCGGGGGTGGTGGTGATCCAGACGGCGACGATCGCCCCGATCGCCACCGTGGCGAGCGCGACCCAGATCGTCACCCAGCGGATCCGGTAGAGCGCCGCGGGCAGCTGCCGCGTGAAGAACAGGACGACGGCGGTCAACGGGTCGACGGGGGTGCCGGTGAAGCGCAGGCGGGCGCGGAACAGCGTGAGCGAGAGCCGGTCGCCGGTCACGGTGCGCGGTGCGGCGCCCCGGATGCGGGCGAGGTCGGTCGCGGCCTCCTGGTAGCCGGCGACGAGCCGGTCGACGTCCGCACCGGACCGGTGCCGGGCACGCGCCAGACGGTCGAGCTCCTGCCACCGGTCACGGTGCACCTCGGTGTAGGCATCCAGGTCCACGTGTTCCCCCTCAGGTCGCGCGATCTCCGACAGAATGATCCCATGCCGAAGCCCCGCACGCCGCGTGACCTCGCCGACGCCCGGTTCTCGCGCGACCTCGACGAGACCGCCGACGAGCTGGTGGTGGGCGAGGGTGTCGCGCTCGACGTCCAGCCCGCCGGACTCGTGCTGCGACTCGCGGCCGCGCTGCTGGACGGCCTGTGCGTCCTCGTCCTGTTCGTGCTCGCGCTCTTCGGCGTGTGGCGGCTCTGGCCGAGGGGACTCGAGCCGGCCTGGGGTGCTGCGCTCGACATCGTGCTGCTCGTCGTCGTGCTCGTGCTGGTGCCCGCGGCGGTCGAGACCGTGACGAAGGGGCGGAGCGTCGGACGGTTCGCCACCGGCACCCGGGTCGTCCGGCTCGACGGCGGCGCGATCGGGTTCCGGCACGCCTTCACCCGGGCGCTCGTCGGCCTGTTCGAGCTCTGGATGACGTTCGGCTCGGTCGCCCTGCTCGTCGCGCTGTTCGGCAGTCGGCCGCGGCGCCTCGGGGACCTGCTGGCGGGCACGATCGTGCAGCACGAGCGGCTGCCGAAGCAGCGGGACCCCGAGGTGCTGCTGCCCCCGGAGCTCACGGCCTGGGCCGGTGTCGCGGACGTCTCGGCGCTGCCGCAGCGGTTGGAGAACCGCCTCGGTGCGTTCTTCCGCGGGGCTGCACTGATGCGACCCGAACTGCGCGAGGCGGCGGCGCAGACCCTGGCGGCCGAGGTGTCCGCGTTCGCACACCCGGTGCCGCCCGTCCCGCCGGAGGTCTTCCTGGCCGGGGTCGTCGTGCTGCGGCGTCGTCGGGACGTCCGGGCGCTGGGTGCCCGCGCCGAGCTGCTGACCGCCGCGGGGGCGACCGCGGCGGCGCCCCCGCCGGGCTTCCCGCGCTGACGCGCACGGCGGCGCCCGGGCTGCTCGCAAGACACCGGTGTTCGCACTCCGAACACCCGCGTGCGGGGGTTCAACGTGCGAACACCGGTGTTCAGCGGAAGCGGCCGCCCCGCGGCGCTCAGTAGCGGTAGTGGTCCGGCTTGAAGGGACCCTCGACCGGCACGCCGATGTACGCCGCCTGCTCCGGACGCAGCGACGTCAGCTGCACCCCGAGGGCGTCGAGGTGCAGGCGCGCGACCTTCTCGTCCAGGTGCTTCGGCAGCACGTACACGCCGGTCGGGTACTCCTCGCGCCGGGTGTGCAGCTCGATCTGGGCGAGCACCTGGTTCGTGAACGAGTTGCTCATCACGAACGACGGGTGCCCGGTGGCGTTGCCGAGGTTCATGAGCCGGCCCTCGGACAGCACCAGGATCGACCGCCCGGTCGGCAGCCGCCACTCGTGCACCTGCGGCTTGATCTCGACCTTCGAGACGCCGGGCAGCGCTTCGAGCCCCGCCATGTCGATCTCGTTGTCGAAGTGCCCCACGTTCGCCACGATCGCCAGGTGCTTCAGCCCGAGCATCTCGTCGACCCCGACGACGCCCAGGTTGCCGGTGCACGTGATGACCATGTCGACGGTGTCGACGACGTCCGCCAGGCGCGCGACCTGGTAGCCGTCCATCGCCGCCTGCAGCGCGCAGATCGGGTCGACCTCGCTGACGATGACGCGGGCGCCCTGCCCGCGGAGCGCCTCGGCCGCACCCTTGCCGACGTCGCCGTAGCCGACGACGAAGGCGACCTTGCCGCCGATGAGCACGTCGGTGGCCCGGTTCAGGCCGTCGGGCAGCGAGTGCCGGATGCCGTACTTGTTGTCGAACTTCGACTTCGTCACCGAGTCGTTCACGTTGATCGCTGGGAACTTCAGCTCGCCGTTCCGGAACAGCTCGTACAGACGGTGGACGCCCGTGGTGGTCTCCTCGGTGACGCCCTGGATGTCGGCCGCGATCCGGGTCCAGCGGTCGGAGGACGTCTCGAGCGACCGCGCGACGGTGTCGAGCACGATCTTCCACTCGGTGCTCGCGTCCGGCTCGGCGACCGGAGCGGCACCGGCCGCCTCGGCGTCGGCGCCGGTGTGCACGAGCATCGTGGCGTCGCCGCCGTCGTCGAGGATCAGGTTCGGCCCGGTCCAGTCGGCACCCGCCGCGGCGGCCTCGTCGCTCCAGTCGAAGATGCGGCTGGTGCACCACCAGTACTCCTCGAGCGTCTCGCCCTTCCACGCGAACACCGGGACGCCGGCGGGGGCGTCCGGGGTGCCGGTGGGCCCGACGGCGACGGCGGCCGCCGCCTCGTCCTGGGTGGAGAAGATGTTGCAGCTGGCCCAGCGCACCTGCGCGCCGAGGGCGACGAGCGTCTCGATGAGCACCGCGGTCTGCACCGTCATGTGCAGGGACCCGGCGATGCGCGCGCCGGCGAGCGGCTGCGCCGCGGCGAACTCGTCACGCAGGGACATCAGGCCCGGCATCTCGTTCTCGGCGAGGCGGATCTGGTGCCGGCCGGCCTCGGCGAGGGACAGGTCGGCGACGCGGAACGCAGCAGCGGTGCGGGTTTCGGTGGGCATGCCCACCAGTCTTCCATGCCGGGAGGCGCGGATCACCAGCCGATCCCGGTCACGTTCCCCGGGCCTCCAGACCGACCCCCGCACCCACGTCGCGGACGCGAGCCGTCAGTCGACGTCGCGCGGCAGCGGCTCGCGCCGCACCACCTGCCAGCCGCGCGGGACGCGCAGGGAGGCAGCGTGCCGGGCGCAGAGGTCGTAGCCGTGCGGCTCGACCCGGGTCGACAGCGGACCGACGACCACCATGGAGTCGCCGTAGTCGTACGTCAGGGTCGACGAAGCGCTGTTGGCACACGCCACCTTGCTGCAGATCCGCACGTCCATCTCGACAGGGAGCCTAGCGGAGCGTCCGGCGCGCACCCGTCCCCGCGTACGATGTGGGGATGCGTCGGAAGCCTCGCCTCGTCACCCCGGTCGACCGCGGTCGGGGGCGCTCCCGGCACGGCCGCGGTGGGCGCTCGAGCGTCACCGGGCCCGAGCTCGCGCCGATCATCACCCGCGCCGAGGCGTTCGACCGGATCGTCGGCGACAGCGCGCACTACCTGCTCGGTCTCTGGCCCGAGGAGCTCTCCGGCGTCGTGTTCCAGGTGGCGGACATGCCCAGCGACACGACCCTGCCGGACGAGATGCCGCGCTGGCGGATCGACCGCGACACCCGCCGCGTGACCGTCTTCCGGATCCCCGTCGAGCGGGTGAACCGGAGCCCCGAGAAGGACGACTCGGACCGCCGCATCATCATCGAGACCGCGGTGTTCCGCGCGGTCGGCGAGCTGATCGGCAAGGACCCCTGGGACCTGGCACCGGACCGCTACCGACACTGGTGAGCCGGGCGGACCGCGCCGGCCCGTCGTGCCGCCGGCGCTGGGCTGACCGCGCCCGGCGTCAGGGGTAGACGCGGACCGGGGTGGAGACGTCGGTCGCCGGGCGCACCGGGAAGCCGGCGATGCCGTCGGCCCCGCGGTAGGTCACGCCCGCGACGATGCCCTCCGTGCCGGTCAGCGTGAGCTGCTTCGCGGTCTGCACCGGGAGCGTCACGGTCGCACCGGACAGGATCTTCAGCGTGCGCCGCTCGTCGCCCGACCGCACCGTGACGGAGCGGTCCTGGCGGGTGGGGTTCACGAAGTTCAGCCGCACACCCTCGCCCGGGGCGATGGCGGTGATCGTCCGGTCGCCCAGCGGCTCGGCCGAGGCGAACCACCCGAGGTCGGTGCCGCTGCTGGCACCGTCGGTCGGCGTCGTGGTGCGCGCACCGGTGACGACCGGCTCGGTCGAGGTGACGGTGAACGAGTACCGGCCGTCCGGGAAGTCGTCGAGCGCGACGTCGGTGACGACCCCGGGCTCGGCGGTGGCGTTGACGGTCGTGCCGCCGCCGTCGGCCGTGCTGATGCCGAGGGTGACGCGCGCCGACTTCGTGCCGGGGACGAACAGCCGGACGATCGGCGCCGCGTCGGCCGTGTCGTCGCCGCGCTGGGCGGCCTGCGCGTCGGCGAGGGCGACGGCGGGGATGACCTGCGAGCGGGACGGCGCGGCCCCACCGGAGACGATGTCGTAGCCGCCCGGGGTGAGGGTGCGGACGACGGACTCCTGCATGTGCGCGACGATCTGGCCGCCGGACGACGTGACGTGCACGACGGTCGAGGCGGCGTCGGACACGAAGCCCGACAGCGGGACGACCTTCTGCGTGTTCGGCGCGACGACGATGCCGGTGGTCCCGGGTGCGCTGACCGTCCCCGAGCCGTCGAAGATCGTCAGGTCGACCGTGGCGTTCACGTCGGTCGGGTTCGAGAGCGTGACGAGGCTCGTCCGACCGGTCTCCGTCGAGCCGCCGACGAGCCACGTGGACTGGGTCGGGTCGTCGCACGAGGCAGCGCCCGCGCCCACCAGGTCGCCGCTCGAGACGCTCTGGAAGCTGCTGCCCGCGACCTGCGGCGTCGTCTCACCAGCGGGGGCCGTCAGGAGTCGGGGGTCGCTGCCGCCGGTGGTCGAGGAGTCGAGCGAGGACCGCTCGACCGTCGAACCGGTCGTCGCCGTCGCGACGGTCGCGGTGCCGACGGTGCTCGCCTGCGTCGCGTCGTTGCCGGCATCGTCGGACAGGCGCAGCGCACTGCCGGCGCAGACACGCTCGGCGGCGGCGGGGACCGGCGTGACGGTGCGCCCGGCCGGTCGACCCGGTTCGGACTCGGTGCCGATGGCGTGCGCCGCGGTGACGGCACCCGCGGCGACGACGACGGCGACGGCCGTGGCGGTGCCGCGGACGATCCAGCGCCGGACCGAGGAGGGGTTGGTGCTCATTCGTCGCGCTCCTCGTCGAAGGTGGTGGCGGGTTCCTCGGCCTCGATGACGTTCGAGGTGGCACGGCGGCGGCGCGGGGCCGTCGGGACCGCAAGGAGTGCTGCGGCGCCGAAGACCACGCCGAGCACGACGAGGTACAGCACGTGGGTGGCCTGGGTCGCCGCGGAGCCGGAGCGGGTGCGGTCGACCTCGCCCTCGTAGTGGAACAGCTGACCGTTCGTGGTCTCGCCGATGCTCGTGAAGAGCGCGTTCTGACCGATCGCGCCGGCGGCCCGGTCGTGCACCGTCTGCGCCTCGGGGTCGTCACCGGCGTCGTCGATGAGCACGAAGCTCACGCCGAGCTCGCGGAGCGCCGGCCGGGGGTCGTACCCGCTGCGGCTCGCCAGGTTGCCGGCGAGCGTCGTCAGCCGTGCGCCGGACTCGCTCAGCCGGAGTGCGGTCGCGTCGAGCGTCGACTGGTCGTCGAGGGTGGAACCCTGCCCGCGCTCGAGCGTGACGGCGAGCGAACCGTCGTCCTGCGGGACGACCACGAGCGTGCCGACGTCCGGGTTCGCCTGGGCCTCGGCGTTCACGTACGCGCTGAGCACCCGGCCGGTGGTCGGCTCGATCGTGGCGGTCCCGAGGTAGAACGCCGCGAAGGCCGGAGCCACGGCCACACCGGCGAGCACGGTCGCGACGAGCCCGGTGACCGGGGCGGCCTTCGGCAGTACGTCGATGCCGATGCAGGCCGCGACCACGAGGGCGAGCCAGTACACGGACAGACCGCTGCCGGGCCAGACGATGGTGGTGGTCGACCCGACACCGGTGACCGTGACGTGGGTGGCGGCGAAGGCCGTGGCGAAGCCGAGGAGCGCGATGACGAGCGCCGAGCCCGCGACCGCCCAGCGGTGGCCGAGCATCGCCCCGATCGCGGCGGCGGCCACGGGGAGCGCGAGGACGGCCATCACGATCGGCAGGACCGTGGCGACCAGCGCGAGTCCGGACGTCGCGGGGAGCCAGCCGCTCCAGTCGGGCAGGGGCTGTCCGATGGCCAGCTGGAGCGCGGACGGCGCCCGGGTCGCGGACGGCGCACCCGGGTCGGCGAACACCGCGAGCAGGTTGCCGCGTGCGGCCTGCGCCAGGATCAGCGGCAGGAAGAGCACCGCGGTCGGCACCGGGATGAACAGGCGACGGTGGGCCCGGCGCCAGCCGACCAGGAGCGCCACGAGCCAGCCGACCAGCAGGACCGGCAGCAGCGACGGCGCCGAGGCGGCGACGACGGCGAACAGGAGCGACGCTCCCGAGGCCCAGGCCCACGAGCGGTGCGCCTCGAGCACGGCGACGAACAGCCACGGCAGCACCAGGTGCGCGATCACGGCGCCGAGGTGTCCGGTCGTCACGGCTCCGACGAGCGACGGGGCGATCGCGTACAGCGACGCACCGATGACCGGCACCCAGGTGCGGGTCGTGACCTTGCGGACCGCGAACCAGGCCCCCAGTGCGGACAGCGGGAACGCGACGAGCATGACGAGCACGACCGCGGTGGACGGCGACCAGAAGACGATCGAGCCGAGCACGGCGAGCACCGCGGCGAAGGGGTCGGACGGGCCGGTGAAGCCCGTGCCGAGCGAGTGGAAGCCGTACCCGACGTTCTGCCAGAGCTGTCCCGGCGTCGCGGAGAGCGGCAGGAGTCCCCCGCCGGTCAGGGCCGGCGACCCGAGCAGCGGGTAGAGCGTCACGACGCTGAGGACCGCGGCGGCCAGGACCACCCAGATGCCGCCGTCGCTCAGGAACGACGCCCGGGCGATCGGGGCGTCCTCGGCCCGGGCGAGTTCGACGTCCCGCGAGGTGGTGCGGTGCTCGTACACCCGACGCCAGCTCACACGGAGCGGTTCGACGGCGGCCCAGCCGAGCTTCTTCGTGCGTGCGAGGTTCTTGCGCGCCCGCCCCGTGCCGCCGCCGAACGCGACGGCGAACGCGGCGGAGAGCTCGGGGACCACGGCGGCGGGGTGCTTCGCGACCAGGTGTCCGAGCGCGCGGCCGATCGCGAACGGCACGAGCGTGAGCCAGTGCAGCCAGACCAGCGCGGCGGGCGCGTACGTCATCCGGCGGTGCAGCTGCGCCTGCCGGTGCATCCGGACGCGCCGCGCTTCGGACACGCGCTTGCGGCCGAACTCCTCGATCGGTCCGGCGCTGGTGACCTTGGCCTCCGGCACGAGGGCGACGCGGTGTCCGGCGAGGCGGACCCGCACCGAGAAGTCGAGGGCCGCGTCGACGTCCGGCAGCGCCGGGTCGAAGCCGCCGAGTTCGTTCCAGACCGAGCGGCGCACGAGCATGCCACCTGCGGCGACACCGAGCACGTCGGTGTTGCGGTCGTGCTGGCCCTGGTCGAGCTCGTCCTGCACCAGCACGATCGACCGGCCGAAGCGGGTCATGCTCTCGCCGAAGGCGCGGATGAGCGAGGGGTCGTCGTCGGCGACGAGCTTCGGACCGGCGACGACGACCGAGGGCGCGATCTCGACGGCGGACAGCAGGTCGGCGAGCGCGGTCGGTGCCGGCGCGTTGTCGTGGCCGAGGACCCACAGCCACTCGGCGACGGGCTCGTCGGTCGCGGCGGGCGGCGCGCTGCGCTCGCCCTGGCGGACGGCGTCACCGAACGCGGTACCGGCGGGCAGCCGGACGAGCTGCGCGGACCCGCCGAAGGACAGTTCGGCGGTCGATCCGTCGGTCGTGCCGACGTCGACGACCACCAGGTTCTCGGGGTGGCGGGTCTGGGCGGCGAGCGCGTCCAGGGTCCGGTCGAGGTGGGCCGCCCCGTTGGCGGCGACGAGGATCGCGGTGACTCTGGGCTGCATGACGGGCGTCACTCTACGGTCTGGAGGCGCGGTGTCGGCTGCGGACGGCGGCGCGCCGTGAACCTTTGGATGCGCTCACTGCGCGGTGCGGGACGGGCGGAGGTGGTCGCCTTCCGGCGCCTTCGTCGCAGGCTCCTCAGGGGCGCAGTCGCACGGCGCTGGCGCGCCGTGAACGCTCCTACGCCCGTTTCCGCAACTTGCGGCGTTCCCGCTCGGAGAGGCCACCCCAGATGCCGAAGCGTTCGTCGTTCTCGAGCGCGTACTCGAGGCACTGCGCCCGGACCTCGCACGAGGTGCAGATCTTCTTCGCCTCGCGCGTGGAGCCGCCCTTCTCGGGGAAGAACGCCTCGGGGTCGGTCTGCGCGCAGAGCGAGTCGACCTGCCAGGCGAGCGGGTTCTCCTCGTCGTCGGTCTCCGGACGTCGGACACCCGGGACGCCGAGCGCCACGGGATCGACGTGCCAGTCCTCCGGAACTCCGGCGTGGAACTCGGAACCGTTCACCCTGATCACCCCTGCCGCCTCGACAACGAACCCCAACTCTTGCGGCCGTTGCCTGTAATTACAGCGGTGTCATTCGCCTGAGTCAAGTCGCGGATCATAGAAGGCACTGACCGCTCCAGCGTGTCATGTCCCCCGTTTGGGCGTGTCGCACCGCTCGGGTGGGCCTTCCGGGGGACAACTGACTCGTCCTCAGGCGCTCAGGAGGCGCTGCGACGGGCCTCCCAGGCGCTCGACACCATCTCGTCCAGGGAGTGCCGCATGGCCCACTCGAGGTCACGGGCGGCGGCTTCGCCGGTCGCGACGATGCGGGCCGGGTCGCCGGGGCGCCGCGGTGCGATCTCGGGGTCGAAGGCGATCCCGGTGCCCGACGCCATCGCGTCCATGATCTGCCGGACGCTCACGCCGTCGCCGCTGCCGAGGTTGTAGGCCCGCGCGAGCGGCTCCCCCGCCTCGAGCTTCCGCGCGGCCACCGCGTGCGAGTGCGCCAGGTCGGCCACGTGCACGTAGTCGCGGACGCAGGTGCCGTCCGGGGTGGCGTAGTCGTCGCCGTTGATCCGCGGGGTCCGGCCGGCGAGCAGCGCGTCGAAGACCAGCGGGAACAGGTTGTGCGGGCTGGCGTCGTACAGGTCGGGCTCCCCCGAACCGACGACGTTGAAGTACCGGAGCGACGTGGTGGTGAAGCCCGCGGCGACCTCCATGTCGCGCAGCAGCCACTCGCCGATGAGCTTCGACTCGCCGTACGGCGACTCCGGGTTCTTCGGGGTGGACTCGACCACGGTCTCGACGTCCGGCGTGCCGTAGACCGCCGCGCTGGACGAGAAGACCGCCTTGGTGACGCCGGTCTCCGCCATCGCGCGCAGCAGGGTCGCCATGCCGGTGACGTTCTGCTCGTAGGTGTGCAGCGGGCGCTCGACCGAGACGCCGGCGTACTTGAACCCCGCGACGTGGACCACACCGGTGACCTCGTGCTCGCGCAGCGTGCGTGCGACGAGCTCGCCGTCGAGGATCGTGCCCTCGACGAACGGCACGTCGTCCGGGACGAACGCGCGGAAGCCGCTCGACAGATCGTCGAACGCGACCGTGTCGATGCCGGCCGAGCGCAGCGCTCGGACGACGTGGGACCCGATGTACCCGGCACCGCCGGTGACCAGCCAACTCATGGTCGCCACGCTAGCGGACGTCGGCGACGCCCCGGTGGCGGTGTGCGGGTCCACGCCACGGCGTGCGGCCCCGCGCCGGTCCCGGTGCCGGTGCCGGTCCGTGCCCTAGGCGCCGGTGGCGATGAACACGGTCGACGTGATGCCGTCGGAGGAGTCCGCCTCGACCGTCACGTCGCCCTCGTCCGGGGTGATGAAGCACGACTCGCCCTTGCGGAGCAGGGTCGCCGACTGCGCGCCGACGAGCGTGACGACGCCCTCGGTGCAGATCGCGATCGACGGCCCCACGAGCGGGGCGACCCCGCCGGTGCTCAGTCCCACCGGGCGACCGTCACCGTCCACCCGCAGCAGCGCGAAGCCGACGCCGTCCGGCGCGAACCGGTCGACGCCCTCGGCGATGTGCTCGGGCTCGAGGACCGGTGCCGGGTACGCGGTGAAGTCGAGCACCCGCAGGAGCTCCGGCACGTCGACGTGCTTCGGCGTGAGCCCGCCGCGCAGCACGTTGTCCGACGGCGCCATCAGCTCGATGCCGAGTCCGTCGAGGTACGCGTGGATGTTGCCGGCGGGCAGGTACATGGCCTGCCCCGCGGTGAGCGTCACCCGGTGCATGAGCAGGGAGACGACGATGCCGGGGTCGCCGGGCCAGGTAGTCGCCAGGTCGCGGACGGTCGCGGTGTTCGGGGTGAGCAGGTCGTCGTCGAGCGAGACGGCCAGGTCACTCGCGGCCTGCACCACGGCGAGCGCGGACTCGTCGGCGGTCTCGAGCCAGCGGACGGTGTCCTCGAGCCCGTGCAGCAGGTGCACCTCGAGCGGACCGAGGCGGCCGGTACCGGCGTCGAGCACGCGGACCTCGGCCAGGGTCTCCTCGACCGGGCGGAAGCCGCTCAGCGCCTCGAACCGCTCGCTCAGCGCGACGACGAGCTCGGGCTTCGGGAACGGGTCCTTGTAGTTGCGGGCCGGGTCGTCGAGCGGGATCCCCTCGCGCTCCTCGCGGGCGAAGCCCTCTTCTGCCTGCTCCGGGGTCGGGTGCGCCTGCAGCGAGAGCGGTGCCGCAGCGGCGAGCACCTTGAGCAGGAAGGGCAGGCCGGTGCGGTCCGGACCGAGTGCGGTCTCCGGCTCGTCGGCGATCCAGTCGCGGAGCGTGTCGGCCCCGCCGACCATGGCCGGGTTGACCACGACACTGGGGCTGCCGGCGTGGGCGCCGAGCCAGAGCTCCGCCTGCGGGGCACCCGTGACGGTGCGGCCGAGGAGCTCCGGGATCGCGGTGACCGAGCCCCAGGCGTAGTCGCGGGGGGTGTTCGTGATGCCGAGGAACATGGGCCAGAGCCTACCGGCGCTGCCGGTGGAGTCCTGCGGACGGCGACCGGCCGGTAGCCTGGCGTCGTGACGAACACCTGGCCACTGGCGCGCGGGACCGTACCGGAGCGCGAGGCGTTCGCCTTCGGGGCGACGACCCTGTTCGTGCTGTTCGCGGGCGACGCCGTGCCGAACACCCTGACCTGGGTCGGGGCCGGCATCCTCTGGGCCCTCGTCGCGGCATGGGGCATCACGATCCTGGTCCGGGCGAGGCCACCGCTCGTCCGCACTCCCTGGGCGCTCTGGGCGTTCCTCGGCTGGTGCCTGGTGACCCTGGTCTGGTCGCACTGGCGGTTCGCGACGATCTCGAGCCTGACCGTGCAGGTGATCTGCGCGGCCGTCGCGTTCACGATCGCCTCGACCCTGACGTGGCGCCGGATCACCGACGCCCTGAGCCTCGCGCTCCGGTGGGTCCTGATGCTCTCGCTCCTGTTCGAGGCCGCCGTCGCGGTGTTCGTCCGGCACCCGATCGCCCCGATCTGGACGGACTACGGCGACCGCGACGTCCCCGACGCCTTCTACTTCTCGCGCGCCGAGCTCTTCACCGGGGGCCGGATCCAGGGGCTGCCCGGCAACGCCAACCTGCTCGCGATGGTGGCCCTGCTGGTCGCGATCGTGGTCGCCGTGCAGTTCGCCGAGGGTCGGATCCGCCGGAACCAGGCGATCGGCTGGCTCGTCGTCGCGGCACTCGGCTTCGTCCTCACCCGCTCGTCGACGGTCATCGCCGCCGCACTCGTGGTCGCCGTGGTCGCACTCGCCGCCGTCTGGATGCGCCGTGTCCCGACCGAGCGCCGCACCCCGCGCTACCTGCTGCTGGCGGTGGGTGCCGTCGTCGTCGCCGTCGCCGCGTTCGTGCTGCGCGGCCCGGTGTCCGAGCTGCTCGGCAAGGGCTCGGACGCCACCGGACGCGGGGAGATCTGGGCCAAGGTGCTCGGCCTGATCGACCAGCACCCCGTGGGCGGCTGGGGCTGGATCGGGTACTGGTGGCCGGGCATCCCGACGCTCGCCGACCTGGCGCAACGCAAGGGCGTCACGTACCTGCAGGCCCACGATGCATACCTGGACGTCTGGATGCAGACCGGCATCATCGGCCTGGTGCTCTTCGCGATCTACGTGGTCACGACGCTGTCCCGCTCGTGGGCCTGCGCGACCCGCATCGGGTACGACGCCGCGCTGCGTCCGCGGTCGTTCGACCCGGTGTCGCTCCTGCCGCTCCTGGTCGTCGTCGCCCTGCTCGTGCAGTCCGTCGCCGAGTCCCGCCTGCTCTACCAGGGGAACTGGGTGCTCTTCGCCCTGCTCGCCATCAAGACGCGCATCGTGCTGACCGGCGAGGAACCGGTGTCCACCGGCGACGGTCCGCGCACGCCGCCCGCCAAGCGCGAGTTCCGCTGGGCCGGCACGCGCTGACCCGCACGCTCCCTCAGCGCGACAGCCACGAGCACGACACCGGGGACGACCACGGGTTCGACTTCACCCGGGCGACCTCGAGCGTCGGGTCCGCGTCGCACGCCGCCACCGCCGCCGGCAGTTGCCCCGCCCACACCGGCCCGTCGCTCCGCCGCGTGTCGGTCGGCGCGACGTGCAGGACCGCCGACGCGACGACGGCGGTGACCACGCACCAACCGGCCAGCGCGCCGACGAGGCGACCAGGGCCTCCCGTCCGTCCGGCAGCACGCGACCAGCTGCGGGCGTCCACGAGCGTGGCGGCGGCGACCACCGCGGCGCTCACCAGCAGCAGGCCGGCGGCCGCGGCGTAGCGCTGCGGCGGCACGGCGGCCATCGCGGCGACCGGCGCCGACCAGCGGAGGCCGTCGCCGCCGTTGGCGAGCAGGGCCACCCACCACACCGCGACGGAGCCGACGGCGAGGGCTGCGACCATCCACCGCGTGCGCGCCGGCCCGACCACGACGGCCGCCACCAGGACGACGAGCAGCAGGGCTGCGGGCACCACGACCACCGCCCAGCCGTGCTCGACCACCGCCGTCAGCACCGCACCGAGGTCCGGGTCCCAGGCACCCGCCACGGGACGCAGCAGGTACCCCGCGAGCACGTCGCGCACTGCCGGCGACCCCGTGGCGAGGGCCCGCGGGCTCGTCAGGGTCGTGATGCCCTGCACCGCCAGGGCGACGACCACGACGAGCGTGACCGGCAGCGCGGTCCACCGGCCGGCCGGTCCGGGCGCACGGCCACGCGGCGTCCAGGCGAGGAGCAGCAGGGGCGCGAACAGCGCGGTGAGCGGTTCGGTGAGCACGACCGCCCCCGCGACCACGGCGAGTGCCCCGGCCGCCCACCACGACCGCGCACGCCACGCGAAGACCCACGGCACCAGGACGAGCAGGAACCAGTGCAGGTTCGCCGCGTTGCCGCTGATCTCGTACGGGGCGAGCGGCAGGACGACGGGGACGGCGGCGAGCACCAGCCGCAACGGCCACGGGCGGACGACGTCGCGGGACAGCACGAACACCAGGGCGCAGGCCCCGCCGACGACCGCGCACGCGGCGAGCGCCACCACCTGCGCGTACCGCTCGGGCGGCAGCGCGTACCCGAGGTCGACGATGAGGCGCGGCAGCAGGTGCACGTACCCGGCGTAGGGGTGCAGCAGGGTGTCGACGGGACCCATCGCGATCCGTTCGCGCAGGAACACGCCACCGTCCTCGGCCCAGACGGTGTTCCGCGGCACCGGGCCGAGCCGGTACCAGGCCAGGGCGGTCGTGAGCAGGCCGACGACGACCGCGACGAGGGGGACGCCGCTGACCCTGCGCGCGAGGTCCATCCGGTGAGGATAGTTCGGTCATCGCGCATCGTCGATACAGCCACACCGCGATGCGGTGTGCTCGTCACAAGGTCGTGCGCCAAGATGGACGCGTGACGGACGGCCGGGTGAGCAGACAGGTGCTCGGGCGCCGGTACCTCTCCGCCTGGATCGGCTTCTCGGCCGGTGGACGGTTCAGCCAGGC
This sequence comes from Curtobacterium sp. MCLR17_059, assembly GCF_003234665.1. Classification (NCBI taxonomy): domain Bacteria; kingdom Bacillati; phylum Actinomycetota; class Actinomycetes; order Micrococcales; family Microbacteriaceae; genus Curtobacterium; species Curtobacterium sp. MCLR17_059. Next base: position 305,327 of record NZ_QKSU01000003.1, on the reverse strand, counting down.
GCTCGCGACGGTCATCGTGCTGTTCGGGTTCGGCCAGCCCACCGTCGAGGCCCTCGTCGGCCGGGCGGGGACCTGGGCGGTGCTCGTGACGCTGTTCGTGCTCGCGGGGCTGAGCCTGCTCGGCCAGCGCTACCGGATCGAGTGGCACGGGGTCCTCCCCCTCTCGCTGCTGGCCTTCGTCGGCTACTGCGCGTTGAGCGTGCTCTGGAGCGAGTACTCCTGGGTGGCGCTCCGCGGACTGGTGCAGACCGTGTGCTTCATCGGCCTCGGGCTGTACCTGGCCCTCGGCCGCGACCTGGTGCAGGTGATCCGGGCCTCGGGCGACGCCTTCCGGATCCTGCTCGTGACGGCCCTCGGACTCGAGGTCCTGTCCGGCCTGGTCCTCGACGTCCCGTTCCCGGCGTTCGGCATCCGCGGCGACATCGCGTACGGCGGCCCGATCCAGGGCATCGGCGGCACGCGCAACTTCATGGGCTTCATCGCCGCGATGGCCCTGGTCACCTTCGTGGTCGAGTTCCTCACCCGGTCGGTCACGGTCTGGCGCGCGATCGCCTCGACCTCGCTCGCCGTCATCGCCCTGATGCTCGTGCAGTCCCCCATCACCGGGCTCGCGATGATCGCGCTCGCCGTCACCGCACTGGCGCTCTGGTCACTCCGGCACGCACGACCGGCGACCAGACCGGTGGTCAACGGCGTCCTCGGCGCGGTCGTCCTGCTGACGCTCGCCGTCGGGGTGCTCGCCCGGCACCGCCTGCTCGCCGAGATCGGGGCGGCCGGCGGCACGGCCACCCGGACGGACCTGTGGTCGCAGATCCGGGTCCTGGTGGAGCGCTACCCGATCCAGGGCTGGGGCTGGGTGGGCACGTGGCCGACCGAGCCCGTCGTGCCCTACGTCACGCTCATCGACCCCGCCGGCGTCCGGTTCACCTCGGGCCTGAACGCCTTCGTGGACGCCTGGCTGCAGATCGGGTTCGCGGGCACGCTCATCCTCGGCATCACCGCGTTGCTCGCGTTCGCGCGTGCCTGGGTCACGGCGACGACGTTCCCCGGGGTGGCGTACGTGTGGCCGGCCGCCGTGCTCGTGCTGCTCGCCGTCACCAGCACGGCGGAGAGCTACCTGCTGCACGGCGCGGGGCTGATGTTCTTCGTGACGGTCCTCGTGATCGCCGCGCGGCGCCGCTCGTGGCGCCGGCACCTGCCGCGCGTGTAGCGGCGGTACGGCGCGACCCACCGACGGCCTGGAGGCCCGTGGCGGCCCCGCACCGCGCCTCCAGGCCGTCGCGCCCAGCGTTCCCGGCGCGCGCATCGTGAGCAGGAACGGTCGCCCCTGCGGAGGCGACCCGACCGTTCCTGCTCACGAAGCGAGCGAGCGGGCGCCCTACGGGCGCGTGCGGCGACCGAGGCGGCGCTGCACGCCCCACTGGGTGACGCGGAGCATCGCCTCGAGGACGATGGACCGGCTCATCTTGGAGACGCCGTGCACGCGGTCACGGAAGCGGATGGGCACCTCGACGATGCGGCCGCCGAGGGCGTCCACGCGCAGCGTCATGTCCACCTGGAAGCAGTACCCCTTCGAGTCCACCGACCCGAGGTCCATCCGCGCGATCGCCGACGAGCGGTACACGCGGTAGCCGGCGGTGATGTCCCGCACGTCGAGCCCGAGCACCAGGCGGGCGTAGGTGTTGGCCCCGCGGCTGAGCGCCTGGCGCCGGAGCGGCCAGTCGACCACCGACCCACCGGGGACCCAGCGGGACCCGATGGCGAGCAGGACGTCGTCGGACGCGGTCACGGCGTCGACCAGTGCCGGCAACCGGTCGGCCGGGTGCGAGCCGTCGGCGTCCATCTCGACCAGCAGCGGGTACCCGCGCTCCAGGCCCCACCGGAACCCGGCGACGTACGCCGTGCCGAGCCCGAGCTTGCCGGAGCGCTGCAGCAGGTGCACGCGGTCGTCCGCGGCCGCCAGGGACCGCACGATGTCCCCGGTGCCGTCCGGGCTGCCGTCGTCGACGACGAGCAGGTGGGCACCGGGCACCGCCGCCAGCACGGCGGCGGTGATCGCACGGATGTTCTCGGCCTCGTCGTACGTCGGGACGATGACGAGGGCGGTGGTCTCCCCCGGGGTCACCGGTTCAGGCGCCGCTTCACCTTGCCGGCGACGCTGCGGGGGCCCTCGGTGCGCAGGTAGTGCACGGCACGGCCGAGGTCGTAGCGGACGCCGGAGAGCTTCTTGCGCTCCGGGACGCGGACGCGCATCTTGTGCGGCTCGATCGACGACGCGGTGTCGCGCACCGACTTGTCCGCAGCGCGGATCGGGTTCCGGCAGAACTCGACGAGCGGGGCGAGGACGTTCTCCCACGTGAACTGCTCGCGCACGCGGTCGACATTGCCGATGAACTCCGTGCGGGCCTTCTTGTCGAAGAGCGCCGTCTCGAGCGCGGTGGCCAGGCCGTCGATGTCCTGCTCGTGCACCGCGATGCCGAGCTTCTCTTCTGCGACGAGGTCACCGAACGAGTCGCCGGCCGTCGTGACGATCGGCAGCCGTGCCCACAGGTAGTCGAGGATGCGGGTCCGGAACGAGAAGGTGGTCTCGAGGTGCTCGTAGTGCGTCGAGACGCCGGCGTCGGCCTCGAGCAGGTAGGCGCCGCGCTCCTCGTACGGGATCCACTGGTCGTTGAAGAACACGTGCTTGCCGGTGAGCCCGAGGGCGTCGGCCTCGGCGCGGACCTTCGCGACGATGTCCATCTCGGGGACGTCGGGGTTCGGGTGCTGCACGCCCATGAAGAAGAGCTTCACCGACGGGCGGCGCTCGGCGAGCTGGGCGATCGAGCGGACCAGGGTGATCGGGTCGAACCAGTCGTAGATCCCACCGCCCCAGACGACGAGCTTGTCGTTCTTGCCGATGCCCGGCACGACGCCCTTGACGCGCTGCTGGTCGTGGACCGGCGGCGTCGAGGACAGGCCGAACGGCACGACGCCGATGAGCGAGCGCAGGTCGGCGTCGCGCGAGTAGGTGCGGGCGTTCACGCGGCCGGAGCCGGCGAGCTGCCCGAGCCAGAACATCCGCTGGCGCTCCGAAGCGCAGATGAAGTAGTCGCCGAGCTCGAGCTGGTGGTTCAGCGTGTCCGAGGCGTCGAGGATCTGGCGGTTCCACTTGTCGACGTCGTCGCTGCGGCCCTGTTCGAGCTGCTCGAGGTGCAACGGGTCGTAGACGTCGACGACCAGGATCTTGCTGGTCGACTCGAGCACCGGGAACAGCCGGAGCGCGTGGCCCTGCACGATGATGACGTCGGCCCAGCCCTCGTGCTCGACCATCTGGCGCGGGTGGCGGTGCGGGACCGTGACGACCTCGTACGACGGGTCGATCGGCGACGAGCGGGTCAGGCTGACCACGCGGACGTCGTGCTCGGACGCCAGCTGCTTGGCCATCTGGGTGGCACGGATCGCCGGACCGGCCATCTTCGCGCCGATCGAGTCGCCCGTGATGATGAGGACGCGGCGGCGGGTGCCGACCTCGAGCACGCCGAGGGAGTGCACGATCTTGTCGTAGCCGGCCAGGTAGTTCTCGATCGGGTAGGCGGGCTCGTCGCGGTTGCCGAACAGGCGGAGGAGCTCGCGGTCGGACCGGACGCGGGTCGCCTGGATCTGGCGGCGGGACTCGGTCATCGACGGCAGCTGCTCGACGAACTGGTCGACACCGTAGATGCCCGCCATGCTCGTCTTCGGCACCGGGATCGTCGGGACGCTGTCGTCGCCGGGGTTGCGCAGGTCGAGCTCGGTGGAGTCGAGCTCCCCGCGGCCCACGGCACGGCGGACGGCGAGCGCCAGGGAACCGGGCAGCGCCGCGGCGAGCTGCTCGTCACCGAGGTTCTTGTAGAGCGTGAACAGTGCGTTCCGCTCGAGGAGGTAGGTCTCGCGGAAGTCGCCGAACTTGTTCATCGACGCGTGGTGCTTGTGGAACGCGACCGACTTCGGCTGGTACCGGAAGCGCCAGCCGAGCAGGTTGAGCCGCCAGCCGAGGTCGACGTCCTCGTAGAACATGAAGTAGCGGTCGTCGAAGCCGTCGAGCTGCTCGAAGAGCTCCGCGCGGATGAACATCGCGGCGCCGGTGCCGAACAGGACGTCGGTCTCGCTCTCCCACCGGCCGGTGTCCGGCGACCCGGCGAAGGGCTTGTAGCCCATGCCGTACCAGGTCATCGCGGCCTCGGTGAAGTCGACGTTGACGCCTTCCCAGTCGAGGACCTTCGAGGCGACGGCACCGATGTCGGCACCGGAGGCGAAGGTGGCCATCGCCTCGCGCACCCAGCCGGTGTCCGGGCGGGCGTCGTTGTTGAGGAACGCCACGACCTCGCCGGAGGACTTCTCGACGCCGAGGTTGCACCCGCCGGTGAACCCGAGGTTCGCGCCCGCGTCGATCAGGGTGAAGTCGAGGCTCGAGGCCTTCAGACGCCCGAGGTGCTCGGGGCCCGAACCGTTCTCGACGACGATCACCTCGAGCTTGTCCTGCGGCCAGTCCTGCTTGCGGAGTTCCGCGATGCTCGTCAGGGTGTCGTCCGTGCCCTTGTAGTTCACGAGGATGACGGACACGACTCCCGGCTTGCGCTCTGTCACGCGAGTTCCTCCAGCAGCTGCCGCGCACCGGGCGCGGGTCGATGGGTCGGCCAACGGGGTGCCGCGGGCCGATGACACCCTACAAGGCGCGCCCAGGGACTCCCTGCCGCCGCTGCGGATTCGTGCAGAATGGCGTGCGTGACCGCAGTGATCCCGAGCACCCCCATGTCCTCTCCCCTCCGCGAGGACTACGCGGCCCTCGCGGCCGACGAGCACGCCGAGGGCCCCCGCGGCACGATCCGCTTCGCGGTGTCGACCGCCGACCCGACCGAGGGCAAGGGCGACCTGTTCGTCGCGCTCGGGCTGGCGCGGGCGTTCCGGGCCGAGGGCTGGGGCGTCGCGATGTGGCCGCTCGAGCGCTGGGGCGAGGAGCTCCCCGCCGACACCGCCGTCGTGGTCAGCATGATCGAGTCCTTCGTGCCCGGGTACGTCCCCGCCGGCACCGCCCTGGTGGCGTGGGTGCGGAACTGGACCGCCAAGTGGGCCGCCCTGCCCTACCTCGACGAGTTCGACGCGGTCTGGACGTCGTCCGGGATCGCCCGCGACACGATCGCGGCGGCCTACTCCGGCCCCGTCGAGGTGGTGCCGATCGGCGTCGACACCGAGCTGTTCACGACCGACGCCCCCGCACCGCGCGAGCGCACGGACCGCGCCGTGACCACCGTCAACTTCTGGGGCGTCCGCCGCCGCGTGCAGGACGTCCTGGCCGAGATCGCCCCGGCCGAACCGATCGTCTGGTTCGCCGCGAACGTCGACCACGTCGAAGCCTCCGCGGGCGTCGAGCTCCGACCGGCCGTGTCCTACTTCGCCCTGCCCGAGGTCTACCGCGCCGCCGGCTTCGTGGTCGACGACGTCATCGAGCCGGCCGCCGAGTACGGCACCCTGAACTCCCGCCTGTACGAGTCGCTCGCGTCCGGTGCACTGCCCGTCACCGACTGCGCGCTCGGGCTCGACGAGCTCGGCCTGTCCGACGTGCCGGTGTTCGACGACGCCGGCTCGCTCGAGCGCGTGCTCGCGATGCCCCGCGACGAGCGCACCGCCCTGGTCGCCCGGCTCCGCGCCGTCGTGGTCGAGCGGCACTCGTTCCGCAGCCGCGCCGAACAGGTCGGTCCGTCGCTCGACGCCGCCGTCGCCGCCGCCTCGGGCCGGAGCGGCGAGCGTGGCGCGTTCCTGCGGTGGGCCACCGCCCAGCGCGAGACGCTCCGGCAGACCGAGCACGACCGCGACGTCCACCTGGCCGGCGTGCACGACATCAACGCGCGCCTGGTCGCGTCGGAGCAGAAGGTCGGCGCGTACGACACCGCCCGTCGCCTGGCCGAGGCGGAGCGCGACCAGATCGCGGCCCGCTTCGAGGGCCTCACGCGCTCCCCCGAGTACCGACTGCTGCACGGCGTGGGCCTGATGGCGCGGCGCGCGCGCCGCTGACGGCGGTCGACGCGACCCACGACGGACGGGAGGCCCGGTACCAGCTGGTACCGGGCCTCCCGTCCGTCATCTGGTGCCCGTCTACTGCACGGTGACGGTCTTCGTACCGAAGCTCTTGTAGGTGCCGCTCGGCAGGTCCTGGAAGTAGACGCGCACGGTGTGCGTGCCCTTCTTCACCCCGGTGAGCTTCCGCGACAGCCCGACGTCCGAACCCCAGTCCGGGTGCACGGCCTGCACGTCGGTGCGGGTCGCGTTGACGGTGCCCGGCGAGACGGCCACGCCGTCCAGGTGGATCTTGTACTTGACCGGGTCCCAGACGTCCGGGTCGATCGCCCAGCCGGCCACGGTGATGGTGCCCGTGCCGCCGGTGACGGACTCGTACAGGCCCTTGACCGAGCCGGTCTTGCCCGTCTTGCCGGTGGTCGGCGGGTCGGTGACCGTCACGCTCTTCGTGCCGAAGCTCTTGTACGTGCCGCTCGGCAGCTCCCGGAAGTACACGCGCACGGTGTGCGTGCCGGCGGTCAGCCCGGGGATCTTCAGCGAGAGGCCGACGTCGGAGCCCCACGCGGGGTGCACGGCCTCGACGTCGGTCCGCTTCGCGTTCGCGGTCCCGGGGGCGATGGCGACACCGTCGACGTGGATCTTGTACGCGACGGGGTCCCAGACGTCGGGGTCGATCGCCCAGCCGCGCACCGTGGCGCTGTTCACGCCACCGACCACGGACTCGAACGCACCCTTGACCGAGCCGGTCTTGCCCGTCTTGCCGGTCGTCCCCGACGCGTCGGGTTCGGCGGTCGACGCGGCGGTCACCGTCACGGACTTGGTGCCGAAGCTGACGTACTTGCCGCCCTGCAGGTCCTGGAAGTAGACGCGCACGGTGTGCTTGCCCGCCTTCAGGCCGGTGAGCCGGAGCGTCAGGCCGACGTCGGAGCCCCACGTGGGGTGCGTCGCCTCGACGTCGGTGCGGGTCGCGTCCGCGACCCCGCTGTTCGTGCTCACGCCGTCGACGTGGATCTTGTACTTGACCGGGTCCCACACGTCCGGGTCGATCGCCCAGCCGCGCACGGTGGCCGTGCCGACGCCGCCGGTGACGGAGTCGTACGACCCGCGCACGGCACCGGTCTTGCCGGTCTTGCCGGTGGTCGGGGCGTCCACGACGACCGACTTCGACGCGACCTTCACGTACTTCGTGCCGGGCTTGTCCATCACGTACAGCGTCACGGCGCGCGAGCCCGCGCTGATGCCACCGATCGTCTTCGAGAAGCCGAGGGTGCTGCCGACGCCGGGGTAGACCTTCGCCACGTCGGTGCGGGTCTTGTCCGCCGTGCCGGTCGCCTTGCTCACGCCGTCGACGAGGATCTTCCACGAGCCGGGCTTGGACGAGTCGGGGTCGAGGACCCAGCCGGTGGCCGAGATCGTGCCGACGCCGCCGGTCACCGAGTCGAGGACGCCCTTGGGCGCCGCGCTCGTGATGGTGCGGGTGTAGCAGCCGAGCAGGGTGTTCGCCCCGCGACCCTGGTTGATGGCGTAGCTGCAGACGGAGTGCTTGCCGAGGCTCAGCCCGGTCAGTTCGGCCGAGAACCCGTGCCGGGTGTTGTTCGCGCCGAGGGTGCCGGCGAGGTCGCTCCGGGTCTTGTCCGCCGTGACGGTCTTCGCGCCGGCACCGTCGACGTAGAACGCGACGCGCAGGGCGTTGGTGGTGTCCGGGTCGGCCGCCCAGCCGGTGACCGTGATCGACGAGGTGGAGGTCGCGGTCACGGAGTCGACGTCGCCGTAGGGGTTGCCGCCGCCGGCCGCAGCACCGAACCAGTCGGTGTACATGCGCCAGAAGTTGCGGTTGCCGTAGGCGGAGCAGCTGTCACCGGAGCCGTAGAGGTTCGACATGGCCGCCGCGTTCGGGGTGTACGGGGTGTAGATGTACAGGCTCGCGGTGGCCTGGTTCTGGATGTAGACGGACTTCCGACCGCAGGCCGCGTTCGGGTTGAGCAGGATCGAGTTCGTCCGGCCCGCCTGGTACGCCCACGAGGTCGGCGACGCCTGGTACCGCTTGAACTGCAGGGCCGCTGCGTAGACCTGCTGGCCGAAGCCGAAGTAGGCCGGGTCGCACGGGGCGGTGTCCGGGCACGCGAAGCCGGTGGCGTGCAGGTACATGTAGGACGTCGGCGAGGACGTCGTGACGATGCCCTGCTCCTTCTGCAGGAGCACGAGGAGCACCTTCTGGCTGATGCCGCACGCGGCACCGACCTGGGCGATCATCGTCGCGGCCGACTTGGTGCCACCCGCGATGGCCGCGCACCGGCCGGAGACGGCGCCGATCGAGCTCATCTTCTGCGAGAAGTCCTTGAGGCAGGCGGGGCCGCTCGACGACTTCCGGCAGTTCGGCGCGACGCTCGTCAGGAACGACTGCACGGCGGCGGCGTTCATCGCCGAGCCGTTGTAGAAGTTCGCGTCGCTGATGATGTTGCCCGGGTCGAAGTCCGAGGCGACCGCGGCCGAGGCCGACTGGGTCGTGGTCTGCTCCGCGAGCACCGTGCCGAAGGTCAGGCCGCTCACCGCGACGGCGAAGGCCGCCACCAGGGCGAGGGAGCTCCGGAGGGAACGGCGGGAGCGGGCTGCTCGGGGGGAACGGGGGGTGCGCATCACGGGACCTCGGCGGTCAGGGGGTCGGACGTCGTCGACGCGGAGCCGACGGCGTAGGTCAGGGTGACGGACCAGGTGCCGCTCGACACCTTCGCCGCGGGGAACGACACCTGCGCGCAGTTCACCGACGAGGCACTCGCCTGGGCGGTGCTCGTGGCGGTGCGCGTGACGCCGTCCTTCGTCGCGGTGAAGGTGCACTTCCCGCTCGTGTCGGTCGTACCGGAGACCAGGCCACCGGCCTGGAGGGTCTTCGAGCCGGTGTCCCAGCCGGCGAACGTGACGACGGACGTGGCCGGGTACTCCGACGGGTCGGTGTCCGGCTGGTTCGTCGCGCCGCTGCCCGGGAACGCACCGGGGGTGTCGTCGTCGGAGGCGCCGGCGTCGTCGCCGTCACCGTCGTCGGACCCACCGTCGGTCGGCGTCGAGGCCGTACCGGTGGGGGCCGAGGTCGCCGAGTCGTCGTCCGTCGGGGTCGCACTCGGGGTGCGCGAGACGGACGCGGACGGCGACGGGGTGGCGTCGTCGCCACCACCGGAACAACCGGCCAAGAGGAGACTGAGTGCACCGACCACCGCGAACGCAGCGATCGGCCTGGATGCGAGGAGCATGCTGACGGGCCGTCCTGTGGATGTTGACAAGGGTCCGGGTTGCAACAACGGTAACTCGAAAGTGAAGGTTGAGGGTTGGATCGGCCGGAATCACCCCCACTCGGGGTGCACGACGACCGTCGCCCAACCCCGTCCCGCGGGCCCGGTGAGTATGCTGTTCCGGTCCTGCCCCCACGAACGAAGAGACGTATGGTCGACCAAGCCCGCATGACCGCGCTCGCGAAGGAACCCCTCGTCGTGATCGGCGCTCCGACGAGCGCCTTCCGCGGGACCTTCCGTGAGCTGCGCGACGTCTTCCGGCAGCGCGAGATGCTCGGCATGCTCGTCCGGCGTGACCTGAAGGCCCGCTACAAGGACTCGGCACTCGGGTTCGTGTGGACGCTCGTGCGCCCGCTGACACAGCTGCTCATCTACTACTTCGTCATCGGCAAGGTCCTCGGCGCCGCCAACGGCATCGACAACTTCGCGATCTACGTCTTCACCGGCCTGACCGCCTACACGCTCTTCAGCGAGATCGTCGCCGGGTCGACCGGGTCGATCGTCGGCAACTCGGGGCTGATCAAGAAGGTCTACGTCCCGCGCGAGGTCTTCCCGCTCGCCAGTGTGGGCGCGGCCCTGGTGAACTTCACCATCCAGTTCGCGATCCTGCTGGCCGCGACGGTCGTCATCGGCGTCTTCCCGTGGCACGAGGGTCTGGTCTACCTGATCCCCGCGCTCGCGGTGATCCTGGTCTACGGCGCGGCCATCGGCCTGGTGCTGTCCGCGCTCAACGTGTACCTGCGCGACGTGCAGTTCGTCATCGACGTCGGCCTGATGGTCCTGCTCTGGGCCTCGCCGATCGTCTACTCGTACTCGCGGGTGGTCGCCACCGTGAACGCCGACTGGCTCCTCACCCTCTACACGAACAACCCGCTGACCCTGTCGGTGCTCGGCCTGCAGAACGCGATCTGGCTGCACGACCCGGCCGACGTCACGTACCCGGACCACCTGATGCTGCGGCTGGGGATCGCGTTCGTGATCGGTCTCCTCTGCCTCATCGGTGCGCAGCGGATCTTCTCCCGCCTGCAGGGCAACTTCGCGCAGGAGCTCTAGACCATGGCCATCAGCACCCCCGTCGCCCCGACGACCGCCGGCGAGACCGCCGAGCGTCCGGACGTCATCGTCATCGACCACGTCCGCAAGCGCTTCACGGTCCGCAAGGACAACACCCTGCGCGAGCGCATCGTCACGCTCGGCCGCGCCGGGCGGAAGCACCGCCAGGACTTCTGGGCCCTCGACGACGTCACGGTGTCGATCCAGGCCGGCTCGACCGTCGGGCTCATCGGCCAGAACGGCTCCGGCAAGTCGACCCTGCTCAAGGCCATCGGCGGCATCATCCAGCCGACCTCCGGCACGGTGTCCCGCCGCGGTCGCCTCGCCGCCCTGCTCGAGCTCGGCGCGGGGTTCCACCCCGACCTGTCGGGTCGCGAGAACGTCTACCTCAACGCGAGCCTGCTCGGCCTCAGCCGCAAGCAGACCGACGAGAAGTTCGACGACATCCTGGCGTTCTCGGGCATCGGGGACTTCATCGACACCCAGGTGAAGTTCTACTCATCGGGCATGTACGTGCGGCTCGCGTTCGCCGTCGCCGTGCACACCGACCCCGACGTCCTGCTCGTCGACGAGGTGCTGGCCGTCGGTGACGAGGCCTTCCAGCGCAAGTGCCTCGACCGCATCCGCACCTTCCAGGAGGCCGGCAAGACGATCATCATCGTCACGCACTCCCTCAGCCAGGTGCAGGAGATGTGCGACCGCGTCGTCCTGCTCAACAAGGGCAAGGTGCTGCACGACGGTGACCCCGTCCAGGCCGTGAGCATGTTCCGCGAGGTGCTCGAGGAACGCCGTCAGGGCGAGCTCAGCACTGACGTCGCCGTCGGCCGGGGCAAGGTCATCGGCGCGAGCGTGCGCGTCGACGGCAAGGAGCCCCGCGCCGAGGTCATGCCGGGCGACGACCTCGTCGTGGACATGGAGTTCGAGCACCTGGACGGCATCGCCGACTGGGAGGCCGCGGTCCAGATCAACAACGCCGGTGGCCAGGTCGTCTACGGCACCACCACCGGCATCATGGGCCTCGAACTGCAGCCGCTGCACGGTCGCCGGAAGCTCCGCCTGCGGATCGCCGACACCGCGTTCGGCACCGGCAAGTACTTCATCAACGTGTCGATGATGGACTCCGCCGGGCGCCACCTGCACGACATGCCGGAGTGCGACTCCTTCGAGGTCCCCGGGTTCGAGCACGCCGTGGGCACGGTCTACGCCGAACCCTCGATCGAGGAGCTCGACTGACCCCGGACGACGGCGACACCGGGACCAGCGCCGACGGCATGCCCCGTGGTGACTCCGCGCCCCGGACCGACGGCACGCTCCGCACCGCGGTCGTCGTCGTCAACTGGAACCGCGCCGACCTGACCACCGCGGCCGTCCGCGCCGTGCTCGACGAGGGCACGGCCGACGACGTCATCGTCGTCGACAACGGGTCGTCCGACGACTCCGTCGCGGTGCTCCGCCGTGCCCTGCCGGACGCCACCGTCGTCGCACGCGGCGACAACGGCGGCTTCGCGGCCGGTGCCAACGCCGGCATCCGGCACACGGACGCCGACGTCGTCGTGCTCCTGAACAACGACGCCGTGCCCGCACCGGGCTTCGTCGCGGCGCTCCGCGACCACCTGGCGCACGCCGGGCCCGAGGTCGCCGCAGTGACGGGCCGCATCGTGCTCGCCGGACGCTGGACGGGCCTCCCGGCCGGGCTGGAGCCCGCACCCGGCCAGCGCGTGCTGCGCGACCACGACGGCCGTCGCTGGACGCCGTCGGCGGACGGCGAGGTCCGGCTCAACTCGACCGGCGTCCGCGTCGACCGCGACGGCAACGGGATGGACCGCGACTGGTTCGCGCCCGTCGACCGGGTCGCCGACGTCGACGTCTTCGGGTTCTCCGGCGGCGCGTCCGCGCTCCGGCGCACGGCGCTGGACGACGTCGGCCTGCTCGACGAGTCCCTGTTCATGTACTACGAGGACACCGAGCTCGCCTGGCGGCTGCACCGCCGCGGATGGCGCGTCGAGCACGCGGCCGACGCGGTCGTCGAGCACGACCACTCGGCGTCGTCCGGCGTGCAGAGCGACCTGTTCGTCTTCCGGAATGCCCGCAACCGCATCGTCGTCGCGCTCTGGCACGCTCCGTGGCGGACCGTCGTGCGGGCGAGCGTCCGCACCCTGGTGCGCGGCCTGCGCGGGCTGGCCTCCGGTCGCACCCGCCGGGAGGCGCGGCTCGTCCTGACGGCGTTCGCGGACGTCGTGGGGACCCTGCCGGTCCACCTCGCGCGCCGGCTGCGCGAGACCCGGCGCGCGTCCGTCCCGCGCCGCAGCGTGGACCCGGGCGCATGAGTGCAGCGGGCTATCCTGGACACTCCCCCGTCGACGGCCCCGGCCACGACGTCCCCGCCCGGAAGGAACCACGCGTGCCGCAGCTCACCGTCCTCGTCGACGGGACCGCGGTACCGCAGGCGCTCGGCGGCGTCGGACGCTACGTCGAGGGGGTCGTGTCCCACCTGACCGACCCGTCGCTCGACGTCCACCTGGTCGTCCGCCCCGTGCACGCTCCGCACTTCGCCGCCGTCGCGCCGCACGCGACCGTGCACACCGCGCCGGGCTGGACCGACTCGGTGCCGCTGCGGTTCCTGTGGGAGCAGACCGGGCTGCCGGCGCTCGGCCGTCGGCTCGGGGCGCAGGTGCTGCACTCCCCGCACTACACGTTCCCGTTCGGCTGGCGCGGCGGGTCCGTCGTCACGCTGCACGACGCCACGTTCTTCTCCAACCCCGAGTGGCACTCACGCCTGAAGCGCACCTTCTTCACCTGGTGGAGCCGCCGGTCCCTGCGCACCCGACCCGTCGTCATCGTGCCGAGCGCCGCGACCGCGACCGAGGCCGCCCGGGTCGTACGGGGCATCCGCGCCGACGTCCAGGTCGCACCGCTCGGCGTCGACCGCACGGTGTTCCACGAGCCCGACGTCGCCGCGGTCGAGGACGCCCGGATCGCCGCCACCCTGCCCGAGGGTGCTCCGTGGATCGCGTTCCTCGGCACCATCGAACCGCGGAAGAACGTCACGGCGCTGCTCGACGCGTACGGCTCGGTGCGCGCCGCGCGGGCGGTCGCCGCCGGGGCGGACGGCGGCTCGGCTGGTGGCGCCGACGTCCCGTGGCTCGTGCTGTCCGGGGCCCGAGGCTGGGACGAGTCGGCCATCGCGCGGCTCGACGCCCTGCAGCCCACCGACCACGTCATCGAGGCCGGCTACCTGCCACTCGAGGACCTCGCCGGGTTCCTCGGCGGTGCCGAGTTCGTCGTCTACCCGTCCCTCGGCGAGGGCTTCGGGCTGCCCGTGGTCGAGGCGATGGCCTCCGGCGCGTGCGTCCTGACCACCCGGCGGCTGTCCCTGCCCGAGGTCGGCGGTGACGCGGCCGTCTACAGCGAGCCCGACGCGACCGCGCTGGCGTCCGCGATGACGGCGCTGCTGGACGATCCCGCGCTCGTGGCGTCCCACCGCGCGGCGGCGCTGACGCGGGCATCCTCGTTCACCTGGGAGGCCACCGCAGCCGTGCACGTCGAGGCCTACGAGTCCGTCGCCGGGGGTGCGCGGTGATCCGGGTCGCGGTGCTGACGGTCACCTACAACACCGGCGAGACCATCCGGCCGTTCCTGGCGAGCGTCGCCGGTGCCTCGAAGGACCCGGTCGCCGTCGTCATCGCGGACAACGGTTCGGCCGACATCGACGCACTCCGGGCGATCGGTGAGTCCTACGGCGCCGTCGTGGTGTCCTCCGGTGGCAACCGTGGCTACGGCGGCGGCATCGACGCGGCCCTGAGCGCCCTCGACGACGTCCTGCCGGACGTCCGCCCGGAGTTCCTGCTCGTGACGAACCCCGACGTCGTGCTCGGCGAGGGCTCGATCGACGAACTCGTGGCCGCCGCCGACCGGTTGCCGTCCGGTGGGTCGTTCGGGCCCCGGATCCTCGACGACCAGGGCGAGACCTACCCGTCCGCCCGGCAGCTCCCCTCGCTCCGGACCGGCCTCGGCCACGCGGCGTTCTCGCGGTTCTGGCCGGCGAACCCGTGGAGCCAGCGGTACTGGTCCACCACGAAGGTCGTCGAGCGCGAGGCCGGATGGCTCTCCGGCGCGTGCTTCCTCATCCGGACGTCGCTCTTCCGCGAGCTCGACGGGTTCGACGAGTCGTACTTCATGTACTTCGAGGACGTCGACCTCGGGCAGCGCGTCGGTCGGTCGGGACGAGCGAACGTGTACGTGCCCTCGGCGGTCGTCACCCACACCGGAGCCCACTCGACGTCGTCCAACCGGCGCCGGATGGAGATCGAGCACCACCGCAGCGCGTACCGGTTCCTGTCGCGGAAGTACCGCGCGTGGTGGCTCTGGCCCCTGCGCGTCGTGCTGCACGCGGGACTCTCGCTCCGCGCCCGCTGGGTCACGCGCAAGTAGTTCCCGCTCGGTCGGGCTGTCTCGTTCACGGGCTGTCCCGTTCGCAGGACACCGGTGTTCGCGCGTTGCACCGCGGTCTGCGGGTGTTCCGAGCGCGAACACCGGTGTCTTGCGGGCCCGACGGCGTCAGGTGCGGCGGGGGTGCAGGCGGGTGCGCGACGCGCGGGCCGCCGCAAGCAGCACGGCAGCGCGGGCGTCGAATGAGTGCTCGGCGGCGATGCGCTCAGCCACGGCGGCCCTGTCGGCAGCCGGCGGCCACGCGCGCGCCGGTTCGAGCAGGTCGGCCAGCCCGTCACGGGAGCCCGCAACCTCGAGGGTCGGGACGTCCAGCACGTCGGACAGCCCGGCCACCGGGTCGGTCACGACGACTCCCCCGGACGCCAGCACGTCGAACACCCGGTTCGACACGAAGCCCCCGGCGGCCATGTCGGGCCAGTGGTCGTTGAGCACCACACGCGCCGAGGCGTAGGCCGCCGCGACCTCGGCCCGGGTCAGCGACGGTTCGCCGAGCGACTCCGCGGGGACGACCTCGTCCCAGCCCGGACCGTGCACGCGCAGATCGGCACCGAGCGCGACCGCGTCGGACACGATGGGTCGCGCGGCACCGCGGGTCGAGCCGACGAACACCACGTGGTCGGCATCGGGGCTCGTCGCCGTGCGCGCGCCCGGGTGGAACACCGCCGGCTCGGTCGCCTGCAGCAGGGTCCGGACCGGCACGCCCGCACGCGCAGCGGCTGCGGCTGCCCACACCGGCCCGGCCGCGAACACCGCGTCGAACGACCGCAGTTCGGTGTCGGCGACGTCGTCGGGGTGGCTGATCACCCAGAGCAGGTTCACCGACGCCGGGTTCGGCGGCACCCGGTCGAGGCCCCGGATCACCAGCGTGACGTCGTCCGAAGCGTCGTCGGCCCGCACGTGGGCGTCGCGTCGGTCGATCCGGACGCGCTGCCCCAGCCGCTCGAGTGCCCCGGCGAGCTCGGCGGCGAAGTGCACGTCGCCCCAGCCGTCACCCTCCGGCCCGGCGGGCGCAGCGATCTTGAGCGACCAGGTGAGGTGTTCGGCGTCACCGCCGGTCACGCGCGCGGCCGGGGCCACCGGCCGGGCACCCCAGGGCGGCAGCGGCGGTCCGGCGACGACACCGTCGCCCTCGGACGCGCGGTCGCGCCAGGCGGTGAACGCGTCGACGGTGGCGGCGTCGACGGTGCGGCCGGCCTCGACCGAGCGGGTCGCCTCGCCGACGACGCGCACCGCTCCGCCGTGGGCATCGGCGACCGCGCGACTCCAGGCCGTCAGGGTCATGCGTTCGTCCGGGAGGCACGGTGCCGGCACCAGCGCCGCCCCCGGCACCGAGAGCACCGGCTGGTCCGCCGCGAAGACGGTGTCGACGTCGGTCACGGTGTCGGCGCGGTCGTCCGACCACGGCAGGGCACCGGGGCGCAGCAGCCGGGCACCGGAGCGGAGCGTGCCGTCCGGCAACCGGACCCGGGCCTGCGCGACCGAGCCCGCCGCCGCGAGGGCGTGCAGCGCCGGCACGTCGACCGACACCGAGGTGTCGACCACCACGAGCGTCCGGCCCGCACCGGCTGCGACACCGGCGTTGATCGCCGAGCCGAGGCCGTCGACGGGTTCCGGTCGGACCCACGGCAGGCGACGGCCGAACGGGTCGACCGGCGACGCGTCCGCGACGTAGCTCACGGCCCGGACGTCGACCCCACGACCGAAGGCATCACGAGCGACCGACACGAGTCGGGCGACCTCGGCGTGCCGGTCCGAACGGGTCGTGACGAGCACCGTGACGTCCTGGTCGAGCCGCGGCAGCGGGTCCGGGAACCCGGTCACGGGAACGACGGACGCCGCCGTCGCGGACGCGGGACGGGCCTCCCGGCCGGGGTGGCCGGAGGCCGTCGCATCCGGACGGCGGCGTCGACCGAACCAACCAGGGGCGGGGGTCACGTGCGGAGCTAGACGCCGAGGAGTCGCTGCAGGTAGACGCCGTAGCCGCCCTTGACCAGCGGCGCGGCGAGCTCGGCGAGCTGCGCGTCGTCGATCCAGCCGTTCCGCCAGGCGATCTCCTCGATGCACCCGATCTTGAAGCCCTGACGGTCCTCGATGACCTTCACGTACTCCGACGCCTGCATCATCGACTCGAACGTGCCGGTGTCGAGCCACGCGGTGCCGCGGTCGAGGACCTGGACGCCGAGCTCGCCGGCCTCGAGGTAGCGCTCGTTGACCGTGGAGATCTCGAGCTCGCCGCGGGCGCTCGGCTCGATCGTCTTGGCGATCTCGATGACCTTGTTGTCGTAGAAGTACAGGCCGGGGACGGCGTAGTTCGACTTCGGCTCGGCCGGCTTCTCCTCGATGGAGACGGCGGTGAAGTCGTCGTCGAACTCCACGACGCCGTACGCCTTCGGGTCGGCCACGTGGTACGCGAAGATCGTCGCACCCTGGACGTCGGTGTTCTTCCGGAGGTTCGTGCCGAGGCCGGTGCCGTGGAAGATGTTGTCGCCGAGGACGAGGGCGACGCTGTCGTCGCCGATGAACTCCTCACCGATGACGAAGGCCTGCGCCAGACCGTCGGGGGACGGCTGCACGGCGTACTGGATCTCCATGCCGAGCGCCGAGCCGTCACCGAGCAGGGCCCGGAACTGGTCGTTGTACTCCGGCGTCGTGATGACCAACACCTCTCGGACGCCCGCCATCATCAGGGTCGACAGGGGGTAGTAGACCATCGGCTTGTCGTAGATCGGCATGAGCTGCTTGCTGATGCCCTTGGTGATCGGCCAGAGGCGCGTGCCGGAACCGCCGGCGAGGATGATGCCCTTCATCGGTGTCCCGTCCCTTACTTCTTCGTCCGGAGCGACTCGGTGTACGCGACGCACTCCTCGTACGTCGGCAGCAGGCCCTGTGCCGCGGCTTCCTCGAGGGTGGGGGCGCTGGTGTCCTTCTCGGACAGCACCAGCTCGCCGAGGCCCTCGGGCAGGTCGAGCCCGACCGTCGGGTCGAGGATCGTGATCCCCTTCTCGCGCTCGGGGTTGTAGTGCGCGCTGACCAGGTAGTTCACGGTCGACTGGTCCTCGAGCGCGACGATCGCGTGGCCGAGCCCCTCGGACAGGTAGACGGCCTTGCGGTCGACGTCGTCGATCCGGACGGAGTCCCACTGGCCGAACGTCGGGGACCCGACGCGGATGTCGACGATGTAGTCGATGAACGCCCCGCGCACGGCGGTGACGTACTTCGCCTGGCTCGGTGCCACGAGGGCGTAGTGGATCCCGCGGGCGACACCGGCCGCGGAGATCGACATGTTCACCTGGCGGAGGTCGAGCGGGTGACCGACGGTCTCCTCGAGCACGTCGGCGCGGTACGCCTCGAGGAATGCTCCTCGTGCGTCGCCGTGCTGGACGGGCGTGAACTCCCACGCGCCAGGAATCTTCAGTTCGCGGATCTGCACCGGGGAAGCCTAGCAAGCCGTGAGTTCGCATAGGCTGTCCTGGTTCTGTGCCCCGCGCCCCGCGCGCTGCGACTCCCGAAACGAGACCAAGCGAGCCCGTGAAGCTATTCGTCCAGATCCCCTGCCTCAACGAGGAGAACACCCTCGCCAGCGTCATCGACTCCATCCCGCGGGAGATCGACGGCATCGACGAGATCGAGATCCTGGTGATCAACGACGGCAGCACCGACCGCACCGTCGAGGTCGCCAAGGAGCACGGCGTCAAGCACTTCGTGCACCACACCACGAACATGGGCCTTGCCCGCTCGTTCCGTGACGGCGTCGACTACGCGCTGCTGCACGGTGCGGACATCGTCGTGAACACCGACGGGGACAACCAGTACCCGCAGGCACAGATCGCCGAGCTCGTGCAGCCGATCCTCCGGAAGGAAGCCGAGATCGTCATCGGCGACCGGCAGACGCGCACCATCGAGCACTTCTCCGGCTTCAAGAAGATCATGCAGCGCTTCGGCTCGTGGGTCGCCAGCCGCGCTGCCGGGCTCGACCTGCCCGACGCGGCCAGCGGGTTCCGCGCGTACTCGAAGTACTCGCTCATCCGCCTGAACATCGTGACGCGCTTCAGCTACTGCATGGAGACCATCGTGCAGGCCGGCTACAAGCGCCTGGCGATCGCGTCGGTGCCGATCACGACGAACCCGAAGACCCGCGAGTCGCGGCTCTTCAACAACATCTTCCAGCACATGTTCGAGTCCGGCTCGGCGATCGCCCGCGTCTACCTGATGTACCGGCCGATGGCCCTGTTCCTCTGGGTCGCCGCGGTGCTCGGTGCGCTCGGGCTCTGGCCGCTCATCCGCTACCTGGTGCTCCTGGCGATGCAGACCGGCGGCAACCACCTGCAGTCGATCATCCTCGGTGTCGTCCTGCTCATCACGGCGCTCCTCTCCATAGTCATCGGCGTCGTGGCCGACCTCACCCGCCTCAACCGCACGCTGGCCGAGGAGCAGCTCGACCTGCAGAAACTGCAGCGGTATGGCGACTGACACGGCCCCGGCCGTGTCGCGCTCCGACGTCCGACCCGCGGTCGGGCGGCGCGAGCGCATCCTCGTGATCGCGTTGACGGTGGCCTTCGCCGCCGTCCTCGCGGTCTGGGCCGTCGTCACCACGACGTACAAGGCCCCGGACGAGCCGACCCACGTCGACGCCGTGCTGCACCTGGCGATCGGTGACGGCTGGCCGGCGCCCGGCGCGATGCACTACCTCAACGCGGTGCACGACACCCAGATCAGCAACATGCGGCAGTCGACCGACGTGAACCAGACGTGGGGCGAGCTGCTCCGCGAGTTCCCGGGCGTGCACCCGACGAGCATCGACCAGATGTCGCAGCACCCCGCCACGTACTACGCCCTGGCCGCCGGGGTCCTGCAGCTGGTGCACTTCGAGGACCTCCGCTGGGACCTCGCCGTCATGGTGCTGCGACTGTTCGACGCCCTGCTCGTCCTGCCGCTGCCGTTCCTGGCGTGGGCGACCGTGCGTCGGCTGACGCGGTCACCACGGGCCGCCCTGGTCGGCGGTGCCGCGGTGTTCGCCCTGCCCGAGGTCGCCTCGATCGGCACCTCGGTCACGAACGACGCGCTCATGCTGCCCTTGGCCGGGGCGCTCGTGTACTTCGTGGTGCGACTGCTCACCGGCGACCTGCGGGTGCGCACGACCATCTGGATCGGGCTGCTGCTCGGCGCGATGCTGCTCGTCAAGGGCACCGCGCTGCCCGCGATCCCGTTCGTGGGCATCGCCGTGATGGCCGCGGGCTGCACCCGGGCGACCGTCTGGCGGAACGCGCTCCGGACGCTGTGGACCCTGGGGCTCGCCGCCGTCGTCGGTGGCTGGTGGTGGCTGCGCAACATCCTCGTGTACCGCGACATCCAGCCGGACGGCATGGCCGGCGCACGTCCGCCGATGCCGTTCCCGGCCGGCACCGCCGCCAGCCCCGAGGTGTTCCTCCGCGACTACTGGAACGGCGTCACCCGCACCTTCTGGGGCAGCGTCGGTGGTCTCACCCAGTTCCAGCTCGCCCAGGTCCTGATCGACGGGCTGACCATCGCGTCGCTCGTCGGCATCGTCGTCTGGGGCTTCCGCCGCGGCCCGTCGCTCCGCCCGGCGATCGTGCTGGCGTCGTTCCCCGTGATCCTCATCGCCCTGCACCTGCAGAGCGGGTGGGGCGGGTACGTCCGGAGCACCATCGTCGCCGGCACCCAGGGGCGCTACTACTACCCCACCCTCATCGCCCTCATCGCCCTGAGCGCCCTCGCCTGGCGCCGGGTCACCGTGACGGCAGCCGGCACCACCCGGCTCGCCGTCGGGATGTCGATCGCGGCGATGGCCATCGCGCTGTACGGCGTCGTCTACGCGCTGCGGGCCTTCGGGCGCGACGCCGCCTTCTGGGTCGACGAGTTCGCGGTCGGCCGGTTCGACCGCTACGGCATGGTGCCCGCCGGCACGAACTTCACCCTCGTCGCCGTCGCCGCGGTCGCACTGACCGTCACCGCCGTGCTGCTCGTCCGGTTCATGCGCCGTCCGGAGGTGCCCGCGTGAGCGCCCCGCGACCGCTCGTCGGCCGGCACGAGTGGGTCCTGCTCGGCACCGTGACGCTGGCCTGGCTCGCCTTCCTGCTGACCTTCGCCCTCGTCACCCCGGCCTTCGGGGCACCCGACGAGCCCGCACACGTCGACGCCGCGTTCCGCCTCGCGCTCGGACTCGGCTGGCCGCACGGCGGCGAGATGCACTACCTCGCCGCCGTGCGCCAGATCGTCGAGCACCCCGCACCGGCCGTCGACCGCCCCACGGTCGACGCGCTGCTGGCGGCGGTGCCCGGGGACTCCCCCGCGATCGACCCGATGTCCCAGAACCCGCCGACGTACTGGTTGGTGGCCGCCGGGATCCTGCGCGTCATCCGGTTCGGCTCGCACGACTGGGCGACCTCGGTGCTCGTGCTCCGCGTGTTCGACGTGCTGCTCGTCACCGCGCTGCCGGTCCTGGTCTGGGCGACGGTCCGTCGGGTGACCCGCTCGCCGCGCACCGCACTCGTCGCCCCGGTCCTGCTCTTCGCCGTCCCGCAGCTGGCGCAGGTCACCTCCGGCGTCACGGTGTGGGCACCGGTCGTCCTGCTCGGCGCCGTGCTCGTCTGGCTGAGTGCACGCGTGCTGACCGGTGATCGCTCGTGGTGGACCACCGCCGGGCTCGCCGTGGCCGTCACCGGGCTGGCCGCCCTGAACGCGCTGGGGCTCCTGGCGATCCCGTTCGTCGTCCTCGTGTCCGCCCTGGCACCGGGCCGGACGTGGGGTCGTCGTGCTCTGCACGCCGGCGTGGTCGTCCTCGCTGCCGTCGCCGTGTCCGGCTGGTGGTGGGTGCGGACGCTGCTCGTGAGCGGGACGCTCCTGCCCGACGCCCTGCGCGCCGTCACGACCGTGCAGCCGTACCCGGCGGGCGGTGCGAACCCCGGGGCGTTCGCCGGGCGCCAGTGGGACGGCCTGACCGCCTCGTTCTTCGGCGCACTCGGTGCGAACCAGTGGCCGTTGCCGTCGATGGTCATCGACACGCTCGCGGTCGTCGGACTGGCCGTCATCGGGTGGTCGTACGCCCGCCGGGCTCCGGGCCGCCGGGTGACCACGATCCTGCTCGTCTGGCCGACGGTCGTCCTCGTCGCCACCTTCGCCTACAACTGGCGGAACTACCTCGGCACGCACCAGGGCAACGGGCTGCAGGGCCGGTTCCTGTTCGTCGCGGTCGTCGCGCTCGTGCTCGCACAGGCGGTCGCGTGGCACGCCCTCGTCGTCCGTCCGGAGCTCCGCCGACGCCTGGCCAGGCTGGCGGTCGTCGGTTCGCTCGCGATCGGCACGTACGGCATCGGCCTGACCTACCGCGGCGGGTGGGAGAACACGCAGTTCCGCATCACGCCCGGCGGGATCTCCGCGATGGCCGGCGGCGCGGTCACCGGACCCTTCGCCATCCTGCTGGTCGCCATCGTGTTCGCGGCCGCCGCCGTCGCGACCGTCGGCCTGGTGTGGCGGACCGTCGCCGAGCCGGGAGCACCCGCCACCGCCGCCGAGCCCGCCGACGCCGCCGACCCCGCCGACCCCACCAGCGGCCCGCTAGAATCGCCGCCGACCCACGAACCGACCGTCAGGAAAGAGAACTCGTGAAGATCCTCGTCACCGGAGGAGCCGGCTTCATCGGCTCGAACTTCGTCCGCCGCACGCTGGAGGACGCGTACCCCGGCCTCGAGGGCGCCGAGGTCGTCGTCTACGACGCGCTGACCTACTCCGGCAACGAAGCGAACCTCGCCCCGGTCGCCGACTCCCCCCGCTACACCTTCGTGCACGGCGACATCCGCGACGCCGCGAAGCTCGACGAGGTCGTCCCGACCGTCGACGCCATCGTGCACTTCGCCGCCGAGTCCCACGTCGACCGCTCGGTCCGCGACTCCGGCATCTTCGTCGAGACCAACGTCGTGGGCACCCAGCGCCTGCTCGACGCCGCGCTCCGCCACGGCACCGAGCGGTTCGTGCACGTCTCCACCGACGAGGTCTACGGCTCCATCAGCGAGGGCTCGTGGGACGAGGAGCGCCCGCTCGAGCCGAACTCGCCGTACTCGGCGTCGAAGGCCGGCAGCGACCTGCTCGCCCGCAGCTACCACCGCACGCACGGGCTGAACCTCTCGATCACCCGCTGCTCGAACAACTACGGGCCGTACCACTTCCCCGAGAAGGTCATCCCGCTCTTCGTCACCAACCTCATCGACGACGTGCACGTGCCGCTGTACGGCGAGGGCAACAACATCCGCGACTGGCTGCACGTCGACGACCACACCCGTGGCATCGCGATGGTCCTGACCCGTGGCCGCGCCGGCGAGATCTACAACATCGGCGGCGGCACCGAGCTGACCAACAAGGAGCTCACGCAGCTGCTGCTCGACGCGACCGGCAAGGACTGGTCGTACGTCGACCGCGTCGCCGACCGTCTCGGCCACGACCTGCGCTACTCGGTCGACATCTCGAAGATCCAGGCCGAGCTCGGCTACGAGCCACTCGTGCCGTTCGAGCAGGGTCTGGCCGACGTCGTGCAGTGGTACCGCGACAACCGCGCCTGGTGGGAGCCGCTCAAGCAGCGTGCGGCCCTGAGCTGAACCGGCACACCGTGACCAGGTACCTCATCACCGGCGCCGCCGGCATGCTCGGCCAGGACCTCCAGGCCGCACTCGCCGGCCGCGACGTCACCGCGCTGTCGCGGGCGGACCTCGACATCACCGACCCGGCCGCGGTGGACGCCGCCGTCGCCGGGCACGACGTCGTGATCAACTCCGCCGCCTACACGAAGGTCGACGACGCGGAAGACCACGAGGACGACGCCCACGCGGTCAACGCGACGGGGCCGAAGCTCCTGGCCGAGGCCGCGGTCCGCCACGGCGCGAAGCTCGTCACCGTGTCGACCGACTACGTCTTCGACGGCAACGGCACCGCGCCCTACGCCGAGGACGCCCCGACCGACCCGATCAACGCCTACGGCCGCACCAAGGCCGCCGGCGAGGCGTTCGTGCGCGCGATCGCCCCGGACACCTCGTACGTCGTCCGCACCGCGTGGATCTACGGCGCGCACGGGCCGAACTTCGCCGCGACGATGCTCCGGCTCGCAGGGTCGCACGACACCGTCAGCGTCGTCACCGACCAGGTCGGCCAGCCGACGTGGACGGGCGACCTCGCCGCACGGATCCTCGAGCTCGTCGACGGGGACGCCCCCGCGGGCATCTACCACGGGACGAACGCCGGCCAGGGTTCCTGGTTCGACTTCACGCAGGCCATCTACCGCGAACTCGGGCTCGACCCGGAGCGCGTGCTGCCCACCGACAGCGCCGCCTTCGTCCGGCCGGCGCCGCGCCCGGCGTACAGCGTGCTCGGCCACGACGGCTGGTCGCGTGCCGGACTCGCGCCGATGCGCGACTGGCGCGACGCGTTGCACGCTGCGGTCGCGGCGGGTGCGCTGACCGCGTAGGCACGGCTCTCGACCGGGAGGCGCGGGTCGGGTTCCGCACACCGCGGACCCGACCCGCGCCTCCTGTCCGACCACCGACCGCGCCCAGGGGGCGCCGGGACCACCCTGGTAGT
Source organism: Curtobacterium sp. MCLR17_059 (assembly GCF_003234665.1). Classification (NCBI taxonomy): domain Bacteria; kingdom Bacillati; phylum Actinomycetota; class Actinomycetes; order Micrococcales; family Microbacteriaceae; genus Curtobacterium; species Curtobacterium sp. MCLR17_059. The sequence continues at coordinate 280,920 of NZ_QKSU01000003.1, read as the reverse complement.
GTCGGGCAGCCGAGCGCGGGGCCGGCCCTCGGCCCCCTGACCACGGGTCCACGAACCACGACGAGGAGCACAGCACCATGACCACCCTCCACGTCATCGTCGACCAGATCGTCGCGCCCGTGCCGGGCGGCATCGGGCGCTACGCCGAGGAGCTCGCGCGACACCTCGTCGAGCACGCGCCGAGCGGCTGCGAGGTCGCGGGTGTGGTCTCCGCCGTCGGGTCCGACGAGATGGCGCACCTGCGGACGCTCCTGCCCGGACTGTCCGACCTGCAGCGACTGCCGCTGCCGCGTCGTGAGCTGTCGCTCGCCTGGCAGGGCGGGTTCGTGGGCGGCATCGCGAAGGGCATGGTGCACGCGCCGAGCGTGCTCGCACCACTGGTCAAGCACGACCGTTTCCAGGACCCGGGCCGGCAGACCGTGGTGACCGTGCACGACGTGGTGCCGTGGACCAACCCCGAGACCCTCACGCCGCGCGGCGTCCACTTCCACAAGGCGATGGTGAAGCGGGCGTGGAAGCACGCCGACGCCGTCGTGGTGCCGACCCACGCCGTGGCGGGGGCGCTGAACGAGATCCACCGGTTCGACGACCGGCTCCGCGTGATCGGCGGTGCCCCGAGCGGACGCCTCCGCCTGCCCGTCGACGCCGACCTGCGCGCCGAGCGCCTCGGCCTGCCGGACCGCTACGTGCTCGCGGTCGGCACGCTCGAGCCGCGCAAGGCCCTGGCGTCCCTGATCGAGGCGATGGCCCACCCGGATGCCCCCAGCGACGTGCCCCTCGTCATCTCCGGCCCGGACGGCTGGGGCGACGTCGACGTGTACGGCACCGCGGAGCGCGCGGGCCTGTCGCGCGACCGGGTGAAGGTCCTCGGCCGCATCGACGACGCGGACCTCGCGGTGGTCTACGACCGTGCGACGGTGTTCGTGTTCCCCAGCCTCGCCGAGGGCTTCGGCCTGCCCGTGATCGAGGCGATGAGCTTCGGCACCCCGGTGATCCACTCCGACGACCCCGCCGTGGCGGAAGTCGCGTCGGACGCTGGCGTCACCGTCGCCCGGTCACCGCGGGAGTCCTACCCCGCACGGCTCGCACAGGCCGTCTACCAGGTCGTGAACGACCCGCAACTGTCCAGCCGGCTGGCCGTGGCGGGGCCGGACCGTGCACGCATGTACGACTGGTCCGACTCCGCCGCGGAGACCTGGCAGCTGCACGCCGACCTCTGACGGCCGGAGCGCGTCAGCCCTTGTACGTGTAGGTGCTGACCCAGTCGATGTACAGGTGCCCCGCGTCGCCCCAGTCGCCCACCTGGAACATGTAGCGGTGCGCGGTCTTCGGCACGTCGTAGGTGATCGTCTTGATCACCTTGCCGTCGAGGCGGTAGCGCACGGACTTCCCGGGGATCCACTCGATCGAGTACGTGTGCCACGAACGCCACGAGACGCCGGTGCTCAGGCTCGTCGCGTTGGCCTCCTGGCCCGCGATCATCGAGTGGTGGTGCAGCATCGGCTGCTGGTCGAAGTTGGCCTCGGGGTAGTCGATCTCCCCGTCGGCCCAGCGGTCGGACGACGGCCAGAGCATGAAGGCCGCGCCGTTGCCGGCACCGCCCGTGGCCTTGGCGCGGACGATGAACTTGCCGCCCTTGTGGCCCCAGGCTCCCGTCGGTGTGCCGAAGGTACCGGCGGCGCCGTGCTTGCCGTCGAGCTTGACGTCCATGTACCCGTTGTGCGAGCTGATCTGCGAGCCCGAGTAGTACATGCCGCCGGTCCCGTCCGGGTACGGCTGCCACGAGTTGGCGTACTTCTTGGCGAAGGCGCCCTTCGCACTGGCCGCGGTGCTGAACTGCTCGCGGAAGGTCTGCTTGAAGTTCCCGACGTCGCCGAGCGGTGCCGAGCTGGCGGTCGCTGCGGTCCCCTGACCGAGCGGTCCGGCGACGAGTGCTGCTCCGAGGAGCACGACGGCGAGTGCGGCCCTCCTGGTGGTGCGCTTCTGCATGAGGTCGGTCACTCCCTGACGTGACTGTTCGCACCCGTTCCCGTGGATGCCGGACGCCGGATCTCGGCTACCCGGCGTTCACGGTAGTTGCTGTCCACAATCTGCGCCCGGGGGTTGACACGACTGAGCACCCCCAGTACACGGGGCTTGCGCGAGGATCTGCCGTCGGGCAAGAAGCCCTGGTCAGTGCGCGTGGCGTGGCATCGGCATCGTTCGGATCAGCTGCGCGCCGACGTCGCGTGGTGAGGTCAGGGCCGTGCGCGACGGCGCCGAGCGACCACGGCGAGCACGACGGCGGCCACCACGGCGAGGACGGCGACGACCGCTGCGGTCTCGGCGACGTGGAGCGCCGCGAACCACGAGTCGAACTGCGACTTCGTCGCCACGACGTCCTGGCCCGCGCCGCGGAACCACCCCGCCACGGGGTTCACCGGACCGGCCGCGCGCGCAGCGACCACGCAGACCACCGCGGCGACCACGGCGACCGCGGAGAGGACGAGGACGGGGACGGCGCGGCGCATCCCGCTACCGTAGCGCGGCTCGGACCCCGCAGCGGCGGCCTCAGAGCGAGTCGCGGAGGCGCGCCGCCTTCTCCTCGACCAGGCGCTCGAGCCCGTCGGCGTACTCGGTCAGGCGAGCGGCGACGGCCGGCTCCGAGGAACCGATGATGCGCGCGGCCAGCAGACCGGCGTTGGCGGCACCGTTGATCGCCATCGTCGCGACCGGGATCCCCGCCGGCATCTGCACGATCGAGAGCAGCGAGTCGAGGCCGTCGAGACGCGCGAGCTGCACCGGGACACCGATCACCGGGAGCGTCGTCATCGAGGCGACCATGCCCGGCAGGTGTGCCGCGCCACCGGCCCCGGCGATGACGACCCGGATGCCACGGGCGGCGGCGCCGCGGGCGAAGCGGGTCATCTTGTCCGGGGTGCGGTGCGCCGACACGACGTCCGCCTCGAAGGGGATGCCGAGTTCGGTCAGGATGTCCGCCGCGGCCCGCATGGTGGGCCAGTCGGAGTCCGACCCCATGATGATCGAGACGAGCGGCTGTGCGGGTGCGGCGGTGTCGGTCACGCGACGAGCCTAGCCGAGCAGCACGCGTCGCCAGGTGTCGCCGTCTCGGCCGATCGTGCGGTCCTCGGCGACCCAGCGGGCCGCCTCCTCGTCCGCCCGGCCACGGTCGACGGCCGACCGGACGGCGTCCCGCCACGCCGACACGTCGTCCGGCACGGCCACGGCCCCGTGGGCCCGTGCGACGGCGTAGGAGGGGCGGTCGGACACCACGGCGGGCAGCCCGAGCGCGGTGTACTCGAGGAACTTCAGGTCGCTCTTCGCGCGGTTGAACTCCTCGTCACGGAGCGGTGCGACGCCGGCCCGCCAGCGCTCCCGGTGCGCCACGAGCCATCGGGAGAACGCCGGGTAGTGCCCGTCGGGGACCTCGACCCGGCGGAACCAGTCGGCACCGCCCTCCTCGGTCACCCCGATGACCTCGAGCCGGATCGGGGTGCCGTCGGCGGTGGTGAGGTCGGCGAAGACGTCACGCAGGAGCTCGAGGTCGGCGGCGTGGGTGAGCGTGCCCATGTACAGCACGCGGTGCTCCCCCGTGGGCCGCTCGTCGTCGTCCACGGTGGGGCCGGCAGTCCAGATCGTCGGGTCGAGGGCGTTCGGCACGACCACGACGTCCCGCGCGACCGGACGGACCACGTCGGCGAGTTCGGGCGTGCTCACGACGACGGTGTCGGCACCGCGCACCAAGGCGTCGATCGAGGCGAGCCGGTCGGGGTCGTACTCGGCGCGGGCCAAGCGGGCGCGTCCGGACTCGGTGAAGAAGTCGTCGTCGACCTCGGCCACGACGCGGATGCCCCGGGAGGCGGCGGCCGCCAGGAAGGGCTGGACGTCGGCACGGGGAAGGATGTCCCGCTGCACCAGGAGTGCGGCGTAGGGCGCCTGGTCGGAGCCGTCGACGAACGCCGCCGGGTCCACCTGGCGCACCTCGGCGGTACCGCTCGCGGCCAGGTGCTCGGTGCGGCGCACGACACGGACGTGTGCTGAGGCCGGGTGGGCGCCGCCACCGCCCGCGACGACGTACCCGAGGACGGGCAGGGGCGCCGGCTGTGGCGGGGCACCTGCGACGGCGCGGCGCAGGCGTCCCGCGGCCCGGCGGACGAGATCACGCGGCATGCGCCCATCCTCTCGCACGCCGCGCACCGTGCGACGAACGCCGCACGGCGAACGCCGCACGGCGAACGCCGCACGGCGGACGCCCCCTCAGCGCACCGTCACCGTCCGGCACGGCGACGCCCTGCGGTCCGCTCCGCTCCCGGTGTTGTGGACGATCGCGCAGACGGTGTGCTTGCCGACCGCCGCCCGGACGGTGCCCGCGAAGCCGTGCGACCCACCGGAGCCCCAGGTCGCGTCCACGTCGGCGCGCTTCCGACCGGCGTCCAGCGACGTCACCCGCTTGCCGTCGACGGTGATCGCCACCCGGCTCGCCGAGGCCACCGCGTCGCCGTCGAACGCCCAGCCGCGCACCGCGATGCCACGGGTCACGGCCTTCGCGGACTCCAGTTCGGCGTACGGGTCGTGCCGGTAGGCGCGGACGGTCGAGCAGCCGAGCGGGGTGTCCGACCCCGCGCCGATGTTCACCGCGGTGACGCAGACGCGGCGAGCGCCGGCCGCGGTGGGCACCACGACGTCGAAGCCGTGGGTCGCGCCGACCCCGAAGCGCGCGTCGACGTCCGGCCGGTCGAGCCCGGCGGTGGTGACGCCGGCCGAGACGCCGTCGACGGTGGCACGGACCCGCACGGGCTGCGTGGGGTCGTCCTCGTCGTAGGCCCACCCGGACACGCGGACGCCGCCGCCGGTACCGGCGACGGCCTCGAGCGTGCCACGGGGGGTCAGGTCGGCGGCGGGCACACCCAGGCGTGCGTTCGCGACGAGGGCCTGGGCGTAGGTCGAGAACCACTTGCCGGCGGCCGGCGCCCCGTTGCAGGTGCCGTCGCTCGCGCCGGGGGTCTTGACCCACAGCAGGGCGTCGAGCGCCGTGCCGTCGGACACCACCCGGGGCGAGGTGCCGAGCCCGGCCCCCGGCCCGTTGCACCAGGTGCCACGCCAGCCCTGCCCGTTGCGCGAGGTGTCGATGACGTAGTGCGAGCCCCCGGTGGCGGCGGACACCTTCTGCGCGTACGCCTGCTCCTGGGCGGTCGGGTAGTAGTTCGCGACGTTGGTGAAGAACCCGCGGGCCTGCTGCACGCCCGCGCTGTTCAGCCGCGACGCCATCAGCGCGGGCTGCACCCAGTTCGAGTTGCCGGCGTCCAGGTAGGCGGGGACTCCGGCGGCGGTCAGCCCGGCGACGGTGCGGGACAGGATCCGGTAGCGCTGCTCGTCGAGCGCGGTGCTGCACTTGGCGTTGCTGAGCATCGCGAGCGAGTCCGGTTCGACGATGACGGCTGCGCGGTGTCCCGCCAGCGCCGCGGTGACCTGGTCGACCCAGGCGTCGTAGGACCCCTCGTCGAAGCCGCCGGCGGAGTACCCGCCGCAGTCACGGTCGGGGATCGCGTAGAGCACGAACACGGGGGTGGTGCCGGACTGTTCGGCACCGGTGAGGGCGGTGCTGATGGTCTTGGTCAGCTGCGTCCCCTGGCTCCAGTCGCCGAGCCAGGTCGCGACGGGGTACCCGGCGATGGTCTTCGCCGCCGCGGCCCCGGCCGGGTCGGTGGCGGCCAGGGCGGCCTGCGCCTTCGCGGCCTCGCTCGTCGGCGACCGGTACGGCCCGGCGCCGTAGAGCGACGCGGACGTGCCCGAGCGGATGGTCGAGGCCGAGGTCGCTGCGGACGCGGTCGCGGTCGGCAGCAGGCCGGCGACGGCTGCGACGAGGGCGATGGCTGCACCGCAGACGGCGGCACGACGCGGACGGCGGCGCATGGGACTCCCTGGACGGTGGGCGCGGACTGTACCAGGGGAACACGCGCTCCCGGCTCCCGCCAGCCTCCCGAGCGGGTGCCACCCGAGGGGGTGTCCGCAGAGCGGCCGACAAGTGTGTCCCGCACCCGTGACGGACGGGAGGCCCGTGGCGGCGTCGCCACGGGCCTCCCGTCCGTCATCCGGTCACGTCGAGGACGCCACCCGGTGTCGCGGACACCGTCTCAGTCGTCGAAGTGCGCCGCGGCCGCGCGGGCGCGGTAGACGACGTCGTCGACGTCGTCGCCGAGCACCGTGACGTGCCCGATCTTCCGGCCGGGCCGGGGCGCCTTGCCGTAGAAGTGGTACTTCGCCTCGGGGAAGGCCTCGAGCGCTGCGGGGTACCGGGCGGCGAGGTCGCCGTCCGCGGGCCCGCCGAGCACGTTGACCATGACGGACGCGGGGGCGAACGAGCCGGTTGCTCCGAGCGGCAGGTCGAGGACGGCGCGCAGGTGCTGTTCGAACTGGCTCGTGGTGGCGCCGTCGATGGTCCAGTGCCCGGTGTTGTGCGGACGCATCGCGAGTTCGTTGATGAGGATGCGCTCGTCGTCGGTCTGGAACAGCTCGACCGCCAGGACGCCGGTCACACCGAGTTCCTCCGCGATGCGGACGGCGATCGACTCGGTCAGGTCGGCGATCCGGCCGGCGCTGTCCGGGGCCGGTGCGATGACCTCGGCGCAGACCCCGTCGCGCTGCACGGTCTCGACGAGCGGCCAGGCGACGACCTGCCCGGAGGGACGGCGTGCCACGGACTGCGCGAGCTCGCGGGTGAAGGGGACGAGCTCCTCGACCAGGAGGGCCTGGTCGCCGCCGGCCTCGGCCACGGCGATGAACCAGTCGTCGACGTCGGACGCGTCGGAGACGACCCGGACGCCCTTGCCGTCGTACCCGCCCCGCGGCGTCTTGACGACGGCACGGCCACCGTGGTCCGCCAGGAACGCTCGGAGGTCGTCGGGTCCCTGCACGGCGGCCCAGTCGGGCACCGGCAGTCCGAGCTCGCTCAGCCGGCGACGCATGGTGATCTTGTCCTGGGCGACGGCCAGCGCGTCCGGTCCGGGGTGGACCGACACGCCCGCGTCGACCAGGCTGCGCAGGACGTCCTGCGGCACGTGCTCGTGGTCGAAGGTCACGACGTCGACCTGTCGGGCGAACTCGAGCACCGTGGCGGCGTCGTGGTAGTCACCCTCGGCGGTGGCGGCGATCGCGGCGGACATGCCCGGCCCCTCGGCGAGCACCCGGATGTCGATCCCCAGTTCGACCGCGGCCGGCACCATCATCCGTGCCAGCTGTCCCCCACCGATGACCCCGACGCGCAACGCCATGCTGTGTGATCCTTCCGGCGCTCCCACCGTGCGGTGGGAACGCGTTGTCTACAATCGCTGTTCGGGTCGCGCTCTGCACGACCGGTCACAACTCTACGGATCCTGGAGGGCTCGTGCGGCGCCTCATCGCCCAGCTGGCACGCTTCGGCGTCGTCGGTGCCGTCGGCTTCGTCGTGGACACCACGGTGTTCAACGTGCTGCGCATCACCGTCCTGAACCCCGAGGACGTCCACTCGGGGCCGTTCTGGGCGAAGGTCATATCCACCGTCGTGGCGATCTTCGTGAACTGGATGGGCAACCGGTACTGGACGTTCCGCGAGCAGCGTCGCGCCGTGGCCACCCGCGAGGGCATCGAGTTCGTCGTCGTGTCGCTCGGCGGCATGGTCATCGCGCTCGCCTGCCTCGGGGTGTCGCACTACGCGATGGGGCTCACCTCGGTGCTCGCCGACAACGTCGCGAACATCATCGGGCTCGTGCTCGGCACGGTCTTCCGGTTCTGGCTCTACAAGGTCTGGGTCTACCACCCCGAGCGCACGGCCACGCAGCCGGCCGCCGCGGACGAGTCGGTGTCCGACGGCCCGCGGGTCCCCCACGACGTCTGACCTAGGATCGGTGGGGTGACGGCCGAGACGACCACCACCCCCGCCCCACCCCGCACCGCGCGCTGGGAACGTGTCGCGATCGCGGTGATCACGGCGACCTTCGGGCTCTGGCTGGTGGCGTGGGCGTTGCTCGTCCCGGTGTTCGAGGCCCCCGACGAGACCGCGCACATCGACGCCGCCGTGCACGTCGCCCTCGGTGACGCCTGGGCGGCCCCCGGCGAGCTGCACGTCACCAACGCCGTGCAGGCCGCGAAGGTCGAACAGGCGACGAAGCCGTCCGACGAGTGGTCGACGGTGAGCGAGCTGCTGCAGAACGCACCAGGACCCTCGGCGACGGTCAACCAGATGACCCAGCACCCGCCGACCGCCTACCTGGCCGGAGCCGCCGTGCTGCGGGCCGTCGACTTCGGCGAGCTCCGCTGGGACCACGCGTTCATCGCCCTCCGCCTGGCCGACGTGCTGGCCGTCACCGCGCTCCCCCTGCTCGCCTGGGCGTCGGTGCGCCGGGTGACCCGCAGCCCCCGCGCCGCGCTGATCGGGGCCCTCGCCGTGTTCGCGACGCCCGAGCTCGCGTCCATCGGCTCGTCGTTCTCGAACGACGCCCCGGTGCTGCTGGTCGCCGGGATCGTCGTCTGGCTCGCCACCCGTCTGCTCACCGGCGACACCCGCTGGCGCACCACGATCGCGCTGGCGGTGGCCCTCGGGGCCCTGGTCTGGATCAAGGGCACCGGGTTGCCGGCGGTGCCGTTCGTCGCGGTGGTGGTGCTGTTCGCCGGCGCCGGGGTGCTCTCCCTGCGGCAACGGATCGTCCGCACGGTCGTCACGATGGCGGTCTCCGGCGGCATCGGTGCCTGGTGGTGGCTGCACAACCTCGTGTCGTACGGCCGGATCCAGCCGAACGGCTACACGGCGATGCGGCCCCCGAAGAACTTCCCACCGGGCGAGAGCCCCACGCTCGGACACTTCCTCGACGTCAGCTGGGGCACCCTGTCGCGCACGTTCTGGGGCAGCTTCGGCGGTCGCGCCCAGGTGACCATCGGCGACCTGTTCACCGCCGTCCTGACCCTCGTCGCCCTCGTGGTGCTGGTCGGCTGGGCGTTCCGCCGGGGCCCGGACCTGCGGGTGGCCCTGTGCCTCGCGGTGTTCCCGGCGCTCCTGATCGGCATCCAGAACCGCACGAGCGCGCACTCGTACCTCACCACCACCGAGGTCGCCGCCACCCAGGGCCGGTACTACTTCCCCGCGATCGTCTGCCTGATCGTGCTGAGCGCGCTCGCGTGGCGACGACTGGTGCCGGCCGGCCGGGCACGCACCTGGGCCGCGGTGGCGCTGGCCGTCGTGCTGCCCGCGGTGGGCGTGTACGGCTTCGCGGTGGCGTCGGCCTGGTTCTGGAACGCGGCGCTGTTCCCGGTGACCGGCCGCGGGCTGCTGCGGTACTCCGAGATCGGGCCGGTGCCACCCGCGGTGCTCGTCGTCGTCGTGGCCCTGGTCGCGGTGGGGCTCGTCGCGTCGGTCGTGCAGGTCGCGCGCGCCGACCGTCGGACCCTGGCGACGACGGTTCCCGTCCGCTGACACGCCCGGCCGCGGAGCGCTGCGGTCGCACGACGTGCCGCAGGCGCGGCGCCGAGGGGTCGTGAACTGTCGGCAGGCGAGGCCGCAGCCGACACTTCGTGACCCCTCGGCGGACGGCGCGCGGCGTGCGGTGGGCGCACCCACCAGACGGACGGGAGGCCCGGTGCCAGCTGGCACCGGGCCTCCCGTCCGTCATCACGCGCGACCGGTGCCCCACTCCGTGAGCAGGAATGGTCGGGTCCGTCATCCGGACCCGACCATTGCTGCTCACGAAGCGCTGCGCGCGCCGCGCGTCAGGCGGCGGGGACGCCGCCCTCGACCGCGGAGGGGTCGTCGGTCGGGCGGTTGCGCCGGAACCACGTCGGGGCCGCGGCGCAGAGCAGGAAGAGTCCGTCGACCGCGAGGCTCCAGACACGGGTGACGACGACCACGACCAGTGCGATGGGCGCCGGCATGACGAGCGCGAGCAGGAGGGCCTGCACGCCCTCGCGGACGCCGAGCCCGCCGGGGGCGAAGACGGCCAGCATGCTGATCGCCGAGGCCATGCTCGCGGCACCGATCACGAAGGCCGCGTCGGTGAGCTTCAGCGACGGGTACACGCCGAGGGTGATGAAGTAGTACGCCGTGCCGGACAGCACCGCACCCGCGACGTAGAGCCCGGCTCCGCCGAGGACCGTGCCGAGGTTCGGACGGACGTCGGCCTCGAGCGGCTTGCGACGCAGGATCTTCAGCGCGATCCCGATCAGGAACACGAACACGCGCGGGATCAGGCAGACGACGCAGCCCACGAACGCCGCGATCATCAGGACGATGAGCCACGGGTCGAGGTTGTGCGTCCGCGGGTCGATGAGCAGCAGCACGAGCGCCAGGGCCAGGGTGGCGGCGATCTGCAGCGCACCTTCCAGCAGGCCGCTGACGCCGAGGCGGGCCTTCGAGACGCCGTGCTTCGAGGCGAAGTAGACCTTGCCGATGATCCAGGTCGCGGCACCGGGGATGTAGCGGCCCATCCAGGACTTCGCGTACACGTAGGTCAGGGTGACGCCGCTGCCCTTGAGCCCGGTCGCGCCGAGCCGTCGCAGCAGGTAGAACCAGATGCCGACGCCCCAGTACCGGAAGCCGAGGCTGATCACCGTCGCGAGGATCACCCACGACCACTGCCAGTCGAGCCCGGCGAGCTGTCCCCAGTCGACGCTCCGGACGTACAGCACGAGGAACACCGCGAGCAGGACGTAGAAGGCGATGGGGATCGCCTTGCCGAGGAACCGTCGTCGCTTCGACGGACGCTTCCCCTCGGGCGCGGGGGTGTCGCTGGTGCTTGCGGACAAACGGGTCTCCTGCTCAGGTCACGGGCTCAGGTCATGGTAGACGCTGGGTCGGGCCGCTCCCTGCGGTGCTGCCGCAGGGAGCGGGTACCGGGGACGTCAACGATCGAGCGTCACCGGGCGAGCTTGACGATCTGCACGCGGCAGGGGATCTCCGGGTCGGTGGAGCGGTCGGCGCTGCACGAGATCGTCGCGTTGTACGTGCCGACCAGCTTGCCGGCCACCGAGTAGTCGCGGGCCGGGGCGGTCGCCGGGTCGAACTGCACGAAGTACTGCACGCCCTCGTCGATGAACAGGTTGCGCATCGCGTCCGAGTGGTACGTGTAGCCCTGACCTGAGCGACCGTACACACGCGTGTCGGTCAGGAACGCGAGCGAGGAGAGCGAGCGGTAGTTCGAGCCGATGACGGTGGCGTCCTCGGGCAGCGCGCCGCTCGCCCGGATCTGGTCGGCGAGCCGGACGATCTCCGGCACGTCCGTCGGCCCGAACACGCGCAGCGCCTCGGTGCGGTTGACCGACGGGTAGAACGGCGCCGGAGACCCGAACCAGTTCTGCGTGTACGAGGCGACCGGCACGACGGCGATCGCGACGCACGCCACGATCGTCCGGACCACACCCCGACGGCGCACCAGCCGCCAGACGGCCGGCAGCATGAGCGCGCCGATCATCGCCGTCAGGTAGAACAGCGGCCAGTAGTACCGGGCGTTGCCGCCGCCGCTCGACGACGAGGTGATCATGCCGTAGCCGACGAAGTACACCAGGGTCGTCGCCGCGACGATGCAGGTGAACGCGTAGCGGCGGAACCGCACGACACCGATGACGAGTGCCGCCGCGAAGAGCAGGGCGATCGGCGCCGCGAACGGGGCGAAGGTGCTGATCTTCTGCAGGTAGTACGGCAGGGCGAGCATGCGCTCGTGCAGGTAGTACCCGGCGCGGGCCGCGATGCCGGACTCCTTCGTGACCTTCGGCGCGGTGTCCTCGGTGGTCGACTGCGTGGGCGGCGGAACCACGGCGGGGTCCGGGTTGTCCATCGGGCCCTGCTTGTAGACCGACGGGGTGAAGTCCTCGTTGGGCGAGAAGGCGTGGTCGTTGGGCGGCACCGGCAGGAACGGCCAGTCCGTGGCACGGCCGCCGTCGTCGAACTTCGAACCGATGTTGACCGAGAGCGACGACCCGAGCGTCACCGTGCCGTACTTGAGGGTCAGTGCGCCGACCCACGGGGCGATGACGACGGCGAACACGACGATCGTGGCGACCGGGGCCGTCCACCAGTGCCGGACGGGCTCACGGCGGCGACGGGCGGACCAGACGCGCAGCAGCAGCCAGAGGATCACGGCACCGACGGCCACGGGCAGCAGGAAGAGCTTGGTGAAGTACCCGAGCGCAGCCACGACGCCGAGCACCGCGCCGGAGGCGACCCGCGCACGCATCGAACCGTGCAGCGCCTGGTCGGCCCACCGGAGCGCCCAGAGGAACCCGACGATCCACGCGACGACGAGCAGGTCCGGGGTCTGCACCGACACGGCGCTCATCAGGGCGGGGATCGCGGTGACCATGAAGAGCACGGCCGGGACGATGCGGTGGTTCTGCGACCAGACCAGCCACCCGCCGATGCCCAGCACGACGGCCACGGCGAAGCAGTTCACGATCGCGAAGGCCGTCTGCATGCCGAGCCCGAGGGCGATGAACGGCGCCATCATCCACGAGACCAGCGGCGACCAGTACGCGTTGATCGCGTCGGGCAGCCAGCCGTTCGCGTACTCGCGCGCGATGCCCATGTAGGAGATGCCGTCGACGTTCGTCACCCCGAGGCGGTTGTGGTACGCCACGGCGGCGCTCAGGGCGACCCCGATCACCACGAGGACGCCCAGGATCAGGGGTGCGACGACGTGCCGGTACCGTCGCGCACCCGCCCCCGAACGCCGTCCTGCGGGCTCGTGGGTGCTCTGCGGTGCTGCGGTCGTCGTCACGGTCACGTGCTTCATCATGACATCCGATCGCTTGCCGGACCGCACCGAGGCGGATCGCGGGCCCCGCTCGGCGTGTGGGAGACTGCCGGGGACCCCGCTCCGACCACCTCGAGGACGTTCGTTGGCCACCGAAACCCGCGCAGCCGAATCCGCAGCCGAACCGACGGCGGCCGCTCCCCGCGCAGGGGGCCGGCTCGAGTTCCCGTACCTGGACGGGCTCCGCGGTCTCGCCGCCCTGGCCGTGGTGTTCTACCACGCGTACCTCTTCACGGGGACGACCGGCACCGGGCCGACCGAACTGCCGTGGCTCCGACCGTTCATCGGCTGGGGCTACCTCGGCGTCCCGCTGTTCATCGTCCTGTCCGGCTACGTCCTGATGCTGCCCGTGGTCACCCGGTTCGACCGCTACCGGTTGCCCGGTGGCTTCTGGAAGTTCATCTGGCGCCGCGCCCGACGGATCATCCCGCCGTACTGGGCGTCGCTCGTCGTCTTCGCGCTCATCATCCTGTTCGTCCCGGTGATGGGGCAGCCCGGCGGCACCCAGTGGGACACGAAGCTGCCGATGGGCTGGGGCACGTTCCTCACGCACTTCTTCCTGGTGCACGACTTCTTCCCGCAGTACATCGGCAAGATCAACGGCCCGATGTGGACGGTCGCCGTCGAGTGGCAGATCTACTTCCTCATGCCGCTGCTGATCCTGCCGCTCTGGAAGGTCTTCGGCGGGTGGGCGACCGCGTCCTCGCTCGTCCTCATCGGCATGTGGATGGGCTCCGAGAGCCGCTACTCGTGGATGCACCCGTGGTTCGTCGGCCTCTTCGCGGTCGGCATGCTCGCCGCCGAGCTCACCGTCAAGGCCCGTGACGAGCACCTGACCGGCAAGCTGAACGCCTCGAAGCTCGGCGGTCCGCGGTGGCAGAGCGGCGTGTTCGTGGCCGCGATGTTCGTCGGCATGCTCCTCGTCTTCTTCCGCAACCGCGACTACTGGCAGCACCAGACCTGGCCGTCCGAGGTCGTCCTCGGCATCTTCGCGGGCATCCTGCTGACCTGGATGGGCCGCAAGGCGGTCACCGGGGAGCACACCTGGCTCGCACGCTTCTTCGCGTGGAAGCCGTTCGTGCTCGCCGGCCTCGTGTCGTACACGATCTACCTCTTCCACAGCCCGTTGCTCGGACTCGGCAACCTGCTGCTCCTGCCGATGGGCCTGTACCCGAAGTGGCAGTTCCTGATGATGGTCTTCGTGGTGATCCCGATCACCCTGGCGATCTGCGTCGGGATGTGGTGGCTCGTGGAGCGCAACTTCCTGAACCGCCGGCAGAAGCACGCCACCCGCGAGGTCTCCTCGCGCGGGCGCCTGCCCGAGGTCGAGACGGACGACGAGGGCACCCGCACCGCCCGCTGACCCCGACAGCGGACACCGCATCGGACGCTGCCCCTGTGCGCGTCACGGACAGGTGTCGCCGAGTCCGGGTAGCATCGCTCGGACCGCGGCGTGGGAGATCAGGCCCACGGCATCTCGACAGGGAAGACGAGACCACATGCGCGCACCCATCAGCAGGATCCTCGGGCTCGGCACCGCTGCCGTCGTCGCCGGGGTCATCACCTTCGGCAGTGGCCCGGCGGTCGGCGCGACCGCCACCGAACCCGCCGGCACCGACACCGGTCAGCAGCTCTCCATCGCCGAGATGGACCGCACCGGCAACCACACCATGGGTGCCGGCATCGCCGCCCACGCCGGTGAGACCCACGTGACGACCTCCCCCGACGCGACCTCGGACGGCGGCGTGAGCGCACAGTCCCTCAGCTCGTCGGCCGCTGCCGCCACCGCCGGCGGGCCACCCCCCGGCCGGGTGCAGGGCTTCGACATCAGCGCGTGGCAGCCGAGCGTCAACTTCCTGCAGGCCTACCGCAACGGCGCCCGGTTCGTGTACGTGAAGGCGACCGAGGGCACCTCGTACGTCAGCTCCACCTACAAGCAGCAGTACGCCACCGCCAAGCAGCGCAACCTGTACCGCGGCGGCTACGTCTACGCCCAGCCGAGCCAGGCGAGCGGCGCCGCGACCGCGAACTACTTCTTCGCCCACGGCGGCCAGTGGAGCAAGGACGGCAAGACCCTGCCGCCGCTGCTCGACATCGAGTACGGCAGCGCCGCCCAGGGCACCTGCTACGGCAAGTCGTGGGGCGCGATGCGCACCTGGATCAAGGACTTCAACCGGACCGTCGTCGCCAAGACGGGTCGGTACCCCGCGATCTACACCACGACCGACTGGTGGAAGCGCTGCACGAACAACAGCAACCAGTTCTCGAAGAACCCGCTGTTCGTCGCGATCTACCCGGTGAAGAACTTCACCACCCCCGGCACCCTCGGACGCAGCTGGTCGAAGTGGACCTTCTGGCAGTGGGCGGCCAGCGGCACGCTCCCCGGCGACCAGGACGTCTACCGCAACGACATCACGTACCTGAAGCGCTTCGCGTCCCGGACGAGCTGACGCCCGTCAGGGACGTCGCTGCGATCGACGGCCCTGCCACCAGCCGACGGCGAACAGCACCGCGCCGACGAGCAGGAACGGCCCACCCGCGAAGACGAGGAACGCCGCACCGAACGGGAAGCTCCCGCCGGTCGCGGCGTACACGGTGAGGATCAGCGCCCCGGTTCCGGAGACGGCTCCGCCGATGGCGGCGGTGACGCCGCCGGCGACGGTGAGGGATCGACGCTCGGTCATGTCGTCAGCCTAGGGGCGCGCGCCCCCGGCGCTCGGCCGCCACGAACGGACAGGAGGCCCGTGGCGGTGTCGCCACGGGCCTCCTGTCCGTCACGGGCGCGCGTTCGCACCCGCCGTGTCAGCGCAGAGTGTCAGCGGACGTCGCGCGTCGCCTCGGCGAAGTCGGCGTCGAGGGCGGTCGCCATGCGGGCAACGCCCTGCGCGAGCTGCGCGCGGACCGCGTCGCGGTCCGCGTCGAGCGCCTCGAGCTGCGCCGTGACGTCGTCGACGAATGTGGGCTCGAGTGCCGCCTCGATCGGCTTCGAGTAGGCCTGCTGGCCCATCTGCTCGAAGAACAGCCGGCCCTTGTCGACGTAGTAGAGCACCGCGGCGGGGACCCCGGCGATGGTCGCGACGATCGCCGAGTGCAGGCGGCTCGCCAGGAACAGGCGGCTGCGCGACATCAGCCCGGCGTACTCGGACGGCGAGAACTCGTCGGCCTCGACCACGTGGGTGCGGTCGGCGTGCCGCATCAGCGCGATGACCTCGCGGGCGAAGGCGGCGTCGCCCTCGGACGCCTCCATGTGCATCGGGTAGAACACGACGTCGGCGTCCCAGCGGTCGATCACACGGTCGGCGAGGTCGGCGACGGCCTGCCGGTAGGTCACGAGCTTGTCGCTGTCGACACCGGTCTGGCGGAAGCGCTTCGGCAGGAACCGGAACGGGATCCAGCCGCTGCGCTTGTAGTGGAACCAGCGACGGACGCCGAAGCCGATCGAGCCGTCGAGCTGCTCCGCGGTCAGTCCGGTGGTGCGCTCGAGCCGCTCGAGCACGTCCGCGTCGGGCGGGGTGACCGTCCCGACGACCGCCGGGTCGAAGGACGACACGATCGGCGTCTTCACGCCCCAGGACAGGAGTTTCTCGCGGGACTCGTCGTCGCGGACGGCGAAGGCGCTGCAGAGGTCGACGGTGGCGCGGATCAGGCGCTTGCTGACCCCGGCGGTGGTCGGGCCGATGCCCTGGAACGCCCCGACGAGGTTCTTGTTGACCGCGCGGACGAGCAGCATCTTGCCGAACCAGTACACGAGGCCGAGCTTGTTCGTGTAGTCCTTCAGGATCTCGCCGCCGCCCCAGAGCACCACGTCGGCGCCGCGGGCGGCACGGAGCAGCGCGAACAGGTCGCCGATGCCGGTGCTGTACGGGGAGACCGGCAGGAACCGGATCCCGAACCACGCGGCGTCCCGCTCGGGGTACTGCGACAGGGACACGATCTCGGCGTCCGGCCACCGGCGACGGACGAGCTCGACGTTGCCGGCGAGGATCGCCCGGTCCCCGCGGTTGTGGGGCGAATCGCTATTGTGGATCAGTACGCGCACGGGGTGAGAGCCTACCGGACCGTCCCCCGCCAGCCCCGGAAAGGCACGATGTCCCGCACCACTCGCTCCGCCCGCTCCCGCCAGGACCGCCCCCGCCTGCTCGTCCTGGGCTCGACGTTCCCGGCCCGTCCGGACGACGGCGTTCCGGCGTTCGTGCTCGACCTCGCCCACCAGGAGGCCACCGAGTTCGACACCCTCGTGCTCACCCCCCGCGTGCCGGGCGGTGCCGCGAAGGAGCGCATCGGCGACGTCGCGGTGCGCCGCTACCCGTACTTCCCGCGTCGCTTCGAGGACCTGGCCGACGGCGCGATCCTCGACAACCTCAAGGAGCGGCGCTCCCGCATCGTGCAGGTGCCCGCGCTGGTGCTCGCGCAGTACCTGGCCGTGCGGCGCGTGGTGCGCGCCGCGAAGCCCGACGTCATCCACGCGCACTGGGCCATCCCGCAGGCCCTCGTCGCGACGCTGGCCGCACCGGGTGTGCCCGTCGTCGTCACGACCCACGGCGGGGACATCTACGCGCTCCGCGCGGCTCCCCTCGTCCGGCTCAAGCGCTGGATCTTCGGACGGTCGGCGCACGTCACCACCGTGAACTCCGAGATGCGCGAGCGCCTGACCGAGTGGGGCGTCCCCGAGTCGCGCTCGACCGTGATCCCGATGGGTGTCGACCTCGGCCCGGCCCGCGACACCCGTGCCCGCGTCGCGCCGCAGGAGCACCACGTGGTCGCCGTCGGTCGTCTGGTCGAGAAGAAGGGCTTCGGCAACCTGATCGAGGCACTCCGCGGCCTGGGCGACGACGTGCCCTGGCGGCTCACCGTGGTCGGCGACGGCCCGCACCGCGCCCAGCTCGAGCAGCAGGCGGCGGGGCTGCCGGTGACGTTCCTGGGCCAGCGGGGCCGCACCGAGGTGCTCGAGACCCTCGCGTCGGCCACCGTCGTCGCGGTGCCGTCGATCCCCGCGGCGAACGGCGACCAGGAAGGGCTGCCGGTCACCCTGCTCGAGGCCGCGGCGGTCGGGGCCGCGATCGTGGCGAGCGACCTGCCGGGCATCCGGGACGTCGTGCAGGACGACGTGTCCGGCGTGCTCGTGCCCCCGGGCGACGTCCCGGCGCTCCGCGCAGCACTGCAGCGCGTGCTCACCGACGACGCAGCGCGCTCGCGCTACCAGGAGCAGGCCGTCGTCTCGGCAGCGGAGTTCTCCACCGAACGGATCGGCGAGCGCTACCGGGCGGTGCTGCGCGCGGCCATCGGCTGACGACGCGGCGAACACGCCGGAGGCCCGGTGCCGGTCCCACGGACCGGCACCGGGCCTCCGGTCGGTCGCGGCTAGCGCCCCATGCCGCGGTACGTGAAGCCGGCGGCGGTCCACGCGTCACGATCGAGGCAGTTGCGGCCGTCGATGACGACGGGCGACGCCACGAGTGCGGCGGCGGCGGTGGCGTCGAGCTCCCGGAACTCGGTCCACTCGGTGAGCACGAGCACGAGCTCCGCCCCGCCCAGCGCCTCGGCCACGCTCTCGACGTAGTCGAGCTCGGGGTGCACGCGGCGTGCGGTGACGACGGCCTCGGGGTCGTACGCCGAGACGACGGCGCCGAGTTCCTGCAGGCGGGCTGCGATGTCCAGGGCCGGCGAGTCGCGGACGTCGTCGGAGTTCGGCTTGAAGGCCAGGCCGAGCACCGCGACGCGCTTGCCGCTGACGACCCCGCCGAGCAGCTCCTGCGCCAGCTCGACGACGTGCGCACGACGGCGCAGGTTCGTGGCGTCGACGTCGGCGAGGAACGCCAGGGACTCCCCGACGCCCAGCTCGTTCGCCCGCGCCTGGAACGCGCGGATGTCCTTCGGCAGGCAACCGCCACCGAAGCCGAGGCCGGCGTTCAGGAACTTCCGGCCGATGCGGGCGTCGTGGCCGATCGCGTCGGCGAGCGCCGTCACGTCGGCACCGGCGACCTCGGCGATCTCGGCCATCGAGTTGATGAACGAGATCTTCGTGGCGAGGAACGCGTTGGCGCTGATCTTCACGAGCTCGGCGGTGGGCAGGTTGACGGCGAGTCGGGGCGTGCCGGTGGACAGCGCCTCGGCGTAGACCTCGTCGAGGGCGGCGACGGCCTGTTCGCCGGCCTCGCCGTCCGGCACGCCGTAGACGAAGCGGTCCGGCGCGATGGTGTCCTGCACGGCGAAGCCCTCACGCAGGAACTCGGGGTTCCAGACGAGCGTGGCACCGGGGACGGCCTCGCTGACCTCGGCGGCCAGGCGTGCGGCGGTGCCGACGGGAACGGTCGACTTGCCGACGACGAACTCGCCGGCGGACAGGTGCGGGGTGAGCGCGGCGACGGCGGCGTTGACGTAGGTCAGGTCCGCGGCACCGGTGGGGCCCTGCGGGGTGCCGACGGCGAGGAAGTGCACGCGGGCACCGGCGACCTCGGCCATGTCGGTGGTGAAGCGGATCCGACCGGACTCGAGGGCCTCGGTCAGGATCTCGGGCAGGCCGGGCTCGAAGAAGGGGGCCTCGCCCGCGGCGAGCCGCTCGATCTTGGTGGGGTCGACGTCCACGGCGACGACCTCGTGTCCGAGTTTGGCCATGGAGGCGGCGTGCACGGCACCGAGGTAGCCGCAGCCGATCACAGAGATACGCACGTCGAAGAAGGTACCGGTTTCTCGCCGAAGTCTCATCACGGCGCCCGCGGCGACGCTCACAGCGGCCGGGTCAGGCCCGCACGTCGCCCCACGGCGGACGGTCCGGACCACCGACGATCTCGTCCCAGTCCGGCTCACGGTGCCGGCGCCTGGCCTCGTACGCCTCCACCAGGTCGTGCAGGACGGCGACGACGAGGTCGGCGTGCGGCACGTCGGCGAGGACCACGGCGGGGTCGTCCCCGGGGAACACGAGCACGTCGCCGGAGCGGAACAGCCCCTGCAGCCCGCGGCGCCGCACGGTCACGTCGTAGCCGCGGGAGTGCAGGAGCTCCCGTCGGGTCCGCGTGCCGAGTCCGTTGACCACGACCAGGCGACGCGTGGTGACGACGTACCGCTCCGACATCCAGCGGAACAGCGGGACGGCGCCGCCGAACACGACGAGCACCACGACGACGAGCGCGACGACGGCGTTCAGCCACGCCAGCTGCGCCTGGAACACGCCGAAGCCGAACCCGCCGGCCGCGGTGACGAGCACGACGAACACCGCCGGGCGCACCAGCCGACGGGCGTGTGGTCGCAGGCGTGCGACGACACGTTCGGGCGGGGGCTCGGCGGTCATGCCGTCATGCATACCGCAGGTGGGTGACGTCCCCCACCGCGACGCCCCTGGTGCCGCCCGCCTGGTCCCGGATCGTGATGCGGCCGGCGTCGTCGATGCCGGTGGCGTCGGCCTCCTCGACGGTGCCGTCCGGCAGCTCGAGGCGGATGCGGCGACCGATCGTGCCGCACGCGGCGCGGACGTGGGACCGGACCGTCTCGGCGGCGGGACCCCCCGTGACCAGGCCGGCCACCGCCTCCAGGACGGACCGCAGGAAGGCGGACAGCACCGCGTCGGCCAGGGCGGGTGCGTCGTCCACCGCGCCGGCGAGCAGGAGCGAGGTGGACGTCGGGGTGGGCAGCCGATCAGCCGGGATCGTCAGGTTCACGCCGGCCCCGACCACGACGCTGCCGTCGGCGGCGACCTGGCAGAGGATCCCGCACACCTTGTCCCCGGCGACCTGCACGTCGTTCGGCCACTTCACGACGACGTCGGCGCCGGCGGGGAGCACCGACGCGATCGCGTCGCGCATCGCCGCCCCGGCGACCAGCGGCAACCAGCCGCGGTCGTGGTCGTCCAGGTCCGCACGGACGAGCACGCTGGCGGCGAGCGTCTCACCGGCCGGAGCGGTCCAGGTGCGGTCCAGCCGACCCCGGCCCGCGGTCTGGTGCAGGGTCGCGAGGACGCTGCCGTGCTGCTGCTCGGGGGCGGCGGCGAGCAGGTCCGCGTTGGTGGACCCGGTCTCGGCGGGGACGGTGATCGTCGCGCCCGTCGACCGGACAGCCTCGCTGGTGGCGGGGAACGACGGCGACGGGGATGTGGACATGCACGCAAATGTACGGGCAGGAACCGTGGGGGTCCTCCAACCGGCAGCGTGGCACCCGCCGGTAGGGTGAGCGGGTGACTTCAGGAGACACCCCCGATCTGTCGACGACGGCCGGCCGACTGGCCGACCTCCGCGACCGGTACCACGAGGCCGTGACCGCCGCGGGCGAATCCGCCATCGCCAAGCAGCACGCGAAGGGCAAGGGCACCGCGCGCGAACGCATCGAGCAGCTGCTCGACGAGAACTCCTTCGTGGAGTTCGACGAGTTCGTGCGGCACCGCACCACGTCGTTCGGCATGGACGCCAAGCGCCCCTACGGTGACGCGGTCGTCACCGGGGTCGGCACGATCCACGGCCGCAACGTCGCCGTCTACGCCCAGGACTTCACGGTCTTCGGCGGGTCGCTCGGCGAGGTCGCCGGCGAGAAGATCATCAAGGTCATGCAGCATGCGCTCAAGACGGGCGTGCCGATCATCGGCATCCTCGACTCCGGCGGCGCCCGCATCCAGGAAGGCGTCGTCGCGCTCGGCAAGTACGGTGAGATCTTCCGCCTGAACACCCAGGCCTCCGGCGTGATCCCGCAGCTGTCGATCGTGATGGGCCCGGCGGCCGGCGGCGCGGTGTACTCCCCCGCCCTGACCGACTTCGTCATCATGGTCGACAAGACCAGCCACATGTTCGTCACCGGCCCCGACGTCATCAAGACCGTCACGGGCGAGGACGTCGGCTTCGAGGAGCTCGGCGGCGCCCAGACGCACAACGCGGTCTCCGGCGTGGCCCACTACCTGGCCGAGGACGAGACCGACGCGCTCGACTACGCGCGCTCGCTCATCGGGTTCCTGCCGGACAACAACCTGTCCGACCCGCCGGCCTACGACGTCGCCCCGGAGCTCGAGACCACCGACGCCGACCACGAGCTCGACCTCGTGATCCCGGACTCGACGAACCAGCCGTACGACGTCACCACGATCATCGAACACATCGTCGACGACGGTGAGTTCCTCGAGGTCCAGCCGCTCTTCGCGCCGAACATCCTGATCGGCTTCGGCCGGGTCGAGGGCCGCACGGTCGGCATCATCGCGAACCAGCCGCAGGCGATGGCCGGCACGCTGAACATCGACGCCGGTGAGAAGGCCGCCCGCTTCGTGCGGTTCTGCGACGCGTTCGGCATCCCGATCCTGACCCTGGTGGACGTGCCCGGCTACCTGCCCGGCACCGACCAGGAGTGGACCGGCGTCATCCGCCGCGGCGCGAAGCTGCTGTACGCCTACGCCGAGGCCACCGTCCCGCTCGTCACCGTCATCACCCGCAAGGCCTACGGCGGCGCGTACATCGTCATGGGTTCCAAGCAGCTCGGTGCCGACATCAACCTGGCGTGGCCGACCGCCGAGATCGCCGTCATGGGCGGTCAGGGTGCCGTCAACATCCTGTACCGCGCCGAGATCAAGCGCGCCGAGGAGTCCGGCGAGGACGTCGCCGCGGTCCGCACGAAGCTCGCGAACGAGTACACGTACAACGTCGCGTCGCCGTACCTGGCGGCCGAGCGCGGTGAGCTCGACGGCATCATCCAGCCGCACGCCACGCGCGTGTCGGTCATCAAGGCCCTCCGGTCGCTGCGGGGCAAGCGCGCCACGCTGCCCCCGAAGAAGCACGGGAACATTCCCCTCTGATGGGTCGCCACGCAGCAGCCGTGCCCTCGGACGAGCCCGCTTCAGTGGCGGACGTCCGGGTGGTCTCCGGCGACCCCAACCCCGAGGAACTCGCCGCCGTCGTGGCCGTCCTGCAGCGCCAGGCCGACGAGGCCGCTGCCGCCGGGCGCGCCGCCGTGGTCGTCGAGCCCCGCACCGGGTGGGACGCCGCGGCCCGCGGACTCCGCCGCCCGCTCGATCACGGACCGGGCGCCTGGGGCCGATCGCTCCGCTGATGTACCCCTGGTGCACTGGCGACCGGAACGGTTGCAGGGCGCACTTCCCGGTCGGTATCCCCTCACTCGGGGGACACGTTCAGCGGATACGGACCGGAAATGCCGGAATTGTCCCCCATAATGACGACTGACATGCGGCTCGTGCGTGGGCATAGTAGTTGGTGTTCGGTGTCCTTCAATGAAAGACATCGCAGGACGGTGGCCGACTAGGGTACGAAGCCACCGCCCGCTGCGAGGCAGGGCGACATTCGGGTTGTCGCTCAGCCTCGGGTCGTGAACGGGCCGGTCGGTATCCGACCGGCCCGTTCCCCGTTTCCGGGGGTCTGTCGCGGGTGCGGGCGGGCATCCGTGCGGTTGGCGGGGCGGCTGGCGAGGCCGATCCGGAACGACACCGTCGACGTCGTACGACAGCGACATGGTCGCTTCCGTGCGCGCGCCAGCCCGGCGCACCCACGTGACGGCCGGGAGGCCCGTGGCGGCGCCGCCACGGGCCTCCCGGGTGTCCCCCATCGCGTCCACCGCCGCCCGCACGCCCGGCGCACCACGCGCGTCCGCTGCGCCGTCCGCACCACGTTCGCGACGATCCACGCGTCGATCACGTGGTGCATGGTCGCAACACGCGCGCACGCGCTGCCGCTCGCTGTACCGGGCGTGCCGCGCGCTATGCCGGCTCGTGCCGCGGGATCTCCAGCCAGAGCGCGACGGAGTCGTCCTCGTCCCCGTCGTCGTCGTCCATCCCGGCTCCGAGCGCCGCGGACTCACTGGCCGCGCCGTCGAGGCGGAGTCCGACGACGGTCACCGCGGAGTCGGACCCCTCGCCGACCGTCCGCACGATGACGTTGTCGGCGTCGCGGGCCTGCCGGAGCGCCTCGGCGACACGGGCGTGGATGCGCCGGATGTCCGGGGCGTCCAGGTCGTCGAGCCCGCCGTCGTCGTGCAGCTGGACGGTCGCTCCGCGGCGACGCAGGCGCATCACCTCGTCGCGGACGTCGTCGGACAACAGGGACCGACCGCGGATCTCGTCGCGGATGGCCTGCTCGAGGTGCAGGCACTCGGCGCGGTCGGCGTCGTCGAGGTCGCCGCAGGAGTCGATGATGCGCTGCAGCATCGGCAGGGCCATCCGGGTGGTCTGGCTCAGCCTGAACTGCCGCTCGAACACGTGGGCGTCCTGCGCGGCCTGCCAGTCGGCGGTCTCCTGCTCGGCGAGGACGAGTTCACGGGTGTTCCGGATGGCGCGGCTCATCGCGGCGGCGAAGACCGTGGCGATCGCGACCCAGGCGACGCTGCCGACCACGCCGAGCCCACCGAGCGCGCCGAGGCCGGCCCAGGCGACGGTGTACACGGTCAGGAACAGCACGCCGGCCCACGCGAAGGGGCCCCGACCGCGCACGACGAGCACCACCATGAGCGTGCCGATGGCCGCGATCCACCAGGTGGCGGAGCCCGGACCACGACCATCGACGAGGACGGGGGCGGCGATCACCGGCATCACGATCGCGGTGGCGAGGGAGAAGCAGGCCGTCCAGACCGGCAGGACCCTGCCGGGGACGAACAGTGCGAGGCCGGTGGCCGCGGCGTACAGGACCATGCAGGCGATGATCGGGGCGACCTGGTCGACGCGCGGCAACGTGGCCGCGGCGAGGACCAGGTGGTAGAGGGAGAACAGCGACGCGAGTCCGAGGGCGATGCTCGCCGGCAGGGAGACCTTCATGCGGTCGTCCTCGCGGCCGGCGACCACGTCAGCACGATGCGGGTGCCCTCGCCCGGGGCGGTGTGCACCTCGGCGCGACCGTCGACGGTCGCGACCCGCTCCACGATGGAGCGGCGGACACCGAGCCGTTCGGCGGGGATGGCCGCGACGTCGAACCCGCGGCCCTCGTCGCCGACCTCGACGAGCACCCCTTGGCCCTGCTGCTCGACGCGGACCCAGCGGGAGACGTCTGCGTCGCCGGCGTGCTGCACGCTGTTCACCGCGGCCTGCAGCGCCGCCGAGGCCAGCGCGTCGGCGACCGACGCGGGCAGGCGGACCGACCCGGTCGGCGTCGGCACGAGGCGGACCGGAGCGGGCAACGCACCGACCCCCTCGCGGATGCGCGCCCGGAGTTCCCCGAGGGCGACCGGCGCGACGTCACCGGGACCGTCGGTGGCGGCGGCCTCGAGGTGGTCGATCGCGTTCCGTGCCATCCGCGCGGCGAGGGTCTTGGCCTCGAGCGTGTCGGCACGTGCGGCGGAGAGCAGCGTCGTGAGCACGCTGTCGTGCACGATGGCGTCCACCTGGACCCGTTCGACCTCGGTCGCGTGTTCCCGGATGGCGAGCGAGTACCGCCGCACGGCCGTGGACTGCGCCGTGTCGACCGACGTGGCCGCTCGCCGCAGCACCACGGCGATGACGAGCACCGCACCGCTGAGCAGCGCCGTGTACACGCCGTCGAGCAGGACCGCGAGGACCCCGACGTCGCCGCCGAGCGGGCTGAGCCGGATGACGACGTACACCGCCGGCACGAGCGCCGTGTAGACCGTCGCACGCCACGTGGCGAAGCCCATCGCCGCCGCCGTGCAGCCGACCGTGCAGAACCACCACGGCCACGGCTGCTGCGCCGACGGGATGGGCTCCTGCACGGTCGCCGTCCACGTCACGAGCACGACGAGGAACAGCAGCGCGCAGACGATCTGCGCCAGCTGCGCGACCCGCTGCACGAAGGCCGAGACCCCGATGAACACGAACGACGCCGCGAGGGCGAGCATCAGCGTCGGGCCCCAGAACGGGTCGAGGTACGGCAGCTGCTGCAGGACCGCGGGCGCGTCGACGATGCCGAGGCCGATCGCCGCCATCGCGAGGAGGATCGCGAACGCGCGTTCCACCGACGCCTGCGTGATCGAGGCGCGGACGCTGCGCGCCGGATCGGCGCCGAAGGGCGCCGGTTCGACGACCGTCCGCGCCGACTCAGCCGCGGTCGCCATCCGTGTCAGCGACCGTCGCCGTCGGGGTCGATGCCCGAGTCGAGCCCGGGGAGGATCCCGTCCTCGACGGCTCGACGCAGCAGGTCGACCTTCGTCGGGGCCGGGCGACCGACCTCGACGTACTTCACACGGATCCGGTCGAGGTACTCACGGGCCGTCGAGTAGCCGATGCCGAGCTGCTGGGCGGCGAGCTTGAGCGGGAGACCCGAGGCGTAGAGGTGCAGGATCTCGCGCTCGCGACGGCCGAGCTGCGCCTTCGCGAAGTCACGGTCGGCGTCGATGGCGCTCGCCCACTCGAGGTTGTTGAGCACGTCACCGCGTGCGACGGTGGCGACCGCGGCCATCACCGTCTTGGTGGCCGAGGACTTCGGGATGACGCCGGCAGCCCCTGCTGCGAGCGCCTCACGCACGTTGGCGACACGGTCCGCGATGGAGTGCACGAGCACCGCCGATCCCGTCCCCTGCACGCCCTTGACGTTCTCGGTCACGGTCGAACCGTCACCGAGGGACAGGTCGAGGACGACGACGTCGACCTCTCGCCCGTCGAGGTTCTGGACGTACTCGGGGACGCTGGCGGCGGTGAGCACCACCTCGAACCCTTCGTTCTGGCACGCCGCCTGGATCCCGAGTCGGACGGACTCGTGGTCGTCGACGATCGCGACCCGGACCGGCCTGGTGGCCGCCCCTGACGTCTCGGTGCTGGTGGTTGTCGTTCCTGCTGCCACAGTGGCCTCTCGTTCCGATGCGCGACGCCGGCCCCTGAAACCGGAGTGCCATCAACGACCCAGGATACCCAGCCCGGACTCAGGTGCGGGGCTTCTCCGCTGCGCCACGCTGGCCGGTCCGCCGATTGGTGGACACCCCGACACGCAAGGACCCGCGGTCGAGCGACCCCCGGACCTCAGCGCGTGGGGACCAGGCGTGCGACGGCTTCCAGGTGGTGCGTGTGCGGGAACAGGTCGAAGGCCCGCAGTGCTTCGAGTCGGTAGCCGAGGTCGGCGAACGTCGCGACGTCGCGGGCCAGCGCCACCGGGTCGCACGCCACGTAGACGACCTGCTCCGGCTGGAGCGCGGCGATCTGCACGACCACGTCACGACCGGCACCGGCGCGGGGCGGGTCGAGCACGATCGTGCCGGCGCGGAAGCGGTCCTTCTCGGCACGCGAGGCGTTCGCCACCGTGTTCGTCAGCCAGCGGTCGACGCGGCCGGTCTCGGCGCGGGCACCGAGCCACTCCGACAGGTTCTCCTGCGCGTGCTCGGTGGCACGGGCGGCGCTCTCGACGCTCGTGATGCGTGCCTTCGGGCCGGCCAGGTCACCGAGGGCGGCGGCGAGCAGGCCGACACCGCCGTACAGGTCCAGGTGGGTGCCCTCGGGGTCGAGTCGGTCGCGGTCGACCAGGTCCTGCACGGCCTCGGTGAGCACGGTCGCCGCGGCACGGTGCACCTGCCAGAACCCGTTGTCGTCGACCTGGAACGTGCGCTCCCCCACGACCTCGGTCACCACGGTGGGCTTCTGGTCGTCGATGACGAGCCGCGCGCCCTCAGAGCCGCTCGGTGCGAGGACGTCGATGACCGAGGACCCCGGCAGCGCACCACGGCCGAGCGGGGCGCTCTGCTGCACGACGGCGGTCGCGAGCGGCAGGCCGGTCACCTGGATGACGGAGTGGGAGCGGGCCGCGAACGGGCCGGCGGTGCCCTGCTCGTCGACGTGCAGCCGGACGCGCGTGCGCCAGCCGAGGCCGTTCGCCGCGTCGTCGCCGGGCGCGGCCTCGACGACGACGTCGTGGCCGAGCACCTCGGCGAGGTCCATCCGCGCGAACCGCGCGAACGAGTCGACGAGGACGTCGTGCTTCAGCGTGCGCTGGTGTGCGAGGGCGATGTGACCGAACTCGGCACCACCCGGGCGCGTCTCGGGGTCACGCTCGAGCGCGGCCTCGGGCCAGACGTGGTCGACGCGGTGCTCGCTCGGCGTGATGACGCTGACCGTGTCGGCGCGCCAGAACGACTTCTTGCGGTCCTCGGTCACCCGGGCGACGACGCGCTCCCCGGGGATCGCGTCCGAGACGAAGACCACCCGTCCTTCGTGCCGTGCCACCGAGATGCCGCCGTGGGCGATCCCGGTGACGTCGAGTTCGAGCAGCGTGCCGACGGATTCACCCATGGTGAGATGGTCCCATGCGTCTGTACCTCGCGAGTACATCCCCCGCCCGCCGAGCACTCCTCGCCCAGTCCGGGATCGAACCCGTGCTCGTGTCCCCCGGGGTCGACGAGGACGCCGTCGGCGCCGCAGCAGCGGCATCCCTCGGCCGCGACCTGACCGGTCCGGAGCTCGTCTCGCTCCTCGCC
The DNA here is from genome assembly GCF_003234665.1 of Curtobacterium sp. MCLR17_059. Taxonomy (NCBI): domain Bacteria; kingdom Bacillati; phylum Actinomycetota; class Actinomycetes; order Micrococcales; family Microbacteriaceae; genus Curtobacterium; species Curtobacterium sp. MCLR17_059. The sequence continues at coordinate 252,823 of NZ_QKSU01000003.1, read as the reverse complement.
GTCGCGAAGGCGTCCGCGGTCGCCGACTCCGCGGTCGCCGGGTCACCGGTCGACGGCGTGGTGTTCGGCGGGGACTCCGCCTTCGAGGTCGACGGACAGCTGTACGGCAAGCCGCACGACCCGGCGGTCGCCCGGGAGCGCTGGCGGCAGATGCTCGCCGCCGGCGGCGGGACCCTGTGGAGCGGACACTGCGTGATCGATCGACGACGCGACGACCGGCACCGGGACCCGGAACCGGCCACGGGACGGCCTGGAGGCGCGGCACCGGCCCGCACCGTGCCTCCCGTCCGGTCCCTGGTCACGTTCACCGCCGGCGTCCCGCAGCTGGGTGCCGTCGCGCCCGGCGGGTCGGCGCTGGCCGCCGCCGGCGACCGCGTGGTCGCGGTCGACAGCGCGGTGCTGACCTTCGCCGACGACGTGTCCGTCGACGAGATCGACGCGTACGTCGCGACGGGCGAGCCGCTCGAGGTGGCGGGTGCCTTCACCATCGACGGTCGGGCCGCGGCGTACATCACGCGGATCGACGGCGCACCGTCCGCCGTGATCGGGATGTCGCTGCCGGTGCTGCGGTCGATGCTGCTCCGGGGCTTCGGCATCGCCTGGCACGACCTGTGGGCACTGTAGACATCCGCACCTCTTCCGGGTGGTTCTTTGTGGGTGCCAGTCAAAACGCACTCCCGCCGCACGAATACGCTGCTGTGTCATGCCCCGTATCAGCAAGGTCCTCATCGCGAACCGCGGCGAGATCGCCGTCCGCATCATCCGCGCGGCCCGCGACGCGGGCAAGGCATCGGTCGCGGTCTACGCCGACCAGGACCGCGATGCCCTGCACGCCCGCCTCGCCGACGAGGCCTACGCGCTGAACGGCACCACGAGCGCCGAGACGTACCTCGTCATCGACAAGATCATCTCGGTCGCCCGCCGCTCCGGTGCGGACGCCGTGCACCCGGGCTACGGGTTCCTCGCCGAGAACGCCGACTTCGCCCGCGCCGTCATCGACGCCGGGCTCGTCTGGATCGGCCCGTCGCCGGAGTCGATCGAGCGCCTCGGCGACAAGGTCTCCGCGCGCCACGTCGCCGAGAAGGTCGGCGCACCACTCGCCCCCGGCACCATCGAGCCCGTGCAGGACGTCTCCGAGGTCTTCGACTTCGTCGACCAGGTCGGTCTGCCCGTCGCGATCAAGGCGGCGTTCGGTGGCGGCGGTCGTGGTCTGAAGGTCGTCCGCGACCGTGCCTCGGTCGAGGAGCTCTTCGAGTCCGCCACGCGTGAGGCGATCGCCGCGTTCGGTCGGGGCGAGTGCTTCGTCGAGAAGTACCTGGACAAGCCGCGCCACGTCGAGACCCAGTGCCTGGCGGACGAGCACGGCAACGTCGTCGTGGTCTCCACCCGCGACTGCTCGCTGCAGCGACGCCACCAGAAGCTCGTCGAGGAAGCCCCGGCGCCCTACCTGACGCCCGAGCAGCAGACCGCACTGTACGAGTCGTCGAAGGCGATCCTGCGCGAGGTCGGCTACGTCGGCGCCGGCACCTGCGAGTTCCTCATCGGCGCCGACGGCACGGTGTCGTTCCTCGAGGTGAACACCCGCCTGCAGGTCGAGCACTGCGTCTCCGAAGAGGTCACCGGCATCGACCTGGTGCGCGAGCAGTTCCGCATCGCCGAGGGTGGCGTGCTCGACTACTCGGACCCCACGCCGCGAGGACACTCGTTCGAGTTCCGCATCAACGGCGAGGACCCGGGTCGCAACTTCTTCCCCGCGCCCGGCCCCGTGCACGCGTTCAACGCACCGTCCGGCCCCGGCGTGCGCGTCGACTCGGGCGTCGTCTCCGGTGACGTCGTGTCCGGCTCGTTCGACTCGATGCTCGCGAAGCTGATCGTCACCGGCGCCACCCGTGCCGAGGCGCTGGAGCGTTCGCGTCGTGCACTCGCCGAGTTCGAGGTCACGGGCCTGCCGACCGTGCTCCCCTTCCACCGTGCCGTGGTGTCCGACCCGGCGTTCGCGACGGCCGACGACGAGCCGTTCAGCATCTACACGCAGTGGATCGAGACCGACTTCGTGAACGACATCCCGGCGTGGAGCGGTTCCCCCGAGGAACTGCCGGCGCCGGCTGCGCGCGACAGCGTCGTGGTCGAGGTGCAGGGCAAGCGCATCGAGGTCACCATGCCGTCGATCGTCGGTGGCGGTGCTGCCGGCGGCGTCGCCGGTCGTCGTCCGGCCGGCCCCACCGCTCCCCCGAAGCGCCGCTCGTCGGCCGTCCGCGGGGGCCTGGCGAAGTCCGGGTCGTCCGTCGCGTCGCCGATGCAGGCCACCGTGGTGAAGCTCGCGGTCGCCGAGGGCGACTCCGTGGTGAAGGGCGACCTGCTCGTCGTGCTCGAGGCCATGAAGATGGAGCAGCCCGTGCAGGCGCACAAGGACGGCGTCGTCACCGGGCTGAACGCCCCGGTCGGCCAGACGGTCTCGTCCGGTCACGTGCTGCTCGAGCTCGCGTAGCGCGGGGGTTCCGTCTCGCCCCCGGAACCAGGTTCCGGACACAGCACCGTGCATCTACACGGTGCTGTGTCCGTTCCCCGGTGCGTCACCACGTCGGTGTCGTGCGGCTCGCCAGTGGGACCGGGAGTCCGGACCTCCGGAGCGTGATCGGAGCATCGCCGCCGGGCAGAACCTCGCGCCAGATCAGCCTCGCGACACCGCGGACCCCCGGGACTGCACGCACCGCGTCTTCTCGGAACTTCTCCGCAATCACCACTTCTTCTGCCGTCCGCGCGCCCCGAACCTCGCCGGCCCGGTACTTGACGAGTCCGTCGAACTCCACGACCACCCCCTGCTCCGGAAACCAGAAGTCGACCCGTGCGATGCATCGGCCGTCGACGGAGAACTCGTGTTGCAGCTCCGGCCGTGGCAACCCGAGATCGTGCATCACCAACAGCGCGAGGCTCTCTCCGGCGGACTCGATCCGACCGTCCGCGAGCTCGAGGAGCGCTCGGACCCGCTGGACACCGCGGCGTGTCGGTCGCGACTCGAGTTCGGCCAGCAGGTCGTGACGGTCGCCCCCTCGTCGGAGCACCGCGTCGAGGATGACCAGGGCATGGCCCCGGTCGGATCGGAGCGCAACGTCGATGGCCGTGGTCACCAGGTCCGTCGTCTCGACCCCGTCGATGAGCACGGTTGCCACGTCTCGACCACGTGCCGGCACCTTGTCGCTGAACCGCAGGCGCTGCGCGCGGTCGCGCGTGGGGTCGGTGAGGGCCACGCGATCCGGGAGTGGCCCGAACCAGGGCAGCTCGTGCATCACGACGGCCGACGCGTGCGACACGATCAGCCCCGGACGGGAGGCAGCGAGGACGGCATCGATCCGAGCACGGTGACGAGCCGCTTCCGACGCATCCCGGAACGCCTGGGCGGGGGTCGAAACGCCGTGGCCGATGCGGAGGAACTCGCCCCGCTCCGTTCTGCGCCGCATGCTGCGAGCCGTTGCGCTGTCCACCGGAGTCGTCATGAGCGTGAGGCGTTCCATCGGGACAGCGTGGCGTCCGGGCGGCCGCTCACGGCACGATGACCCGGTCGCTGTGGAGAACCAGCAGACCCGTTGCCATTGTGGAGCGGTACCGGGCTTACGCGACACTGCGGAATGGACACAGCACCGCGAAGATGCGCGGTGCTGTGTCCGGAACCTGGTTTGAGCGGGACCGCGCCCTACGACACCAAGGGGCGCACCGACTCGGCGAGGGCGTCGACCAGGCGCTGGGCCTCGGCGGGGGTGTCCGCGACGGTGTCGATGTACACCTTCACCTTGGGCTCGGTCCCGCTCGGGCGGACGATCACCCGGGCGTCGCCGGACAGGTCGTAGCGCAGGATGTCCGAGGGCGGGAAGCCCGCCACCCCGTCGGCGTAGTCCGTCACCGTGTGCACGTCCAGCCCGCCGAGCGTCGACGGTGGCGTGGACCGGAGCGACGCCATGATCTCGCCGATGCGCGACAGGTCGTCGACGCGGGTCGCCACCTGGCCCGATGCGAACGCTCCGAACTCGGCGGCGAAGGCCTCGAGGTGGTCGGCGATGGTCGAGCCCGATGCGGCGAGCTCGTCGGCGAGGGACAGCAGTTCGAGCGCAGCCGAGATGCCGTCCTTGTCGCGCACGACCGACGGGTCGACCAGGTAGCCCAGGGCCTCTTCGTAGCCGAACAGCAGCTCGGGCACCCGCGAGACCCACTTGAAGCCGGTCAGGGTGTCGCGGTACTCCAGCCCGTGGCGCGCAGCCACCCGGGCCAACGCCGGCGACGAGACGATCGACGCGGCGAGCGTGCCGGTCGCGCCCGACTCGGACGCCCGTGCAGCGGCACGCCACCCGAGCAGCCAGCCGACCTCGTTGCCTGACAGCCGGCGGTAGGAACTGGACCCGTCCGGGATCGCGAGTGCGAGCCGGTCGGCGTCGGGGTCGTTCGCGATCACCAGGTCGGCGCCGACGGCGAGACCACGGGCGATCGCCAGGTCCATCGCACCCGGCTCCTCGGGGTTCGGGAACGACACCGTCGGGAATGCACCGTCCGGCTCGATCTGCTCCGGCACCACCGTCGGTGACGCGAACCCGGCCGCGGCGAACACCGCGCGAGCGGTCTCCCACCCGACGCCGTGCATGGCCGTGTAGACGACCTTCGGCTGCTCGTCGACCCGGAGTGCCGGAGCGGGCACGATCGCGGCCGTGGCGGCCACGTAGGCGTCGACCAGGGCCGACGACGCGACGGTGTAGTCCGTGCCACGCGGCAGGTCGGTGACGGAGCCCGCGGCGACGGCGTCGATGGCGTCCGCGATCTCACCGTCGACGGGCGGCACGATCTGCGAGCCGTCGTCGTCCTGACCGAGGTAGACCTTGTACCCGTTGTCCCGCGGCGGGTTGTGGCTCGCGGTGACCATGACGCCAGCACCGACGTCCAGGTGCCGGACGGCGAACGCGAGCACCGGCGTCGGCAGGGCCGAGGGCAGCAGGGTGACCTCGAGCCCGAGGCCGCGCATGACCTCGGCCGAGTCACGTGCGAAGACGTCCGAGTTCACCCGGCCGTCGTACCCGATCACGACGCTGCGCGAGCGCCCGGTGCCGATGAGGAACCGTGCGAGCCCCGCAGCGGCCTGGGTCACGACGACCCGGTTCATGCGCAGCGGGCCCCAGCCGAGCTCCGCGCGGAGTCCGGCGGTGCCGAACTGCAGCCGGCCGTCGAACCGCTCGGCGAGCGCCCGGACAGCGGGACCGTCACCGTCGGCCGCCGCGTCGATCGCCGCGGCCAGCTCGTCACGGGTCTCCGGGTCGGGGTCCTGCGCCAGCCACGCCCGCGCGGTGCCGAGCACCTGGTCGAGGTCGAGCTTCACGAGGCCGGCTGCCCGAGTGCGGCGACCACGCGTGCGAGCAGGTCGGCGATCACCGGCTCGGCCTGCTTGCCGGCCTCGAGCACCTCGGTGTGCGACAACGGGGTCTTCTGGATGCCCGCGGCGAGGTTCGTGATGAGCGAGAACCCGAGGACCTCCATGCCGGCCTGACGGGCCGCGATGGCCTCGAGCGCGGTCGACATGCCGACGATGTGTCCGCCGATGGTCTTCGCCATCTGGACCTCGGCCGGGGTCTCGTAGTGCGGGCCGCGGAACTGCGTGTACACGCCCTCGTCGAGCGACGGGTCGACCGTCCGGGCCAGCTCGCGCAGACGCGCCGAGTACAGGTCGGTCAGGTCGATGAACGTCGCGCCCTCGAGCGGGCTGTCCGCGGTCAGGTTGATGTGGTCGCTGATGAGCACCGGGGTGCCCGGGGTCCAGTGCTCCTTGATGCCGCCGGCGCCGTTGGTCAGCACCATGATCGAGGCACCGGTCGCAGCGGCCGTGCGGACGCTGTGCACGACCCGACGGACTCCGTGACCCTCGTAGTAGTGGGTGCGGGCACCGATGACGAGCGCGTGGCGGCTGTCGGCGAGGCGGATCGACCGGATGGTGCCGGAGTGTCCGGGGACGGCCGAGGCGCTGAACCCGGGGACCTGCTCGGCCGGGATCTCGGACACGGTCTCACCGATGATGTCGGCGGCCTTGCCCCAGCCCGACCCGAGGGTCAGGGCGATGTCGTGCCGCTCGATGCCGGACTGCTCGGCGATGACGGCGGCGGCGGCCCGCGCGACCTCGAACGGGTCGGCAGCGGGGTCGTTCAGCGGGTTCTCGGTGCTCATGCCCCAACTCTAAAGGGCGGACGCCCGCCGCAGCGCCCGCCGCAGCAGCCGCCGCAGCGCCGCCGCAGCGGCCGCCACCGCACCCGCCTCAGTGCTCGCCGAGCGCCCGGTCCACCGCCGCCGTGATCTCGCCCTGGTCGAAGTGGTTCGCGATGACGATGACCTCGGCGTAGGTGTCACCGATCGCCTCGACGAACTCCTGACTCGTCAGGATCACGTTGGCGTCGTCGGAGACGTCCCGCACAGACGCGACGTCCGCCGCGACGACCGACGCCGACAGCCCGAGGGCGTCGAGCGCCTTCTCGGCGTTCACCTTGAGGATGCCGCTCGACCCGATGCCGGCGCCGCAGATGGTCACGATCTTCACGCGGAGACCCCCATGATCGCGCGGACCTCGTCCGCGGTGGTCGCCGCCGCGATCCGTCCGGTCACGGTGGCGTCGTTGAACAGGTTCGCGATCTCGCCGATCGACTCCAGGTGGGTGCCGACCTCGGCCACCGCGAGCCCGAGCACCACACGGACGGGGTCGTTGTGCGGGTGGCCGAACGCCACCGGCGTCGCGAGCGTCACGATCGCGAGTCCGTCCCGCACGACGGCACCACCCGGCCGGGCGTGCGCGAACGCGAGCCCCGGCGAGATGACGATGTACGGCCCGTGCTCCTCGACCATGCCGATCATGGCGTCGGTGTACTCGTCGGTGGTGGCGCCCGACGCGACGAGCGCACCGCCGACCAGGCGCATCGCGTCACGCCACGCGGGCGCGTCCGCACCGAGGAGGACGGCGGTGTCCGGCAGCGGTGGCAGTCCCATGCGTCAGGCCTCCTGGTACCCGGCCGTGATGGTGGCGATGATCTCCTCGCGGTCCTCCAGCGGCAGGAACGACCCGAGCGCGGCGTTGATCTGGAACGCCGCCAGGTCGTCGAGGTCGTACCCGAACGTGCCGGCGAGCAGTGCGAGCTCCTTCGACAGCGAGGTGCCGCTCATCAGGCGGTTGTCGGTGTTCACCGTGACGCGGAAGCCGAGCTGGTAGAGCACGTCGAACGGGTGGTCGGCGAGGTCGTCGCCCCACGCGGCGATCGCCCCGGTCTGCAGGTTGGACGACGGCGAGACCTCGAGCGGGATCTCGCGGTCACGGACCCACGAGGCGACCTCGCCCAGGGAGGCCAGCGTCGAGCCGTCCCCGGCGTCGGACAGGGCGACGTCCTCGAAGATGCGGACGCCGTGCCCGAGGCGGAGCGCCCGGCCGTCGACCAGCGCGGACCGGATGGAGGCGAGCCCGTCGGCCTCGCCCGCGTGCACGGTGACGGGGAACAGTTCGGACGCCAGGTAGTCGAAGGCGGCGCGGTGGTTCGAGGCGGGGAACCCGGCTTCGGCACCGGCGATGTCGAAGCCGACGACCCCGGCGTCACGGTGCCGGACGGCGAGCTCGGCGATCTCGAGCGACCGGTCGGCGTGCCGCATCGCGGTGACGAGCTGGCCGACGCGGATGCGCCCACCGGCGGCGTCGACGGCTTCCTCGATGCCGGCCTGTACCGCCTCGACCGTCTGGTCGAGGGTCAGTCCGCCCTGCAGGTGCTGCTCCGGCGCCCAGCGGACCTCGCCGTAGACGACGCCGTCGGCGACCAGGTCCTCGACGAACTCGCGGGCGATCCGGGTGAGCTGCGGTGCGGTCTGCATCACCGACGTGGTGACGTCGAACGTCTTCAGGTACTCGACCAGGGAGCCGGAGTTCGACTGGTCGGCGAACCACTGCCCCAGCTCGGCCGGGTCGGTGGTGGGGAGCGACACACCCGCCGAGGCCGCGAGCTCGATGATGGTCGCGGGACGCAGGCCGCCGTCGAGGTGGTCGTGCAGCGAGACCTTCGGCAGGTCGTTGATGACCTCCCCGGCGTCGGGCAGGCGGTAGGTCGGGGCGTCGGCGCTCATGCCCCCAGGCTATCGGTGGTCACCGCCGCCGCGCAGGCACCTGTGCACAACCCACGACCGAAGACACTGGAGGCTCCCCACAGGTGTGCAGGGAGCCTCCGGTCGGTCGGGTGGCCCGGTTCAGGACCCGATGCGCTCGCGCACGATCGGCCCACGTGCCGCGGCAGCGGAGCCCTCCGGGCCGATGGTCCACGCGCCCTCGAGCGACTCCAGCGCACGCGGGATCCGCGACGCGTCGTCGGAGTGCAGCGTCCAGAGCGGCTGGCCCTCGATCACGGTGTCCCCCGGCTTGACGTGGAGCTCGATGCCCGCACCGGCCTGCACCGGGTCCTGCGCGCGGGCACGACCGGCCCCGAGCCGCCAGGCCGAGACGCCGAACGGCAGCGCGTCCTGCTGCGTGAGGACCCCCGACGTCGGAGCGGTGACGACGTGCTGTTCGCGGGCCACGGGCAACGCGGCGGACGGGTCCCCGCTCTGCGCCTCGATCATCCGACGCCAGGTGTCCATGGCGCGGCCGTCCGCGAGCGCCGCGGCCGGGTCGGCGTCGGGCAGTCCCGCCAGGGTGAGCATCTCGGTCGCGAGCGCAACCGTCAGCTCGACGACGTCGGCGGGGCCGCCGCCGGCGAGCACCTCGACCGACTCCCGCACCTCGAGCGCGTTGCCGATCGTCAGCCCGAGCGGGACCTCCATGTCGGTCAGCAGCGCCGAGGTCGCGACCCCGGCGTCGTTGCCGAGGTCGACCATGGTCTGCGCGAGCTCCCGGGACGCCTCGTACGTCGGCATGAACGCGCCGGACCCGAACTTGACGTCGAGCACGAGCGCCCCGGTGCCCTCGGCGATCTTCTTCGACATGATGCTCGACGCGATGAGCGGGATGCACTCGACCGTGCCGGTGATGTCGCGGAGCGCGTAGAGCTTCTTGTCCGCGGGAGCCAGGCCGGACCCGGCGGCGCAGATGACCGCGCCGACGTCCTGCAGCACCTGCATCATGCGGTCGTTCGAGATGGACGCCTGCCACCCGGGGATCGACTCGAGCTTGTCGAGCGTGCCGCCGGTGTGGCCGAGCCCGCGGCCGGACAGCTGCGGCACGGCGACGCCGAACGACGCCACCAGGGGTGCCAGCGGCAGGGTGATCTTGTCGCCGACCCCGCCCGTGGAGTGCTTGTCGACCGTCGTCTTGCCGAGCGACGAGAACGACATCCGCTCCCCCGACGCGATCATCGCGAGCGTGAGGTCCTTGATCTCACGCCGCTCCATCCCGTTCAGGAAGATCGCCATCGCCATCGCGGCCATCTGCGGGTCCTCGACGTAGCCGCGGGTGTACGCGTCGACGAGCCAGTCCACCTCGGCGGTGCTGAGGGCCCCGCCGGAGCGCTTCGTACGGATGAGGTCGACGGTGTCGAACGGCTCGACGGCCATGTGGATCAGTGCTCCTGCTGGTAGGTGGCGAGGGTCCGCGGCCCGAAGGCGTCCGGCAGGACCTCGTCGATGGTGCGGATGCCGGAGAGCGTCTCGAGGAGCATGCCCACGGTCGAGTGCTCGAACAGCAGCTGGCGGCAGCGGCCGCACGGCATCAGGGTCGCCCCGTCGCCGTCGACGCACGTGAACGCGACGAGCTTGCCGCCGCCGGTCATGTGCAGCTGCGACACGAGGGAGCACTCCGCGCAGAGCGTCACCCCGTAGCTCGCGTTCTCGATGTTGCAGCCGGAGACGATCCGGCCGTCGTCGGTGAGCGCCGCGGCGCCCACCGGGAACGACGAGTACGGCGCGTAGGCGCGCCGCATCGCGGCCGTGGCGGCGTCCCGCAGGGCGCCCCAGTCCACGTCGTCGACCGGGAGGCCCGTGGCGGCGTCCGCCGGGTCGGTGGCGGTGACCGCCTGGTCACCTGCAGCGTGTGCGTCGGTCATGTGTCGTGCCTCCAGGCCGTCAGCTCTTGATGTAGGGCTTGCCGGACGCGGCGGGGCCGCGCGACTGCCCGACCAGGCCGGCCACGGCGAAGATCGTCACCACGTACGGCAGCATCAGCAGGAACTCGCTCGGCACGGGCGAGCCGACCGCGCTGAGCGTGTTCTGCAGGTTCGACGCGAAGCCGAACAGCAGGGCGGCGAGCGTGGCCTTGATCGGGTCCCAGCGGCCGAAGATGACGGCGGCCAGGGCGATGTAGCCCGCGCCCGCGGTCATGTCCTTCGTGAACCCGCCGGTGGCGTCGAGCGTGAAGTACGCACCGCCGAGGCCCGCGATCGCACCGGCGAGGGAGACGTTCCAGAACCGGGTGCTCGTGACGTTGATGCCCACCGTGTCGGCGGCCTGCGGGTGCTCGCCGACGGCGCGGAGTCGCAGACCCCAACGGGTCTTGAACAGGCCGAAGGTGACGACCGCGACGGCGACGTAGGCCAGGTAGACGACGACCGACTGCTCGAAGAAGATCGGTCCGATGATCGGGATCTGGTGGAGCACCGGGACCTCGAACTTCGGGAACCGGATGCCGATGTTGAGCGTCTGCTGGTTCGGGGACAGCACCTGCGAGTACAGGAAGCCGGTCAGGCCCGAGATGAAGGCGTTGATGACGACACCGACGATGACCTGGTCGACGAGGTACTTGATGCTGAACGCCGCGAGGACGAACGACACGAGCACACCCGCGACGAGGGCACCGACGAGGCCGACCCAGGGCGACCCGGTGAGCGAGGCGATGAGCGCCGAGGTGAACGCACCGGCGAGGAACTGACCCTCGATCGCGATGTTCACCACGCCGACCCGCTCGGAGATGACGCCGCCGAGGGCACCGAAGACGAGCGGGACCGCGAGGCCGAGCGCACCGAAGAGCATGCCGGGGATGGTGATCGAGTCGCCGGCGACCGCCCATGCGAGGAAACCGACCACGAAGACGATCGCGAACACCGAGGTCACCCAGAGCGGCACACGTCGCGAGGCACGGGTCTCGACGATCGCGTACACCGTGGCGAGCGCGAGCAGCACGGTGACGACGATCCCGGTGGCCGTCGCCGGCAGCGGGAGGTTCGGCAGCGCGAAGAAGTCGCCCTTCGACGCCAGGCGGAGCGTCGCCGTTCCGGGGCGGTGTCCGAAGCCGAACAGCACGAGCGCGAGCAGCGTGAACACGCCGTACCCGATCGGGAGCTTCCAGCTGCGGGTCGTCTCGACCGGGCGGTCGTCCAGGGGCATGCGCGGCGCGGCCGCGGTGGGGCTGATGGTGCTCATGCGGCGACCGCCTTCTTGCTGGTCTTGCTCGTCTTCGTGCGCTTGCGTGCACCCGGCTGCGGGATCCGGAAGATCGCGCGGACGAGCGGCGGCGCCGCGATGAAGAGGACGATGAGGGCCTGGATGACCCCGACGATGTCGATCGGGATGCCGTTGGCGGCCTGCATGGCGTAGCCACCGTTCTTCAGCACGCCGAACAGGATGGCTGCCCAGAAGACGCCCCACGGCTTGGAGCGGCCGAGCAGGGCCACGGTGATGGCGTCGAAGCCGATGCCCGCGTCGATGCCCGAGGTGAAGCCCGTGGTGACGGCGCCCTGCACCTGGTAGGCGCCGGCGATGCCGACCAGGGCACCGGAGATGACCATGACCCAGATGGTCAGCGACGGGACGCTCATGCCGGCCACACGGGCGGCACGGGGGTTCTCACCGATGGTGCGGAACCGGAAGCCGAGCGACGACTTGTTGACGAGCCACCAGACGACGACGACCGCGATGATCGCGACGATGAACCCGAGGTCCACGCCGTACCGCACACCGAAGAGCTGCGGCAGGAGCGCGCTGTCCTTCGTGGCGGGCGAGATCGGGTTGCTGCTGCCCGGGGCCTGCAGCAGGCCCGGGGTACGGAGCAGGTAGCTGACCAGGTAGAGCGCGACGTAGTTGAGCATGATCGTGACGACCACCTCGTTCGCACCCGTCCGGGCCTTGAGCACCCCGACGATGCCGCCCCAGACTGCGCCGCCGACGATGCCGGCGAGGATCGTGAGCGGGATGTGGATCGCGGCGGGCCCGTCGAACGAGAACCCGACCCACCCGGCGGCAGCGGCGCCCATCAGGATCTGCCCCTGGCCGCCGATGTTGAACAGTCCGGCGCGGAAGGACAGCGCGATCCCGAGCCCGGCGGCGATGAGCGGCACCGAGTAGTCGACGGAGCGCGTGAGCGGCCCGATCGCCTGCTGGAACGAGTCCGCGCCGAAGTTGAACACCGAGCCCTGGAACAGCGAGGCGTAGGCGCCGCCGACCGCGGTGCCGATCGCCTGGAGCATGTCGGTGGGGCGGGCGAAGAAGTAGCCGGCCGTGGCACGGACGTTCTCGTCCGTCACCGCGATGAGGATGCCGCACGCGACCAGCGCGAGGACGACGGCGAGGACCGTGACGAGCACGGAGCCGTTCAGGATCCCCTGCAGGGCGGCGTGCCAGCGGTCGCCACCGGCGCCGTTGCGGCGCTCGGTGTCCTCCGCCGAGTCCGTCATCAGGTGCGGGGTCGACTCGACCTCCTGCAGACGGTCGTCGGTGAGCGGGGCGTCCGCGGTGCCGTGCGCAGCCGGGGTCGGCTGCTGCGTGTTGTCTGGTTCCTGCGCGGTCACGCGGCCAGCTCCGTTCCTTCAGGGATCTCCCCGGCCATCATGAGGCCGAGGACGTCGCGGGGGGTGGTCGCGGGGACGATGCCGACGATGCCGCCGCGGTACATCACGGCGATCCGGTCGGCCAGGGCCACGACCTCGTCGAGCTCGGTGGAGACGACGATGACCGGCACACCGGTGTCGCGGGTGGCGACGATGCGCTTGTGGACGAACTCGATCGAGCCGACGTCGATGCCACGGGTGGGCTGCGCGGCGACGAACAGCCGCAGCTCACGGCTCAGTTCGCGCGCCAGGACGATCTTCTGCTGGTTGCCACCGGAGAGCCGACCGGCCGCGGTGGTGCGACCCGGCGTCCGGATGTCGAACTCGGCGATCTTCTCGTCGGCGAAGGCGTCGCGCTCGGCCGAGCGGATCGTGCCGGCGCGGACGAACTCGGCGTGGTCGGCCCGATCGAGCATCAGGTTCTCGGCGATGGTGAACTCGCCGACCAGGCCGTCCTCCTTGCGGTCCTCGGGGACGAAGCCGACGCCGGCGTCGAGCACCTGCTTGACGCTCCGGCCGGTGAGTTCCTTGCCGTCGAGGGTGATGCGGCCGGCGTGGGCGGGCTCGAGGCCGATGATCGCCTCGGTGAGCTCGGTCTGCCCGTTGCCCTGCACCCCGGCGATCGCCAGGACCTCGCCGCGGCGCACCGTGAAGGAGACGTCGTCGACGAGCACGATGCCGGACGGGTCGGTCACGGTCAGGTTCTCGACGACCAGGGCGTCCGCGCCACCGGTCGCGGGAGCCTTGTCGACCACGAGCGAGACGGCACGGCCGACCATCAGCGCGGCCAGCTCGTTGTTCGTGGCGGTCGGCGATGCCTCGCCGACGACCTTGCCGAGGCGGATCACCGTGATGCGGTCGGCGACCTCGCGCACCTCGCGGAGCTTGTGGGTGATGAAGACGATCGCGGTGCCGGCTTCGCGGAGCTGGCGCATGATGCCCATCAGCTCGTCGGTCTCCTGCGGCGTGAGGACGGCCGTCGGCTCGTCGAACACCAGCACGGAGGCGTCGCGGGACAGCGCCTTGATGATCTCGACGCGCTGCTGCACACCGACGGGCAGGTCCTCGACCTTGGCGTCGGGGTCGACGTCGAACCCGAAGCGGTCGGAGATCTCCTGCACGCGCTTGCGGGCACCGGCCAGGTCGAGCCGCCCGCCGAAGGTGGTCTGCTCCTGCCCCAGCATGACGTTCTCGGCGACGGTGAACACGGGCACGAGCATGAAGTGCTGGTGCACCATGCCGATGCCGGCGCGCATGGCGTCACCGGGGCCGTCGAAGTCCTGCACCACGTCGTCGAGCAGGATCTCGCCCTCGTCGGCGTCGTACAGGCCGTACAGGACGTTCATCAGGGTGGACTTGCCGGCGCCGTTCTCACCCAGGAGGCAGTGGACCTCACCCGGCTCGACGGTGAGCGAGATGTGGTCGTTGGCGACCAGGGCGCCGAACCGCTTGGTGATGCCGCGGAGTTCGAGCTTCATGTTCGGGAGTCTATTTCTGTCTCGCGCGCGCCACGCGGGCGCACGGTGTCGCGTGCAGCCCGCGGATGCACGATGTGGTGTGCGCCGCCGGGCGCACGATGTGGTGTGCGCCACCCGGGCGCACGAGAACGCGGGCGAGGGATGCTCCCCCGCCCGCGTTCATCGGGTCAGGACTGGGTCTTGACCTTGATCGAGCCGTCGATGATGCCGGCCTTCACATCGTCGAGCTCGCCCTGCAGGCCCTTGTCGACCTTGGACTCGAAGTCGTGGAACGGCGCGATGCCGACGCCGTCGTTCTTGAGGGTGCCCACGTACGGGTCCTTCGAGAACTTGTCGTCAGCCGCCTGCTCGACGACGTCCTTCACGGCCGGGCGCATGCCCTTCTCGACCGAGGTGAAGGCGATGTCCTTGTAGCGGGGGTCGGCCTCGTAGAGGTCGCTGTCCGCACCGATCAGGACGGAGCCGTTGTCGGCGTCCTTGATGGCCTCGGCAGCGGACTGGTAGATCGGGCCACCGACGGGGAGGATCACGTCGGCGTCCTGGTCGAGGAGCGTCTGCGCGACCGACTTGGCCTGCGTGCCGGCCTCGAAGCCACCGGTGAAGGAGCCCTTGCCGGTGTCGACGTTCCAGCCGACGACCTTGACGTCCTTGTCCTTCTGCTCGTTGTAGTACTTCACGCCGTCCGCGAAGCCGTCCATGAAGATGGTGACGGTCGGGATCTGCATGCCGCCGAAGGTGCCGACGACGCCGGTCTTCGAGTAGGACGCCGCGGCGTAGCCGGCGAGGAACGCCGCCTGCGAGGTGTCGAACGTGATCGGCTTGACGTTCTTCGCGTCGATCGAGTTGTCGTCGATGATCGCGAAGTCGGTGTCGGGGTTCGCAGCGGCCTGCTTCTTCGTGGCATCGGCCAGGTTGAAGCCGACGGTCACGACGAGGTTGCAGTTCTGACCGATGAGCTGCTCGATGTTCGAGTCGTAGACGGTGGCGTCCTTCGACTCGGCCTCCTTGTAGGTGGCACCGAGGTCCTTGGCTGCGTCCTTCATGCCCTCGTAGCCGAGCTGGTTGAACGACTTGTCGTCGAACCCACCGGCGTCGGAGACCATGCAGGGGCGGAAGTCGGTCTTCTTCGCCGAGTCGGTGGTGGACGGCGCCGAGGCGCAGCCGGCCAGGACGGCGACGGTGCCGGCGAGCGCGAGGCCGCTGAGGACGACCTGTCGGGTACGAGATGTCACGGGTTGGTTCCTCCGGGGAGCGTGCCCGGACCACGTGCGTTCCGGGCGATCGTGGCGACAGTACACGACCGTCGGGTCGGTACAGGACCCGTTGCGGGGGTCCTGCGGATCGGTTACGGGATCGCGACCCCGCCGAAACGCGCCCGTAACGCGGGGCCACTCATTCACCCCCAGTTCGAGGGGTTTGTCGATGGAGCGCTACAGGACGTCGCCGCGGCCGCTGATCTTCAGGGCATCCACGACGCCCTTGACCCGCTGTGCGTTCGCGCTCGTGGTGACGAGCAGCGCGTCCGGGGTGTCCACGACGACGATGTCCTCGACACCGATGAGCGAGATGAGCCGCTGGCTGTGCGAGATCACGATGCCGCTCGACGAGTCCGCCAGGATGCGGGCGCCGTCCCCGAGCACCGCGAGGTTGTTCGGCCGGCCGCCGGACTGCAGCTTGGCGAGGGAGGCGAAGTCGCCCACGTCGTCCCAGTCGAAGTCACCGGGGACGACCGCCATGCGTCCGGCGGCAGCGGCGGGCTCGGCGACCGTGTAGTCGATCGCGATCTTCTCGAGCATCGGCCAGACGGCGTCGACGACGGCACCCCGGGCCGAGGTGTCCCAGGCGTCGGCGAGCTCGTTGATGCCGGCCAGCAGCTCGGGCTTCGTCCGGCCGATCTCGGCGAGCAGCACGTCGGCGCGCGCGATGAACATGCCGGCGTTCCAGAGGTAGTTGCCCTGCTCGACGTACGAGCGGGCGGTGTCGAGGTCCGGCTTCTCGACGAAGGACTTCACCGCGTGTGCGGTCGGGGCACCCTCGATGTCGAGCGCGGCGGTGTCGGCGTTGATGTAGCCGAAGCCGATCGCGGGTTCCGTCGGGGTGATGCCGATGGTGGTGACGTAGCCGGCACGGGCGACGGCGACGGCTTCGCGCACCGAACGACGGAACCCGCGGGCGTCACCGATGACGTGGTCGGCGGCGAACGAGCCGATGACGACGTCGGGCTCGCGGCGCACCAGGATCGCCGCGGCCAGGCCGATGGCCGCCGTGGAGTCCTTCGGTTCGCTCTCGAGCACCACGTTGTGGTCCTCGACGCCGGGCAGCTGCGACTCCACCGCGACCCGGTGCGCACGGCCGGTGACGACCATGATCCGCTGGTCGCCGGCGAGCGGCGCCAGGCGGTCCCAGGTCTGCCGCAGCAGCGAGGTGCCGGATCCCGTCAGGTCGTGCAGGAACTTGGGTGCGTCCGCGCGCGACAACGGCCACAGGCGCGATCCGATGCCCCCTGCGGGGATGATCGCGTAGAAGTCTTCGAGAGCGTCAGCCACGCGCTCACCGTACCGGTCCCACCGGGCGGATCCTGGGTGGTCTCCGCACGATTCCCGCATGCGGGCTCCCGCAGCGTTGTTCACCCGGCGCGCGCGTCCCGTTCACGTCGGCGGCCCCGCCGGGTCACGTCACGCCCGGAGCATGGGCAGCACCATGAGCGCACGCAGCGTGGAGCGCGGCACGTCCCCCCGGACCGTCGCCGTCGTGACCGAGAGCTTCCTGCCCACCCTCAACGGCGTGACCACCAGTGTCCTGGCGGTCCTCGACCACCTGGAACGACGGGGTCACCGCGCGGTCGTGATCGCCCCGGACACCCCCGGCCTGGCGCAGTTCCGGTCGCGCAGCGCCGTCGAGCGCTACCGCTCCTTCGACGTCCACCGCATCCCCGCCGTCGCCTACCGCCAGTTCCCGGTGGCACTCCCCCACCCGGTGCTCGACACGATCCTCGCCGCCTCCGGCGCCGACGTGCTCCACGCCGCCAGTCCGTTCCTGCTGGGTGGGCGCGCGATCACGGCAGCCGGGAGGCTCGGCATCCCCTCCGTCGCCGTCTTCCAGACCGACGTGGCCGGGTTCGCCCGCCGCAACGGCCTGACCGCGACCGTCCCGTTGGTGCGGAAGATCCTCGGACGCATCCACGCCGGCGCCTCGCTGACGCTCGCCCCGTCGAGCGCGACGGCCGCGATGCTCGCCGAGGAGGGCGTGCCCCGCGTCGCCCGCTGGGGTCGCGGCGTCGACACCGAGCTGTTCCACCCCGCGCGCCGGTCGACCGGGCACGTGCGGGCACTCCGACGCCGCCTGGCACCGAACGGCGAGACCATCGTCGGGTACGTCGGACGCCTGGCCCCGGAGAAGGAGGTCGAGCGGCTCGCCGAACTCGGCGGCGTCCCCGGCATCCGGGTCGTCGTGGCTGGAGGGGGTCCGTCGCGGGCGATGCTCGAACGTCGTCTCCGGCACCTCGACGTCACCTTCACCGGCCCCCTGCGCGGCGACGCACTCGCCGACGCGTACGCGTCGCTCGACCTGTTCGTGCACACCGGTCCGGCCGAGACCTTCGGACAGACCCTGCAGGAGGCCCACGCCTCCGGCCTGCCGGTGATCGCACCGGCGTCCGGCGGCCCGCTCGACCTGGTCGCCCCGGGGCTCGACGGCGAGCTCTACGACGCCGATGCGCCGCAGGCCCTGCGGCACGCGGTCCTGCGGCTGCACCACGACCGCGCGCTGGCGGAGCGGATGGGTTCCGCCGGTCGGCTCCGGGTCGAGGGCACCACCTGGGAGGCCGTCGGCGACCAGCTCCTCGACCACCACGACACGGCCCGCACCATCGGCGCGCCGCCCGTCGGACGGGGCCTCCGGGCAGGTCGGGACGAGAAGGTCAGCGCCCGCGCATAGGATGGGTCGTGTTCCACACGAACACGAACGGCAAGGGCTCGCCGATCGGGCGAGCCCGTCCTATGGAAGGACGAGCTCATGGCTGAGCACACCGGCGGGGGTACGGCGACCGCGGTGCCCGACGTCTCGATCGAAGCCCCGCGGGCTTCTCGGACGCCACAGGGCACGCTCTACCGCGGTTCGATCGGGATGTGGTCGTGGGTCCTCCACCGCATCACCGGCGTCGCGATCTACTTCTTCCTGCTCGTGCACATCCTCGACACGGCGCTCGTGCGGCTCTCCCCAGAGGCGTACAACGCGGTCATCGGCACGTACAAGACCCCGATCATGAACCTCGGCGAGATCGCGCTCGTCATGGCCATCGTTTTCCACGCCTTCAACGGCCTGCGGATCATCCTGATCGACTTCTGGTCGAAGGGCCCGAAGTACCAGCGGGCCATGTTCTGGATCGTCATGGTCCTGTGGGCGGTGGCGATCGCGGGCTTCCTGCCCCGCCAGCTCATGAACCTCGTCGCGGACTTCAACTGAGGGGCACGAAGATGACCACGCAGATCGTCGAACCTCCCCGCTCGGCCGCAGCCGCCCGCAGCACCACCAACTGGGAGAAGTGGGGCTGGGTCTAC
Source organism: Curtobacterium sp. MCLR17_059 (assembly GCF_003234665.1). Taxonomy (NCBI): domain Bacteria; kingdom Bacillati; phylum Actinomycetota; class Actinomycetes; order Micrococcales; family Microbacteriaceae; genus Curtobacterium; species Curtobacterium sp. MCLR17_059. The sequence goes on along the minus strand of NZ_QKSU01000003.1, from coordinate 234,043 downwards.
ATGCGCGCCTCGGGCGTGCTGCTCGTCGTGCTGATCTTCGGCCACCTCTTCGTCAACATGGTGGCCGGCGAGGGCGTCAAGCAGATCGACTTCGCCTTCGTCGCCGGCAAGTGGGCCAACCCCTTCTGGAAGGTCTGGGACTCGCTCATGCTGGTCCTCGCCCTCATCCACGGCTCGAACGGCATGCGCACGATCGTCAACGACTACGTGTCGAAGCCGGGCATCCGGAAGACGCTCCTCGTCGCGATCCTGGCCGCCTGCGTCGTGCTGATCGTCCTCGGGCTCCTCGTCTGCTGGACCTTCGACCCGTGCCCCGCCGGCGCCGCTGCCGCCGACCTGCCGTCCTTCTGCCCGGCGCAGTAGCACCACCACCGTTGCTGCCCGCGTTCCCACCGTCTACGGAAAGACCCCTGTGACCGAGACCACCGTCCACCACCACCAGTTCGACATCGTCATCATCGGCGCCGGAGGCGCGGGTATGCGAGCCGCGATCGAAGCCGGCCCGAAGGCGAAGACGGCCGTCATCTCGAAGCTCTACCCCACCCGGTCGCACACCGGTGCGGCGCAGGGCGGGATGGCCGCGGCCCTCGCGAACGTCGAAGAGGACTCGTGGGAGTGGCACACCTTCGACACGATCAAGGGCGGCGACTACCTGGTCGACCAGGACGCCGCCGAGATCCTCGCGAAAGAGGCGATCGACGCCGTCATCGACCTCGAGAACATGGGCCTGCCGTTCAACCGCACGCCCGAGGGCAAGATCGACCAGCGCCGTTTCGGTGGCCACACCCGCGACCACGGCAAGTCCCCGGTCCGCCGGGCCTGCTACGCCGCCGACCGCACCGGGCACATGATCCTGCAGACACTGTTCCAGAACTGCGTGAAGCTCGGCGTCGAGTTCTACAACGAGTTCTACGCGCTCGACCTCATCATGGTCGACGTCGTCGGTGACGACGGTGTCACCCGCCAGCAGCCGGCCGGCGTCGTCGCGTTCGAGCTCGCGACCGGTGAACTGCACGTCTTCCACGCCAAGGCGATGATCTTCGCGACCGGCGGCTTCGGCAAGATGTACAAGACCACCTCGAACGCGCACACCCTGACCGGCGACGGCGTCGGCATCGTGTGGCGCAAGGGCCTGCCGCTCGAGGACATGGAGTTCTTCCAGTTCCACCCGACCGGGCTCGCCGGGCTCGGCATCCTGCTGACCGAGGGTGCCCGTGGCGAGGGCGCGATCCTCCGGAACGCCTCGGGCGAGCGCTTCATGGAGCGGTACGCCCCCACCATCAAGGACCTCGCACCGCGTGACATTGTCGCGCGCTGCATGGTGCAGGAAGTGGCGGAGGGTCGGGGTGCCGGACCGAACAAGGACTACGTGCTGCTCGACTGCACGCACCTGGGGGCCGAGGTCCTCGAGACGAAGCTGCCGGACATCACCGAGTTCGCCCGCACGTACCTCGGCGTCGACCCGGTCGTCGAGCCGGTGCCCGTCATGCCGACCGCGCACTACGCGATGGGCGGGATCCCGACGAACGTCAAGGCCGAGGTCCTGTACGACAACACCACCGTCGTCCCCGGCCTGTACGCCGCCGGGGAGTGCGCCTGCGTCTCCGTGCACGGCTCCAACCGCCTCGGCACCAACTCGCTGCTCGACATCAACGTCTTCGGCAAGCGCTCGGGCAACAACGCCGCCGAGTGGGTCCAGACCGCCGAGTTCCTCCCCCTGCCGGAAGACCCGGCGGCCGGCGTCCGCGGCATGCTCGACCAGCTCCGTGCCTCGACCGGCACCGAGCGCGTCTCTGCCCTCCGCAAGGAGCTGCAGGAGGAGATGGACAAGAACGCCCAGGTGTTCCGCACGGACGAGTCGCTCGCCCGCGTCACCGAGACGCTGCACACGCTCCGCAACCGCTTCATGCAGGTCTCCGTGCAGGACAAGGGCAAGCGGTTCAACACCGACCTGCTCGAGGCCGTTGAACTCGGGTTCCTGCTCGACCTGGCCGAGGTCGTCGTCTACTCCGCGCGCAACCGCAAGGAGAGCCGCGGCGGCCACATGCGCGACGACTACCCGAAGCGCGACGACGAGAACTACATGCAGCACACCATGGCGTACCTGACGGGCGACCCGCACTCGTCACTCGCCGACGACCACATCACGCTCGACTGGAAGCCCGTCGTCATCACGCGGTACCAGCCGATGGAGAGGAAGTACTGAGATGACCGACACCCTGGTCTCCGAGGCACCCCGCACCGACACCGTGCAGGACGCCCCTCCCGGATCCTTCTCCGTCACGGTCATCGTCCGTCGCTTCGACCCCGACGTCGACGACGAGCCGCGCTGGCAGGACTTCGACGTCATGATGCTGCCGACCGACCGCATCCTCGACGCCCTGCACAAGATCAAGTGGGAGCAGGACGGGTCCCTGACCTTCCGCCGCTCGTGCGCACACGGCGTCTGCGGGTCCGACGCCATGCGCATCAACGGTCGCAACCGCCTGGCGTGCAAGACCCTGATCAAGGACCTCGACGTCTCGAAGCCGATCTACGTCGAGGCGATCAAGGGCCTGCCGCTCGAGAAGGACCTCGTCGTCGACATGGAGCCCTTCTTCCAGAGCTACCGCGAGGTGCAGCCGTTCCTGCAGTCCTCGTCAGCCCCGACGCCCGGCAAGGAGCGTGTGCAGTCCGTCGCCGACCGCGCCCGCTTCGACGACACCACGAAGTGCATCCTCTGCGCCGCGTGCACGTCGTCCTGCCCGGTGTTCTGGACCGACGGGCAGTACTTCGGCCCCGCCGCGATCGTGAACGCACACCGGTTCATCTTCGACTCCCGCGACGACGCCGCGAACGTCCGCCTCGACATCCTCAACGACAAGGAAGGCGTCTGGCGCTGCCGCACGACCTTCAACTGCACCGACGCGTGCCCCCGTGGCATCCAGGTGACGAAGGCGATCTCCGAGGTCAAGCAGGCGATCATGCGCGGCCGCGCGTAGTCCCGGCTCCGTCCAAGGCCCAGCACCACGTCGACCGATAGGCTCCCGACCATGACGTTCGCGGACACCCGCCCCATCCTCGACCAGCTCGGCTACACGACCCGGTACGTGCAGCTCCCCGGCGAGACCCTGCACGAACCGCCGGTCGAGGGGGCGCTCCGCATCGTCCAGACCGACGCCTCCGGCTACGCGCTCGAGGTGGTCGACTACGGCACGGCTCGTCGTCTCGCGCAGGCCACGGGCGAGGACGACGCGGTCGAGATGCTGCGCCGCTTCCTGAACCGTCCGTTCCCGGAGCCGCGCGACATCCCTCGTCATGAGCTCGAGGGGCTCCGCGACCGCGCGGCGTCGACCTACCCGCAGCTCGCGCAGCAGGTCGCGCAGGCCGGCGAGCAGGGGCTGACCATCCAGATCCCGGCCGGTGTCCCCGTCGACCGCATCGGTGGCCCGGACGGCTACCTGCTGCACCCGCTCGACACCCCGCTGCCCAGCCGGTCACTGCCCCCGCACGTGACCTCCTCGCCGGAGACCCACCGGTACGTCGTCGACCGGCCGTTCCTGGTGAACGTCCGCTTCGTCCAGCCCTGGTTCGAGCAGCCGGGCGGCGCCCTGCGCTTCCAGATCGCCGACCCGTCGGCCACCGTGCGTGACCTGGTGGTCGACGGCGCGCTCGTCCGCCTCCGGGTCGTCTGAGCCCACCGATACACGAACAGCCCGCCCCGCGCTCGATGCGCGGGGCGGGCTGTTCTCGTTCGTGGAGCTACCGCAGGTCGGGGCGGTCGTACCGCGCACCGGCCGGGTTCGACGGCAGGCAGCCGAACACGATTGCCGCGGGGCTCGCGATGAGCGACACGAGCCAGAGCGGGCCCGGCAGGTTCGCGTCGTGAAGCCGGCGCCACGCGAGTGCCAGGTTCGGCACGAGGGTGGCGAGCCACCACAGTCCGAAGAGCCCGAGCAGCACGAAGGCGAACGGCGAAGGCGCCCCCGACACGTCGCGCGAGTACCCGTAGTCGTCCACGACGGTGGTGGTCGGGCTGGTGGCGATCAGCAGGGCGATGAAGCCCCCGTAGAGCACGATCGTGACGATGGCGTTGGCCAGGAACCAGTACCAGTACTCACTGCGACCGGCACGGCCGTCGAAGCGGGCGTACTTCTTGAAGAACCGGAGGAAGGCGTCGAGGAACCCGATGCCGTACCAAGGGGCCCACAGCGGCGGAACGCCATCCGGGCCGACCGGTATCGGCTCCGCCAGCTGCGGGTACCCACCGACGTACGGCTGGGCGTACTGCTGGTACGGCTGCTGTCCGTAGCCGGGCTGCTGTCCGTACCCAGGCTGCTGCCCGTAGCCGGGCTGCTGTCCGTAGCCCGGCTGCTGCCCGTACCCAGGCTGCTGCCCGTAACCCGGCTGCTGCCCGTAACCCGGCTGCTGCCCGTAGCCGGGCTGCGCGCCGGCCCCCGGCTGTCCCTGCTGCTGATCGCCGCCGGGCTGGCCCCACTGGGGCGTCCCGTCGTTGCTCATCGGCTCGAGACGGGGCGGTCGAAGCGCGCGCCCTGCGGGTTCGAGGGCAGCAGGCCGAAGACGATGCCGACGATGCCGACGAAGATCGCGATGATCCACAGCGCACCGGGGAGGTTCGCGTCGTGCAGGCGGCGCCAGCCGAGGGCGAGCGTCGGGATGATGATCGCGAGTCCCCAGAGCAGGAACAGGATGCCCGAGATGACGAAGAGTGCGGACGGCTCGGTGACGGTGGACTGGACGCTGGTCGACGTCGAGGACGACATCGACACGGTCGAGCGCTCGGAGGTCGCGAAACCGATGGCGTACAGGATGCCGAGGACGATGCCGACGATCGCGTTGGCGAGGTACCACCACCAGAACTCGCTCCGGCTGGCACGACCGCTGAACGTGGCGTACTTCTTGAAGAAGCGGCCGACGGCCTTGCCGAACGAGATCCCGTACCACGGTGCCCAGAGCGGCGGTTCGCCGTTCGGTCCGGTCGCCGGCTGCTGGCCGTACTGCGGTGCGCCGCCGTACTGCGGTGCGCCGCCGAACTGGGCGTTCGGCTGGTTGTTCGGATCCTGCGGGTACTGGTCGCTCACGTGGTCCCCCTCGAGTGTTGGCTGATGTTCGCGTCTGAGTCAACCAGAACTCCTGAGCGGCGGTCAGAACCGGTACCGCGCGTCACCCCTGCAGCGGACGGTCGTACTGCTGCCCCTGCGGGTTCGACGACATCAGGCCGATGATCAACGAGAACAGGATGCCGATCGGCGGGATGATGAACAACAGGGCGAGCAAGCCACTGAGGTTGACGTCGTGCAGCCGTCGCACGGTCAACGCGATGAACCCGAGTGCGCAGGCCAGGCTCCAGAGACTGCCGAGTCCGTCTGAGCCGTCGTCGACGAACGGCAGCACGTCGAACCCGCTGCCGATGATGCCGGCGGCAGCCGAACCGATGAGGTACCAGAGCGCCCAGAACCAGTACTCCGACTGACTGGCCCGACCGTCGAAGCGCACGTACTTCTTCCAGAACCGCCGGAAGGCCTGGGGGAAGGGGATGCCGTACCAGGGTGCCCAGAGCGGCGGCTCGGACCTCCCACCATTCGGCCGACCCGGACCGGGCTGCCCGTACTGCCCCGGAGGCTGCTGCCCCCACGGTTGCTGTCCGTACGGGCCCTGCTGCTGGCCGTACGGGTCACGGGGCGGGTACTGGTCGCTCATCGGTCGGTTCCTTCCGGCGCGGCTGTCGGTCCACACAGAGTGTGGCACTCCCCCGAGCCGGCGAGCGTCATCCGCGGGAACGACTCCTGTCCGACGATGCTGTCAGGGCAGGAGCGCGAGCTTGCCCCCGGGGTGCCCGGACTCCAGCAGCTCCGCCGCCGCCTTCGCCTTCGCCAGCGGGAAGGTCCGCGCCACAGGTACCTCGAGCTGTCCGGCACCAGCCAGATCGATGAGCCGCTGCCGCACCGAGTCACGGAAGGCCTTGCTCGCCGGCTGCGCGCCGCCCACCGCGGCGATGCCGTCCGATGCGGCCCGCGCCTGCGCGGCGATCGTCACGATCCGTGACCGGTCCGCGACCAACGCGAGCGAGACGTCGACGGCCTCGTCGGTACCGACGCAGTCCAGTGCCACGTCGATGCCGGAGGGAGCGAGATCACGGACACGCGCCTCCAGGCCGTCGCCGTATGCGACCCACTCGCCACCGAAGCGTCGCACGACGTCCGCACCACGCTCCGACGCGGTGCCGATGACGCGGGTGCCGAGCAGCCGCAGCTGCTGGAGCAGGCTGACGCCGACCGCGCCCGAGGCGCCGTGCACCAGGACGGTGTCGCGCCCCTCCGCGCGGGTGACGCGGAGCATGTCGGCGGCGGTCGAGCCGGCGAGGAGCAGGTTGGCGGCCTCCGGGAAGCCGAGCGAAGCGGGCTTCGCGAAGACGTCGGCCGCAGGCACCGTGACCGACTCGGCCCAGCCGCCGCTCACGCGGAAGGCGAGGACCTCGTCGCCGACCGCTCCCCCGCCGGACGCGATCTCGGTGTCGGGGCCGACGGCGGACAGGACGCCGGCGACCTCGTAGCCGACGGCGATGGGCAGGTCCGCGGGGTCGCCCTGGCGGGTGTGCTTGGTGTCTGCAGGGTTCATGCCGGCGGCGCGGACGGTGATGGTGACCTCGCCGGGGCCGGGTACCGGCACCTCCGCCTCGACGTACTCCAGGACTTCGCTGCCGCCGAACCGTGGGGCCACCCAGTGCTTCGTCATGCGGGCGACGGTACGCGTCGCGACCCCGGAACGGACGGGAGGCCCGTCACCAGCTGGTGACGGGCCTCCCGTCCGTCCGTGCGGACGTCGTCAAGCCGCCCTTGCGGACGTCATCAGGCGCGCGCGGACCGGATCCGCTCGGTGAACGCGGCGTGCAGCGGGTGCTCCGCGGTGAGACCGGTGATCTGCGTGGCGACTTCCGCGTCGGACGCGCCCGACGCCAACAGCGCCTGCAGCTCGACGCTCTGCTCGTCGTCCGCGACGTCGAAGCGGAGCGCCGCGGCCATCGCGTCGAGGAGCGCGGTCGGCTCGGTGCCGTCCTCGGCCAGCGCGGCGGCGGGCGAGACGAACCGCTCGTCGCGCGACAGCTTGCGGAGCGGCTGACGGCCGACGCGGGTCACCGTGTCGGGCAGGTGCGGGTTCTCGAACCGTCCGATGATCGCCTGCACGTACGCGCGGTGCACCTCGGGGTCGAGCTCGTGCCGGCGGATGAGCAGGTCGCTCGTCTCGGCGAGCACGGACTCGAGCTCGGAGCGCACGGCGGGGATCGCGATGGCGTCGGAGATCTTGTCGGCCCCGGCGACGAAGCCGTGGTACGCGACGGTGGCGTGCCCCGTGTTGACGGTGAAGAGCTTGCGCTCGATCGAGGCGGCGAGTCCGTCGACGTAGTGCGCGCCGGGGATCTCCGGCTCGTTCCCACCGAACGGCGTGCGGTCGATGGCCCACTCGAAGTAGGTCTCCACGGTGACGTCGAGTCCGCCACCCTCGGGCTGCGCGGGCACGATGCGGTCGACGGCGGTGTTCGCGAAGACGGCCTTGGCCAGGGCGGCGTCGCGGCCGTCCTCGGGCAGGGCGGCGACGATGAACTCGCGCAGGCGGTCCGTGGCGTTGAGGGCGTTCTCACACGCCATGACGGCGATCGGCGCGGCGTCCGCGTCACGGGCGACGAGCGCGCGGGCGATGACCGGGGCGATGAACTTCAGGACGTTCGGGCCGACGGCGCACGTGACGATGGCGGCCTTCGCGATCTCGGCGACCACGCCGTCCTCGTCCTGTGCGCTGTTCAGTGCGCGGAAGTTCGCGACCTCGTGGTCCTGGGCCCCGGCCCCGACCTCGTGCACGGTGTACGAGTCGGCTGCGGCCAGGGCATCGATGAGCGGGGCGGCGACGTCGGCGAAGACGACCTCGTACCCGGCCTCGTGGAGCAGGAGCCCGACGAAGCCGCGGCCGATGTTGCCGGCGCCGAAGTGGACGGCGGTGCTGGTGCTCACTCGTTGACCTCGCCGAGGATCGACAGGATCGCGGCGGTGTCGGCGGCGTCGGTGAGCTTCTGGACCTCGTCCTCGTCGGAGAACACGATCGCGATCTTCGACAGGATGTCGAGGTGCTCGTTGTTCACGCCGGCGATGCCGACGACGAAGCGCACGGGGTTGCCGTCCCAGTCGATCGGGCTGGCGTAGCGGATGAACGACAGGGCGGACGACTTGATGGCGTCCTTCGCGTCGTTGGTGCCGTGCGGGATGGCGAGGAAGTTGCCCATGTAGGTGGACACGCTCTTCTCACGCTCGAGCATGGCCGGGTAGTAGTCGGCCGTGACCGCGCCCGCAGCCTCGAGGATCTCGGCCGCCTCCTTCATCGCTTCCGACTTGGTCGGCGCGGTGTCCTCGGTGTGGATGCGGATCTGGCTCTCCTGCAGGACGGGCATCGGGGGTTCTCCTTGTGTTGAGGACGAGATGGAGGGGACGGGTCAGCCCCGTCCCCTCCGATACTGCACTTCGTTACTGGTTGTGGCGTTACTGGTTCTTCAGCTGCTCGACGACCTGGTCGTACTGCGGAGCGTTCATGAAGTTGCCGACCGACACGTGCTGCGCGTTCGGGTTCTTCTGCTTCGCGCGGTCCGTCAGTTCTTCCTGCGTGATGATCAGGTCCTCGTCACCGGACAGGTTCGCGATCGCCTTGTTGGAGACCGTGACCCCTTCGATGCCCGCCTTCTTGATCTTGTTGCGCAGGACGCTGGCGCCCATCGCACTCGAGCCCATGCCGGCGTCGCAGGCGAAGACCAGGTTCTGGACCTTCGTCGCCGTCGCCGTGCTGGCCGAGCCGACGCCGCCGAGGGAGGCCTCGGCCTCTTCCTCGTTGGCCGGGGAGTTGTTGCCGAGCAGGCCGGCGGTCGCCGAGTTGACGTCGCGGCCCTTGTTCGCCTGGAGCTTCGCCATGGCGGCGCTCATGTCCCCGCCACCGTTCGCCAGGTCGCGCTTGCGGCTGGCGAGGAGGAAGAAGGACGAGACCGCGAACGACACCGCGGCGGACAGGATGACCGACAGGATCACGCCGAGGAAGCTGTTGCGCTCCGTGGCACCGAGCACCGCGAAGATCGAGCCGGGCGACGCCGGGGCGACGAGGCCGGACTGGAACGCGACGTTCGTGGCGACACCCGTGGCACCACCGAGGATGACGGCGATGAAGAGGATCGGCTTCTGCAGCACGTACGGGAAGTAGATCTCGTGGATGCCACCGAAGAACTGGATGATGATCGCGCCGGGAGCGGTCGAGCGGGCGATGCCGACACCGAAGAAGGTGAAGGCGAGCAGCAGACCGAGGCCGGGGCCGGGGTTCGCCTCGAGCAGGAACAGGATCGACTTGCCCGACTCGGCGACCTGCGCCGCACCGAGCTGGTCGAGCACACCGTGGTTGATGGCGTTGTTCAGGAAGAACACCTTCGCCGGCTCGATGATGACGCTGGCGAGCGGCAGGAGCGAGTGCTGCACGAGGAAGTCCACCGCGGAGCCGAGGCCCTCGGCGATGAGCTTGAACAGCGGCGCGAGCCAGAAGAACCCGATCATCGCGAGGACGAAGCCCAGGATCCCGGCTGCGTAGTTGTTGACGAGCATCTCGAAGCCGGGCTTGATCTTGCCGTCCCAGATCCGGTCGATCTGCTTGATCAGGTAGGCACCGAGCGGACCACAGATCATCGCGCCGAGGATCATCGTGGTGCCGGAGGCACCGATGATCACACCCATGGTCATGATCGACCCGACGACGGCACCGCGGGTGTCGTAGATCATCCGGCCGCCCTGGATGGCGATCGCGAGCGGGATCAGGTAGGTCAGGATCGGGCCGACGAGGCCGGGGTTGGCGACGCCGGCCGTCTCACCGAACCCACCGAGGACGCCGACGGGCGTCCACCCGGTCTCGATGAAGAAGGCCGTGATGATGCCCCACGCGATGAAGATCGCGATGTTGGGCATGACCATGCCGGAGAGGAACGTGCCGAACTTCTGAACGGCGACGCGTGCGCCGCCCCGCGACTTCGCGGGTGCGTCGGGCGCTGCAACGGACGACGTTGTCATGTGCGGTGACTTTCTGTGTGGTGGAGCTGCTGCGTGGTGCTGGGAGGGGTGGTGCTGGGCGTGGTGGGTCAGGCGGCGTGCACCGCGGACGCGGCAGCGGACTTCGCGGCCGCCGCCGTGCTCGCGGCGAGTGCCGCCGTCGCCATCTCGCGGGCCTGTTCGAGCGTGTAGCGACCGAGTTCGGCGCGCACGTCGGCCAGGGCCGCGGGGGTCATGGAGAGGGTCGTGGCGCCGAGACCGACCAGGACGACGGCGAGCAGCGGGTCGGCTGCTGCCTCACCGCAGATCCCGACGGCCTTGCCGGCGGTGGCGCCCGCGGAACCGAGCTGCGCGACGAGGCGCAGGACGGCGGGGTGCCACGGGTCCTGGTAGGACGCGACGGTGCCGAGCATGCGGTCGGCGGCCATCGTGTACTGGGTCAGGTCGTTCGTGCCGATCGACACGAAGTCGGCGTTCTGGAACACCTGCTCGGCCATCAGCGCGAGCGACGGCACCTCGGCCATGACACCCGCGGTGCGGATGCCGAGTTCACGGGCCAGGGTGACGAAGTACTCGGTCTCCTCGGCGTCGGCGACCATCGGGGCCATGACCCACAGGTCGGCCTCGGTTGCGGCGTCGGCCTGGGCGAGCGCGGTGAGCTGGTCGCGCAGGACCTCGGGGTGGTTCCGCAGGGCACGGAGACCGCGGCGCCCGAGGGCCGGGTTCTCCTCGTCCTTGTCGGTGAGGAACGGCAGGGGCTTGTCGGCGCCGGCGTCGAGCGCGCGCACGACGACCTTCTTGCCGGGGAACGCCGCGAGCAGCTGGCGGTACGACTCGGTCTGCTCGTCGACCGTGGGGGCCTTCGGCGAGTCGAGGAAGAGGAACTCGGTGCGGAAGAGCCCCACGCCCTCCGCACCGAGAGCAACGGCGCCGGCGGCGTCGGCGGGGCTGCCGAGGTTCGCGAGCAGGGGCACGACGTGGCCGTCGGCGAGGGCACCGGCGGTGAGCGGCGCCGCTGCGGCGGCGAGACGCTCGGCGATGCGGCGCTCGACGTCCGCGACCAGTGCGGCGTCGGGGTCGGTGACGACCGTGCCGGCGATGGCGTCCACGACGACGGACTGACCGTCGGTCAGGTCGTCGGCACCGGTCACGCCGACGATGGCGGTGATGCCCTTGGCGCGGGCGAGGATCGCGGTGTGCGAGGTCGGGCCGCCGTCACGGGTGACGAGTGCCAGGACCTTCTCGAGGTCGAGCAGCGCGGTGTCCGCCGGGGCGAGGTCGCGGGCGACGAGGACGAAGGGGGTGTCCGACTCGGGGACGCCGGGGGCGTGCACGCCGCGGAGCTTCGCGATGATGCGCTGGGCGACGTCGTCGAGGTCGGCCGCGCGCTCCCCCATGTAGCCGCCCATGCCGACGAGCAGGTCGCGGAACTGGGCGAACGCCTCGTACACGGCACGCTCGGCGTTGGTGCCACCGTCGATGCGGGTGTGCACGTCGTCGAGGAGCGTCGGGTCCTGCGCCATGAGCGCCTGGGCCTCGAGCACGGCCTGGGCGTCGCCACCGGCGAGCTGCCCGCGCTTGTTGAGGTCGTCCGCCACGGCGGCCAGTGCGTCGTGCACGGCCTGCTTCGCGTCGTCCGCCGAGCCGACCAGGGCGTCCTTCGACGGTTCGCCGAGCGGGTCAGCCATCCGGAGCACGGGGCCGTGGGCAACGCCACGGCCGACGCCGGTGCCGAGCAGTTCGGACATTCGAGACTCCTTCATCTCACACGCGCTTGCGGTGGGGTGGATCGTTCGGTGCACACGACACGGGAACAGACCACGCCCGTGCGGCTGATCAGCACACTACCCCGCTTCGCGTTGACAAACAAACACATCCGGGGATAAAAATGCAGAAACAGATGCCCGTTTGCGTCTGGCGGATCGAACGCAGGGGACGACATCGCCGATGTCGTGCCCGAGCATGTCCGTTCCGTTCCGACCCGAGACGACGAGGTCCGATGTACGCACCAGAACGCCACCAGCGCATCGTCGAGCAGGCGCGCGCGCAGGGCCGGGTGGACGTCAAGGACCTGGCCGAGCTGCTCGCCGTCACGCCCGAGACCATCCGCCGCGACCTGACGAGCCTCGAGCGCCGCGGCCTCGTCCGGCGCGCGCACGGCGGCGCGATCCCCGTCGAGCGGATCACCCTGCACCCCGGCGTCGGGGACCGCGGCGGCATCAACCAGACCGAGAAGATGGTCATCGCCGAGGCCGCCCTGGCGGAACTGCCCGAGAACGGCTCGATCATGATCGACGCCGGCACCTCGACCATCTGCCTGGCCGAGCTGCTGCCGACCGACCGCGGGCTGACCGTCGTCACGCACTCGCTCCCCGTCGCCACCGCCGTCGCGAACCGCCCGGGCATCGACCTGCACCTGCTCGGCGGCAACATCCGCAGCGACTCCCTGGCCGGCGTCGGCACCTGGACGCACCAGCTCATCGGCATGGTCAGCGTCGACGTCGCCTTCATCAGCATCAACGGCATCACGCCGGAGCGCGGCCTGACGACCCACAACATGGCCGAGGCCGCCGTGAAGAGCGCGATGATCAAGTCCGCACGACGGAGCATCCTGCTCGCCGACCACACCAAGTTCGGCCGCGAGGAGTTCGGTCGCGTCGCCCCGCTCGCCGCGATCGACACGATCATCACCGACCCCGCCGTCAACCTCGACCTGGTCCGCGAGGTCGAGGCCGCCGGCACCGAGGTCTTCTGGCCCGGCCGACCCTGACCGCGCCCCGTCCCCGCCCACCCAGTGCTCGCTAGCATGAGCCAACCACCCATCGACAGGAGTACATCGATGTCCGAAGCCACCCGCACCGTGACCGTCGCCAGCGCATCCGGCCTGCACGCTCGCCCCGCATCCCTCTTCGTCCAGACCGTGACGGCGTCGGGGCACCAGGTCACGATCGCCAAGGGCGACAAGTCCGGGAACGCCGGCAGCATCCTCGCCCTGCTCGGGCTCGGCATCGAGAACGGCGACGAGGTCACCCTCACCGTCTCGGGCGACGACGCCGAGACCACCGCGGACAGCCTGGTCGAGTTCCTGAAGACGGACCACGACGCGGCCTGATCGCGCAGGTCGCGTCCTGCACGCGACCACCAGACGGACGGGAGGCCCGTGGCTGCGCAGCCACGGGCCTCCCGTCCGTCGTCCGGTCGCCGCTACGGCGCGATGGGCGGGATCGCGCGCAGCTCGCCCCAGGCGAAGGAGCTCTCGGCGATGAAGTCCTGCAGGTCGTCGGCGAGGTCGTGGAGGAGTCCGGGCAGGTCGTCGACGTCCTCGACGAGGCTCCTCGTCCCCTGGGTCTCGCCCCCGATCTCCCAGACGACGCTCATCGAGCCGTCGATGAACTCGTCCTCCTCGTGGTCGAGTTCCCAGTCCCCGTGCGGGCTCACCCAGAAGCGGGCGGAGCGGAACTCGTCCGGACGGAGCATCTGCGCTGCCACGGGTCGGAACGCGGCGAGCAGCTCGCCGACGGTCATCACGACGGTCATCACGACGGTCATGGGCAGATCGTACGACCGAGGGCTGTCGGCACCCGCCGATAAGGTGTTCTGCATGACACGCCTGCGCCTCGCATCCGTCAACGTGAACGGCGTCCGCGCCGCCTTCCGCAAGGGCATGGGCGACTGGCTCGCCACCCGCGACGTCGACGTGCTGGCCCTGCAGGAGGTGCGCGCGTCGAGCGACGACCTGGCGGCGCTGCTCGGCGACGAGTGGGACATCGTGCACGACCCGGCGACCGCGAAGGGCCGGGCCGGCGTCGCGATCGCATCCCGACACTCCGCCCAGATCCACCGCGTCGCGCTCGGCCCGGACGACTTCGACTCGGCCGGCCGCTGGCTCGAGGCCGACTACGAGATCGGCGGGACGACCGTCACGGTGGTCTCCACGTACGTGCACTCGGGCGAGGTCGACACCCCGAAGCAGGACGAGAAGTGGAAGTTCCTCGACGCGATGACCGAGCGACTGCCGGCGCTCCGCGAGCACAACCCGCTCGCGGTCGTCGTCGGTGACCTGAACGTCGGGCACGACGAGCGCGACATCAAGAACTGGAAGGGCAACGTCAAGCGAGCCGGCTTCCTGCCGCGCGAGCGCGCCTACTTCTCGCGGTTCTTCGGCGCCGACGGCGAACCGGTCGAGGGTGCCGACGGCTCCACGGGCCCCGGGCTCGGTTGGGTCGACGTGGGCCGCGCCCAGGCCGGCGACGTCGACGGCCCGTTCACGTGGTGGTCGTGGCGCGGACAGGCGTTCGACAACGACACCGGCTGGCGCATCGACTACCAGATGGCGACGCCCGACCTGGCCGCCAAGGTCACGGAGTACACGGTCGACCGCGCCGCGGCGTACGACCAGCGATGGTCCGACCACGCCCCCGTGGTCGTCGACTACGAACTCTGACCCCTCTTCTCTCGCTTCACCTGACGCACCGGAGCACCACCATGACCAAGACCCGCATCTTCTCGGGCATCCAGCCGTCCGCCGGATCGCTGCACCTCGGCAACTACGTCGGGGCGCTCATGCAGTGGAGGACCCTGCTCGACGACTACGACGCCATCTACTGCGTCGTCGACATGCACGCCATCACCTCGCCGCAGGACCCGGCCGAGCTCCGCGCGAACACCCGGGCCACCGCTGCGCAGTACATCGCGTCGGGCATCGACCCGTCCAAGGCGACGCTGTTCGTGCAGTCGCACGTGCCCGCCCACGCCGAGCTCGCCTGGGTGCTGAACACCCTGACCGGCTTCGGCGAGGCGAGCCGGATGACCCAGTTCAAGGACAAGTCGGCACGCCAGGGCGCCGAGGCTGCGTCGGTCGGGCTCTTCACCTACCCGATCCTGATGGCCGCGGACATCCTGCTCTACGACACCAAGGTCGTGCCGGTCGGTGACGACCAGCGACAGCACGTGGAGCTCACCCGCGACCTGGCCGGACGCTTCAACTCGCGGTTCGGTGACACCTTCGTCACCCCCGAGGCACGGATCCTGACCGAGACCGCGCGCATCTACGACCTGCAGGACCCGACCAGCAAGATGAGCAAGTCCGCAGCGTCGGACAACGGCCTCATCCGCCTGCTCGACGACCCGAAGCGCACCGCGAAGAAGATCAAGTCGGCCGTCACCGACGCCGAGCGCGAGATCCGAGCCGACCGCCAGACGAAGCCCGGTGTGACGAACCTGCTGTCGATCCTGTCGGCGTTCACCGGCACCTCGATCGCCGCGCTCGAGGAGTCGTTCGCCGGCAAGGGCTACGGCGACCTGAAGGGCGAGGTCGCCGACGCCGTCGTGGCCGAGCTCGAACCGGTCCGCGCCCGCACGCTCGAACTGCTCGACGACCCGGCGGAGCTCGACCGGCTGCTCGCCGTCGGCGCCGACCGCGCCGAGTCGATCGCGCAGGAGACCCTGGCCCGCGTCTACGACCGCATCGGGTTCGTCCCGCGGTCGCGCGGCTGACCGTGCAGCCCGTCACGCTCGAGTCCGCACGGGTCCGGCTCGACCTGCCCACCCGCACCGACACCGCGGCGATCACCGAGGCCTGCCAGGACCCGGAGATCGTCCGGTGGACGACGGTGCCGACGCCGTACCGCGAGCAGGACGCCCGGACCTTCGTCGACGCCCTGGTCGGACCGGGATGGGCCTCGGACCGCGAGTACACGTGGGCGATCCGACCGGCCGGTTCGACGTGGCTCGCGGGCATCATCAGCTACCGCACCGCCGGTCGTGACCTCGGGTTCTGGCTCGCACCGTCCGCGCGCGGTGCCGGACTCATGCACGACGCCGTCCGGCTCGTGGTCGACTGGGCGTTCGAGCAGGGCGCGCCGGACGTCTACTGGGAGTGCTACGAAGGCAACGCAGCGTCGGCAGCGGTCGCCCGTGCGGCAGGGTTCTCGTTCACGGGCCTCGGCGCAGCCCGGGTGCCGGACCGGGACGGCGGCCCGACCGCGGCGTGGACCGCACTGCGACGCGCCGACGGCACCCCAGCCTCCGAGCTCCCCTGGCCCGTCGCCTGAACGCGCTCGCAACCGTGGTGACGTGTCACCCAACCACCGCCGGTAGGCTCGGCCCGTGAGCGACACGGCACGACCCACCGAGGTCCGGGCGATGCGCCGCGGGCTCGAACTCGCGGCCCTCGGGCCCGTCGTCGGCGACCACGCCCGCGTCGGTGCCGTGATCCTCTCCCCCACCGGCGAGGTCCTCGCCGAGGGGTGGCACAAGGGCGCCGGCACCCCGCACGCCGAGGTCGACGCGATGGCCAAGGTCGACCCGGCACTGCTGCGCGGTGCGACGGCGGTCGTCACCCTCGAACCCTGCAACCACGTCGGCCGCACGGGGCCGTGCGCCGTGGCCCTGCTCGACGCCGGGATCGCCCGGGTCGTGTACGCGATCGACGATCCCGGCGCCGACGTGCACGGCGGCGCCGACCGACTCCGTGCCGCCGGGGTCCAGGTCGTCTCCGGGGTCCTGGCCGACCAGGCCGAGGCGTTCCTCGAACGCTGGCTGCTCTCGGTCCGGCTCGGCCGGCCGTGGGTCACCGTGAAGTGGGCGTCCAGCCTGGACGGGCGCGCCGCCGCTGCCGACGGCACGAGCAAGTGGATCACCGGCGCCGCCGCACGCCAGCACGTGCACGAACAGCGCGCCGCCCACGACGCGATCCTCGTCGGCACCGGCACCGTCCTGGCCGACGACCCGAGCCTGACCGCGCGCGGGGACGCCGGCGAACTGCTCGCCGACCAGCCCCTCGCCGTGGTGCTCGGTGACCGCCCGGTGCCGGCCGACGCCGCGGTCCGTCGGCACCCGCGCGGGTTCGTCACCCTGCCCGGACACGACCTGGCCACCTCGCTCGGCGCACTGCGCGGGCACGGGGTGCACTCGGTGTTCGTCGAGGGTGGCCCCACGGTCGCCTCGGCGCTCATCGCCGCCGGACTCGTCGACGAGTACCTGGTGTACATCGCCCCGGTGCTGCTCGGCGGCCCCCGTGTCGCTCTCCACGACCTGGGGGTGGGAAGCATCTCCGACCGTCGGCGGTTGGACGTACTATCGACCACCAGCCTCGGCCCCGACCTGCTGGTCCGAGCCCGACCGCAGCGTCACCAGCACCAGCACCAGCACGACCGCCAGCAGCAGCACGACGCGACACCCGGGCTCGGGAACGACGGGCCCACGAACGACCGGAGCACCCCATGACCGATGCGCTGACCTCCCCCACGCCGGGGAGCCCGGTCAAGTTCGAGGTGTCGACGAACGTGCCGACCACCCACGGCACCTTCCAGATGCGCGCCTACCGCGACCTCGTGACGAGCGCGGAGCACGTCGCGATCATCGGCACCCTGCCGGACGGCTCGATGCCCGCCGACGGCGCACTCGTCCGGGTGCACTCCGAGTGCCTGACCGGTGAGGCCTTCGGCTCGCTGAAGTGCGAGTGCGGCCCCCAGCTCGACGCCGCGCTCGACACCATCGCGGCCGAGGGCGGTGTGGTCATCTACCTGCGCGGGCAGGAGGGCCGCGGCATCGGCCTCATCAACAAGCTCAAGGCCTACCGCCTGCAGGAGGACGGTCTCGACACCCTCGACGCCAACCTCGCGCTCGGCCTGCCCGCCGACTCACGAGCCTACGGCGGCGCCGCGGGCATCCTCGCCGACCTCGGCATCACCCGGGTCCGGCTGCTGTCGAACAACCCCGAGAAGCGCCGCCAGCTCGAGGAGCACGGCATCACCGTCGACTCCCTCGTGCCGCTCGTCGTCGGCATCTCGGCGCAGAACGCCGGGTACCTCGACACCAAGCGCGACCGGATGGGCCACCAGCTGCCCGAGCACCTCGAAGCGGGTGCCGGCGCGGGCGCCTGAGCACGAACGGGCGACGGACGCTGCGGCCAGCTGACTCTGGGCTGATTCGCAGGCAGACGACATCTGTCGTATGATCGGGCTTCCGTCACAAGCGGTCCCCCCTTCAGCCGAACGCACCCGATCGGTGCCCGCGCCACCCCGCGCGAACCGATCGGTGTCCGCCGTTTCGGATCCTCGTGCTCCCCGTCGGGAGCACGCAGCACGGAAGACCCCGCCCTGTCATGACCGCCGCCCCGGCACCCGCAACCCCCACCTCCGCTCCGGCACCCGCCGGCAACCCACGCTCCCGCGTCGTCATCGCGAGCCTCGTCGGCACGTCGATCGAGTTCTACGACTTCTACGTCTACGCGACCGCCGCGGTGCTCGTCTTCCCGACGCTGTTCTTCCCGAACGAGGACCCGACGGCCTCGCAGCTGTCGTCCTTCGTCACCTTCGCCCTGGCGTTCTTCGCCCGGCCGGTCGGGTCGATCATCTTCGGGCACTTCGGTGACCGGATCGGCCGCAAGACCACCCTCGTCGCGTCGCTGCTCGTGATGGGCACCGCCACGTTCCTGATCGGCTGCCTGCCGACGTTCGACACCATCGGCGTCTGGGCCCCGGTCCTGCTCGCCGTGATGCGCTTCGCCCAGGGCGTCGGGCTCGGCGGCGAGTGGTCCGGCGCGGCCCTGCTCGCGACCGAGAACGCGCCGAAGGGCAAGCGCGGCGTGTTCGGCTCGATGCCGCAGCTCGGTGCCCCGATCGGCTTCCTGCTCGCGAACGGCCTGTTCATCGCGATCAACGCGGCGATGCCCGCCGGCGCCGACGGCACCCCGAACGCCGACTTCCAGGCCTGGGGCTGGCGCATCCCGTTCCTGCTCTCCGCCGTGCTCGTCATCATCGGTCTGTACGTGCGCTTCAAGCTCGTCGAGTCGCCGGTGTTCCGCGGTGTGCAGGAGTCGGGCACGGTCGCGAAGGTCCCGCTCGGTCGGGTGTTCCGCACCTCGTGGCGGGCCGTCATCGTCGGCACGTTCGGCATGGTCGCCACGTACGTGCTCTTCTACTTCATGACGACGTTCACCCTGTCGTACGGCACGACCGGCTCCGAGGCCAGCGCACTCGTCCCGAAGGTCGGCCTCGGCTACACCCGTGGCGAGTTCCTGACCCTGCTCATGATCGGCGTCGTGTTCTTCGGCATCTTCACGCCGATCGCGGGGCTGCTCGCCGACAAGTTCGGCCGCCGCAAGACCCTCATCCCGACCACGATCGGCATCGCGCTGTTCGGTCTGACGTTCCAGTTCTGGTTCGCGGCGTCGAGCGGCCCGATCACCGTGGTGACGTTCCTCATCGTCGGGCTCTCGCTGATGGGGCTGACCTTCGGTCCGATGGGTGCGCTGCTGCCCGAGCTGTTCCCGACGAACGTCCGGTACACCGGCTCGGCCATCGCGTACAACGTCGCGTCGATCCTCGGTGCGTCGCTCGCCCCGACGATCGCGCTGGCGCTCTGGAAGCCGGACGGCGACATCTTCCTGGTCGGCCTGTACCTGACGATCGCGGCGGTCGTGACGCTGGTCGCGCTGCTCTTCGTGCGCGAGACGAAGTCGAAGGACATCGCCGACGCCTGATCGGCGACGCATCCGCGGGACAGGAGGCCCGGTGCCAGCTGGCACCGGGCCTCCCGTCCGTCGTGTGCGCGCCTCGCCCCCGCGCAACACGCCGTCGTGTCAGCGGGACGCCGCATGCCCGCCGAGACGCCGCCGGATTCGGCGGCGTCTCGCGCGCGTGGCGGCGTCGAACGAAGACGCCGGCGTCTGCGCACCCGATGCAGCGCGGCGAGACGCCGTCAACGCAGGTTGACGGATGTCGGTGCGTCAATGTAGGTTGACACCCATGGACCGACCGACCATCACGAGCCTCGCGGCCGGAGCATCGGGGGACGACCCGTTCTCCGCCCTCGCCAACGTGCGGGAGCTGCGCCGTGAGCTCGACCGGACCGAAGAGCTCGCTGCGCGACGTGCCCGCACCGCCGGCGCCTCTTGGCAGGAGATCGCGACGCTGCTCGGTGTCAGCCGACAGGCAGTGCACAAGAAGTACGGCAGAAACTAGGAACACGATGAGCTTCCCCTTCGCACGCCCGAAGACCTCCGACGGCCCCCGCGCCACGTTCGGTCGCCTGCTGTCCTACCTGTTCGAGAACAAGCCCGCGATGGTCGTGATCATCGTGCTGAGCGTCCTCGGTGCGGGGGCCTCGCTCGCGCAGCCGCTCCTGGTCAACCAGGTCATCACCGCGGTGCAGCAGGGCAACACCCTCAGCACGCTCGTGTGGCTGCTGGTCGGGCTCGTCATCGTCGCTGGGGTGCTGAACGGCGTGCAGCACTTCCTGCTGCAGCGCGCGGGCGAGGGCGTCGTGCTCTCCACCCGCCGCAAGCTCATCGCCCGCATCCTCAACCTGCCGATCTCGGAGTTCGACACCCGGCGCACCGGTGACCTGGTGTCCCGCGTCGGCAGCGACACCACGCTCCTGCGGGCCGTCCTGACCCAGGGACTGATCGAGTCGATCGGCGGCGCGCTCACGTTCATCGGCGCCATCGTCGCGATGGCGATCATCGACCCGCTGCTGCTCGGCATCGTGATCGTGATCGTCCTGATCGCCATCGTCGTCGTCGGCGGGCTGAGCCGTCGCATCCGGGTCGCCTCGAAGCGTGCGCAGGAGAAGGTCGGCGACCTCACCGCCGCCGTCGAACGCGGGATCGGCGCGGTCCGCACGATCCGTGCGGCCGGCGCCACCGCACGCGAGGTGCGCGAGGTCGACGGCCACGCGACCGAGGCCTACAAGCGCGGCCTCGACATCGCCAAGATGTCCGCCTTCGTCGTCCCCGTCGCGAGCATCGTCATGCAGGTCGCGTTCATCGCCGTCCTGGGCGTCGGCGGGGCACAGGTCGCAGCCGGCACCATCACCATCGCGACGCTCATCACGTTCATCCTGCTGCTCTTCATGATGATCATGCCGCTCGGCCAGGCGATGGGCGCGGCCGTCGCCGTCGCCCAGGCGCTCGGCGCGCTCGGCCGGATCGAGGAGATCCTGCACCTGCCGACGGAGTCCCAGGACGACGAGTCGGTCCGGCCCGCCGCAGCGGTCGCCACCGACGACGCCATCGCGTTCGAGCACGTCTCGTTCCGGTACCGCGCCCAGGCGGACGCCTCGGGTGCCGACGGCGCGGTCGCGTCCGACCCCGCGGACCGTCCGGGAGGCCCGGATCGCGTCGACGACGAGCGCCCGGCCGACGACGTGGTGCTCCACGACGTGTCGTTCCGGGTGCGACGCGGCTCACGCGTCGCACTCGTGGGTCCGTCCGGTGCCGGCAAGTCGACGACCCTGGCGCTGATCGAGCGGTTCTACGACCCCACCGACGGCGTCATCCGCCTGGGCGGCATCGACGTCCGCGGCATGGACCGCGACGAGCTCCGTGCCCAGATCGGCTACGTCGAGCAGGACGCGCCGGTGCTCGCCGGCACGATCCGCGCCAACCTGCTGCTCGGGTCGCCGAACGCCACCGAGGACGACTGCGTCCGGGTGCTCGAGGCGGTCAACCTCGGCGAGGTCCTGCACCGCGATCCCCGCGGTCTCGACGCGCAGGTCGGTGAGGACGGCGTGATGCTCTCCGGTGGGGAACGGCAGCGCCTGGCCATCGCCCGCGCGCTGCTCGCCGCTCCCCCGATCCTGCTGCTCGACGAGTCGACGTCGTCACTCGACGGGGTCAACGAGCAGAAGATGCGGCTCGCGATCGACGCCGTCGCCGAGGACCGCACCCTGCTCGTGATCGCCCACCGGTTGTCGACGGTGGTCGACTCCGATGTGATCGTCGTGCTCGAGCACGGCCGCGTCGTCGGCAGCGGCACGCACTCCGAGCTCGTCGAGTCGACGCCGCTCTACCGCGACCTGGCGAAGCACCAGCTGCTGGTGTGAGTGCAGGGACGGCCGCGTGCACCGCGGCCGTCCCGGCGATCCGGGCTCAGGCGGGGGCTCTGGCTCTGGCTCAGGCGGCGAAGGGGTCCGGGGTCAGCACGTACACGGTCTCGAGGTACTCCTCGATGCCCTCGTGCGACCCCTCGCGGCCGAGGCCGGAGGACTTCACCCCGCCGAACGGGAACGCCGCGTTCGACACGACGCCCGTGTTCAGCCCGAGCATCCCCGTCTCCAGGCGCTCGGCGAGCCGCTGACCACGCCGGAAGTCGGTCGTGAAGGCGTAGGCGATGAGCCCGTACTCGGTGTCGTTCGCGAGCCGGATCCCCTCGTCCTCGGTGCTGAAGCGCGTGACCGAGGCGACCGGTCCGAAGATCTCCGTCGTCATGATCTCCGAGCCGGGTTGCACGTCGTCGATCACCGTCGCCTCGTAGAACGTGCCCGGACGGTCGATCCGGTGGCCGCCGGTGACGAGCCGGGCACCGCGGCCGAGGGCGTCGTCGACGAGCGAGGCGGCCTTGTCCACGGCGCGGTCGTCGATGAGCGGTCCGAGCGTCGTGCCGTCCTCGGTGCCCCGGCCGACCCGCAGGGCGTCCACCTTCGCGGTGAGGGCCGCGACGAACGCATCGGCGATGCCGTCCTGCACGAAGAACCGGTTCGCGGCGGTGCAGGCCTCGCCCGTGTTGCGGAACTTCGCGAGCATCGCCGCCTCCACCGCCTTGTCGAGATCGGCGTCGTCGAACACGAGCAGCGGCGCGTTGCCGCCGAGCTCCATGCTCGTCTTGAGCACGTTGTCCGCCGCCTGCTTGAGGAGCGCCGAACCGACCGGGGTCGAACCGGTGAACGTCAGCTTCCGCAGGCGCGGGTCGGCGATGATCGGCTCGGACAGTCCCTTGGCGTCACTCGACGGGATCACGTTGAGCACGCCGTCCGGCAGCCCGGCACGGCGGAACAGCTCGACCAGGAACAGGGTCGTCAGCGGGGTGAGGTCGGCCGGCTTCGCGACCACCGTGCAGCCGGCGGCCAGGGCCGGGCCGATCTTCCGCGTCGCCATCGCGAGCGGGAAGTTCCACGGGGTGATCGCGTACACGGGGCCGACCGGACGCTTCAGCACGATCGCGCGGCCGGTGCCCTCGGGGTTCGTGCGGTAGTCGCCGGTGATGCGGACGGCTTCCTCCGAGAACCACCGCAGGAACTCGCCGCCGTAGACGACCTCACCGCGGGCCTCGGCCAGGGGCTTGCCCATCTCGAGCGACATCAGGGCCGCGAGGTCGTCGGCGTGCTCGTGCACCAGGTCGAAGGCCCGGCGCAGGATGTCCGAGCGCGTGCGCGGGGCCGTCGCTGCCCACGACTCCTGCGCCGCGGCGGCTGCGTCGAGGGCGGCGAGGCCGTCCTCGGGGGTGGCGTCGGCGACCTCGGCCAGGACGGCACCGGTCGACGGGTCGTGCACGGCGAAGGTGGACCCGCTCGACGAGGCGCGCCAGGCGCCGCCGATGAAGAGTCCGGTGGGGACGTTCTCGACGCGGACGTGCTCGTCGGCGACGGTGGTGGTGGTTTCGTTCGTGGTGGTGTCGGTCACAGTCGTGCTCCTCCTGGGTTCGCGAGGCCCTCGTCCATGTCGCTGCGGTCGACGTGTCCGCCGGCCGCCCGGATCTCGTCGAGCGCCCGGGCGCTGCGCTCGACGTCGACGCCGGCCACCAGGTCCTCGTACACGGCGACGTCGAGGCCCGCGGCACGGGCGTCGAGCGCCGAAGCACGGACGCAGTGGTCGGTGGCGATGCCGACGACGTCGATCGTGTGCACGCGGCGCTCGGCGAGCACCTCGGCCAGCGGGACGCCCGCCTCGGTCCGGGCCTGGAACGCCGAGTAGTCCGGCGTGCCCTGCCCCTTGCGGACGTCGACGTCGATCAGTGCGGTGTCGAGATCGGGGTGGTAATCGGCGCCGGGCGTGCCGGCGACGCAGTGCACCGGCCACGTGTCGACGAAGTCGGGTCCGTCGGGTCCGGCGAAGTGTCCGCCGTTGTCGTCGTCGCCGTGGTGCCAGTCGCGGGACGCCACGATCAGGTCGTACTCGTCCCCGTGCCGACCGAGGAACGCGGTGATGCGCTTCGCGAGCGCCGCTCCCCCGGTGACCGCGAGCGCACCGCCCTCGGTGAAGTCGTTCTGGACGTCCACGACGAGCAGTGCTCTTGCCATGGGTCCATCCAACACCCGTCGGCTCAGGAGCCGGTGAGCTTGCTCCCGCACGAGTAGGTCGCGGCGGTCACCGCGTCGAGTGCCGGCAGTGCCGCTGCACGCGGCGAACCGATGGCGTAGAAGGCGAAGGTCAGCCGCGACCCGTCGGCGGCGTCGATGTAGCCGCCGAGGGTGTTCGCGCTGTCGATCCAGCCAGTCTTCGCATGCACCTTGCCGCGGGCGACCGCGTTCGCGCCGGTGAACCGGCTGGCCAGGGTGCCGGACTGGCCGGACACCGGCAGGGCGTTCGCGAGCGTGCCGAGGCCCTTCGCGCCGGAGGCGACCTGCACCATGAGGTGTGCGACGAACTCCGGCGACACGGCGTTCGAGGCGCTCTCGCCCGAGCCGTCCTTGATCACGATGCCGGCCGGGTCGAGGCCGTAGGAGCGCAGTGCCGACTGGTACACGGACGACAGCGACGCCGCCGAGCCGTTCGAGCCTGACTCCTTCGAGGACACCCGGGCGAGCATCTCGGCCAGGGTGTTGTCCGAGTTCGGGATCATCTGCCCGATGAGCGTCGACACCGGCTGCGACGACACCGTGGCGATCGTCTCGGTGCCCGTGGTCGCCCGCTTGACGATCTGCGCGGACCCGGCGCCAGCGACGCCAGCGTTCGCCAGTGCCGTCCGGAAGGCGATGCCGGCGCGTCCGACCGGGTCCTCCGACCGGGGCGAGGTCGCCGCTGCGGGGTTCGCCCGGTCACCGTCGACCATGAGCGCCGTGACCTTCGGCTGGTACCCGATGGTGCGCTCGGACACCGGCCACGTGGGGTCCCAGGCGTCGGCGTCGCTCCAGTACGAGTCGTCGGTGACGATCGTGGTGACCGGGGTGTCGCCGACCTTCGCCTTCACCTGCTGCGCGAGCTGGGCGAGGGTCGGGGCGCCCGGGTACACCGTGCCGCCGCCGGCGGACAGTGTCGCGTCGCCGTGGCCGACCAGGGCGACGGTGTTCGCGGACTCCCGTGCGACGGTCGTCGGGATGCGGTGGTCGCCCCCGAGCACCGAGAGCGCGGTCGCCGAGGTCAGGGTCTTCATGACGCTGCCGGTCTGGGCGGCCCGCTCGCCGTGCTTCGAGAACAGGACCTTGCCCGTCTTCGCGTCCATCACGTACCCCTCGAAGTCGCCGAGGCCGCTCGCCGACGCAGCCGTCGCGATCGAGCAGGTCCGGAGCGCGGACGGACCGGCGAGGTCGTCCGGCACCGCGCGGGCATCGGCGGTCGGGGTGGGGGACGGCTTCGTGGTCGGGCGCTTCGTGGTGGTCGTCCGGTCCGGAGCCGAGGACGCGGTCCGGGTCGGGCTCGGCGCCGCAGCGGTCCGGGAGTCCGGGGTCGTGGCCGCCGCGACGGCGACGGCCCCACCGGAACCGACCACGAGCAGCGCCGCGAGACCACCGGCGATCCACGGGACCGGGCGTCGCGCGGCGGAGGCGCGCACCGCGGTGACGGCGGCGTGGAACCGCTCCGGGACGGAACGCGGGGTGGGCTGCTGCTCGGACATCGCGACCGATCCTACGGAACTGCGGCAGGAGCCTCCAGGCCGGATCCGGGATCCGTGGCGGACGGGAGCCGGATCAGGGAGCCGTGACGGGACCGTCGGCCGGGTACCGGACCCCGACCTGGCGTCGTGCCTCGTCCAGCACCGCCATGATCGCGACGGTCTCGTCCGGGTCCATCGGGCCGCCGTCGTGGTGGCCCGACGTGATCATCGTCTCGAAGGCGCGGGCCTCGTGCTCGTAGCCGGCGAGTTCCTCGCGGCCGTCGAACTCCTCGACCACGGCACCGTCGCGGTCACGGATCCGCCAGGTGGTCGGCGTGTACCAGGTGGAGTCGAGGTCGATGCGGCCGGTCTCGCCGATGATCGACGCGGTGTTCGGGCTCCGCAGGTCCATCCCGAAGTGGATCATCGACTGCGCACCGCCCTCGTGCGTCATGACCAGACCCATCTGCTCGTCGACGCCCTGCTCGCTCAGCGTCCCGGCTGCGACCAGCGTGGTCGGCACCCCGAGCACGTCCACCGCGAAGGACACCGGGTAGATCCCGAGGTCGAGCATCGCGCCCCCGCCGAGTGCCGGGTCGCGCAACCGGTGGCCGGGGTCCGTCGGGAGGGCCTGGTGGTGGGTCGCCTCGACCACCATCGGGCGGCCGATCCGTCCCTCGGCGACGACCTCGCGGATCATCGCCATCTGGGGCAGGAACCGGGTCCACATCGCCTCCATCACCGCGACACCGGCGTGCCGAGCCGCGTCGACGACCGTCCGGGCCTCGTCCGCGGTCATCGTGAAGGCCTTCTCGACCAGGACGTGCTTGCCCGCCCGGATCGCGAGCAGGGCGTCCTCGGCGTGCCGGACGTGCGGGGTCGCGACGTAGACCGCGTCGACATCGTCGTCCGCCACCAGGTCCTCGTAGGAACCGTGGGCCCGCTCGATGCCGAACTCGGCGGCGAAGGCCTCGGCGTGTTCGCGGGTGCGGCTACCCACGGCCGTGAACACGATGCCGGCCGCGGTGCAGTCACCCACGAAGGACCGTGCGATGCCGCCTGTGCCGATGACTCCCCAGCGAACCGTCATGGGTCCTGTCTACCAGCGCGGGGTGTGGCGCGGCCCGCGGCGGTCGTCAGCGGGGTCCGCGTCGGGCGGTCAGCGGCGGTGCCCGCCTCGGGTGGTCAGCGGCGGTGCTTGCCGAGCGCGGCGTCCGGAGCGGCCATCGGGTGGTTCCGGAACCAGCGCAGGAGCTCACGGGCACGGCTCGTGTCGGCGCTCGCATCGCCCTCGGCGAGGAACGAGTCGAAGCCGTCGGGCAGGTCGGCGTCCGGTTCGCGGTGGAACGCCATCTTCCACTCGCCGAAACGCCGGGTGTGGATACGCTCCTCGACGAGCAGGCCGACGTCGGTGTGCCGCGGGTCGTCGATGATGCGCTGGTACGTCTCGAGCACGGCTGCCTCGGGGCCCTCGAGCAGCTGCATGAACCGGCCGTCCTTGTAGACGAGCAGACCGGACAGGCCGGACGCGGTGTTGCGGACCCGTGCGTGCTCGAGCAGTGCGTCGAGCCGCTCCTGGTCGAACACCTCGTTCGCTGCACTCATGTAGACCAGGGACAGCAGCATGACGACCTCTCGGTGACGACGGAACGGGTTCCCTCTCATCGTGGACCGCACCGACGCCGTCGGGCAGCCCCAGAACGGGGATCGTTCCCGCCCGCGCACCCGCGTCGAGGTTCGGGTCATCGACGCGAGCACACGGGTGTCGGGTCGTACGACCGGACTGATTCGGAGCCCCCGTCCGGGGGGATTGGTCACTCCGTGTCGTAGGTGCGGACCCAGTCGATCTGCACGTGCCCGGGGTCGCCCCAGTTGCCGATCTGGAACATGTAGCGGTGCGGCGTGGTGGGCACGTTGCGCGGCACCGTGAACACGAGCTTGCCGTCGAGGTAGTACCGGATGATCTTCCCCGGCACCCACTCGGTCGTGTAGGTGTGCCAGTCGTTCCAGGACACCCGGGTGTTGTAGTGCTCGGTCCGCTTCTCGAGCCCCTGGAGCATCGAGTGGTGGAAGACGCGCGGTGAGCCGTTGAACTGCCCCTCCGGGTAGTTCAGCTCGCCGTCCGCCCAGGCGTTCGACGTCGGCCAGAGCATGACCGCGATCCCGTTGCCGTCGCCACCGGTCGCCCGCGCACGGATGCTGAAGGTGCCGCCGACGTGTGACCAGGCGCCGGTGGGCGTGCCGAACGTTCCGGCAGCGCCGTGCTCCCCGTCCATCGCGACGTCCAGGTAGCCGTTGTGGGCGCTGATGAGCTTGTCCGAGTAGTACTTACCGCCCGTACCGTCGGGGTACGGCTGCCACGAGTTCCGGTACGTCTCGGCGAAGGGGCCGCCCGCTGCGGCGGGGGTGTCGAAGTCCTCGGAGAAGGTCGGCTCGCGGTCCGCGAGGTACGCGGGACCGGTCGCGGACGCCGTCGGGGTCGCGGACGGACCGGTGCTCGGCGACGAGGTCGATGCGGACGTGGCACGGGACTCGGGCACGGCTGCCGCGGTGACCGCGAGGGCTCCGGCGGTGGCAGCGACCACGACGATGACCAGGACACGCTTCAGCACGGCGGCACCGCCGGTGGAGCGCTGGGCTGGTGGTCGGTCATCGTGTCCCCCGTTTCGCGGACAAGGGTAGCCCGCGAACGCGCCCGACGTCTGTCCCTCGGGCGAGGGACACGGGTTTCGTCCGGAATACGAAAACCCCGGTCAGAGCCACTTCGAGTGGGTCTGACCGGGGTGTTCACGGAGCCGCCTGTCGGAATCGAACCGACGACCTATTCATTACGAGTGAATCGCTCTACCGACTGAGCTAAGGCGGCGCACACTCCATGTCCGGAGTGGCACGAGCAATGACTATACAGGTTCAGACGAGTGAACGCGAAACCAGCACGCCGAGCTCGGAGAAGGACCGTTCGAGCTCGTCGACCAGGTGTGTTCCGGCCTCGGAACCCGACCACTCCCACCACGCGTGGCGCAGGGCGGCGAGGGCGACGATGGCCGCGAGACCCGCGCGGCGGCGGAGTGCCTCGGCGTCGGCGGCGAGCTCCGGGTCGGCGTGTTCGAGCCGGCGCGCGACGGCCGTCTGCAGCTCCGCCTGGAACTCCTTCATGGACGCCATGCGACGGCTGAACAGCTCCGGGTTCGCGCGGAGGACCTGCTGCCGCTCCTCGATGAGCCCGCGCTCCTCGATCAGTTCCCGCGTGGAGTGCACGAGCAGCGTGCCGATGTCGGCGAGCAGGTCACCGCTCGGACCACCGTCGACGAACGCCTGCAACGCCGCGTCGTCGGGCAGCTGCGGGTCGTCCCCGAGGATCGCCTGCTCCTTGCTCGGGAAGTAGTTGAAGAACGTCCGGGGCGAGACGTCGGCCCGCCGGGAGATCTCGTCCACCGTCACCGCGCCGAGGCCGTCCTCGATGGCGATCCGGAGCGCAGCCTGCTGGATGGCGCGCCGGGTGGCGCGGCGCTTCCGTTCGCGCAGGCCGGGTTCAGCGTCGGGCATGCCGTGATTGTCGCACGCCGTGCCTCAGCGGCGGGCGCGGGCGATGGTGACGAGCAGTGCTTCGAGCGCCAGGAGTGCCGCCACGTTCGCCGCGATGCGCTGGCGCGCCAGGGCCACGGCGTCGAGGACCTCGAGCGCGGCAGCGGGCGGTGTCGTCGGCAGCGCGTGTTCGAGCTGGTCCTGCATGGCCAGGTTGACCGGTTCCGCGGGGGCTCCGAGCCCCAGCAGGAGCAGGTCGCGGTACAGGGACGAGACGTCGACCAGGATCCGGTCGAGCCCGTCGCGCAGGCTCCGGGTCGCCCGGCGCTTCTGGTCGTCCTCGAGGGCGCGGAGCTGCGACCGGAGCGCCGGCGGGATCGTCCCGCCGGGTTCGACCCCGAGCGAGCGCAGGGCCGCGTCGCGCTCTTCGGAGTCGCGCTGCTCGGTGATGGACTTCGCGTCTTCGTCGGCGACGGCGAGGAGCTCGGCGGCCGCCATGACGGCGTCACCAACGCTCCGCACACCGAGCACGGTCGTCAGGGTCCGGCGGCGACGGTCACGGGCCGGCTCGCTCGTGGCGAGACGCTGCGCCATGCCGATGTGGCTCTGCGCCTGGCGAGCAGCATCCATCGCGAGGGCACGGTCGACACCGGTCCGGGCGACGAGCAGGTCGGCGACGGACTCGATGCCGGGCACACGCAGGCGGACCGAGCGGACGCGCGATCGGATCGTCGGCAGCAGGTCGGCTTCACTCGGGGCACAGAGGATCCACACCGTGCGCTCCGGGGGTTCCTCGAGCGCCTTGAGCAGCAGGTTCGAGGTGCGCTCGGTCATGCGGTCGGCGTCTTCGATGATGACGACGCGGTAGCGGCCGACCGACGGCGAGTAGTACGACGAGGTGACGAGCTGCCGGATCTCATCGATCGTGATGATCACGCGCTGGGTCGTGAGCACCGAGACGTCGGGGTGGGTCTTCGCGGTGATCTGCCGCAGGGTGTGGTCGTCGTCGGGGCCGTTGCCCACGAGCGCCGCGGCGAAGGCGGTCGCCACGTTCGACCGACCCGACCCGGGCGGGCCGGTGATGAGCCACGAGTGCGTCATGCCGCCGGTGCCGTCGGTGGACTCGGCCGCGTTGCGCAGCGACGCGACCGCTTCTTCCTGCCCGGTCAGGCCGTCCCACACGCTCACGGGACCATCCTGTCAGTGACCGCCGTCATGCCGGGTCGATCCCGACGAGCGGGGCGACCGCTCGACGGACCGCGTCCTGCACGGTGTCGGTCGGGGCTGAGGCGTCGACCACCAGGAAGCGCGCCGGCTCGGCCTCGGCCATCGCGAGGAAGGCCTGACGGACGGACTTGTGGAACGCCGCAGCCTCGGACTCGAGACGGTCGAAGGTGTCGCCCCGCGCCGCGGCCACCCGGGCGCGTCCGACGGTGACGTCGAGGTCGAGCAGGATCGTGAGGTCCGGTGCCAGACCGTCCGCTGCCCACTCCGAGACGGACCGGACCTGCTCGGCACCGAGGCCGCGCGCGACGCCCTGGTAGGCGACGGACGAGTCGATGTAGCGGTCCTGCAGGACGACCTCGCCGCGTGCGATCGCCGGACGGACGACCGTCTCGACGTGCTGGGCTCGGTCGGCCGCGTACAGCAGCGCCTCGGCCCGGGGCGCGACGTGGCCCCGCTCGTGCAGGACCATCTGCCGGATCTGGACGCCGAGGTCGGTGCCGCCGGGCTCGCGGGTGCGGACCACGGTCCGACCGTGCGCACCGAGCCACGCCGAGAGCAGCTCCGCCTGGGTCGTCTTACCCGCGCCGTCGCCGCCCTCGAGCGTGATGAAGCGACCGGTCACTTCTTCTTGGCCGCCGTCCGACGAGCCGGGGTCTTCTTCTTGACCGGCCCCTTGGCACGCTTGTCGGCGATGAGCTGGACCGCGCGGGCGTGGTCGACGGCCTCGACGTCCTCGCCCTTCGGGATGGTCGCGTTCGTCTCGCCGTCGGTGACGTACGGGCCGAACCGGCCGTCCTTCATCTTGATCGGCTTGCCGGACACCGGGTCGGCGTCGAACTCCTTGAGCGCGGCGCTCGCGGTGCGGTTGCCGCCGTACTTCGGCTGCGCGAACAGCTCGAGTGCGCCGGGCAGGTCGATGTCGAAGATCGCGTCCTCGCCGGGCAGGGTCCGGGTGTCGGTCCCCTTCTTCAGGTACGGCCCGTACCGGCCGTTCTGCGCCGTGATGTCGTTGCCCGTCTCCGGGTCCTGGCCGACGACGCGGGGAAGGTCGAGGAGCTTCAGCGCGGTCTCGAGGTCGACGGTCTGCGGGTCCATCGACTTGAAGAGCGAAGCGGTGCGTTCCTTCGGCGCCGCGGCCTTCTTCGTCGTCTTCTTCGCAGGCGCCTTCTTGGCGGGGGCCTTCTTCGCGGTCGCCGACGCCGTCTCGCTCGTCGCGGTCGCAGCAGCCGCGTCGGCCACGGGGGCCTCTGCCGCTGCGGGCGCTTCGACGACCTCGCCGGTCTTCGGGTCCACGGTGGGTTCGGGCTCCGGGGTGCGCTCCGTGACGTAGGGGCCGAAGCGGCCGTCCTTCGCCAGGACCTCCTTGCCGGTCTTCGGGTTGATCCCGACGACGCGGTCGCCGATCACCGGGGCGTCGACGAGTTCCTTCGCCTTCTCGACGGTCAGTTCGTCGGGAGCGAGGTCCTCGGGCACGTTCACGCGCCGCGGCTTCTCGGGGTCGTCGCTCGGCACCTCGATGTAGGGGCCGTACCGACCGATCCGGAGTGTGAGGCCCGGAGCGAGCTCGACCGAGTTGATCTCGCGGGCGTCGATCTCACCGAGGTTGTCGATGACCGTCCGGAGGCCCCGCTGGTCGTCCTCGCCGCCACCGAAGTAGAAGCCCTTGAGCCAGTCCACCCGGTCGGCGTCGCCGCGGGCGATGCGGTCGAGGTCTTCTTCCATCTCGGCGGTGAAGTCGTACTCCACGAGCTCGCCGAAGTACTCCTCGAGCAGGCGCACGACGCTGAACGCGATCCAGTTCGGCACCAGCTGCGTGCCGCGGAGCGAGACGTAGCCGCGGTCGATGATCGTCGGGCTGATCGTGGGGTAGGTCGACGGACGCCCGATCCCCAGCTCTTCCAGCGTCTTGATGAGGCTCGCCTCGGTGAAGCGCGGCGGCGGGGTGGTGTCGTGCCCCTTCGCCTCGACGTCGGTGACCGCGAGGTGTTCGCCCTGGGCCACGTTCGGCAGGGCGACGTCCTGGCCCGCACGCTCGGACGACTCGTGGCGGTCCTCGTCACGGCCTTCTTCGTAGGCGCTGAGGAAGCCGCGGAACGTGATGACGGTGCCGGATGCGGTGAACTCGGCGTCCGTGCCGTTCGCGGTCGAGGCGATGCCCTCGACCGACTCGGTGGAGGAGATGCCGAGCACGATCGACGCAGTCGAACCCTTGGCGTCCGCCATCTGTGACGCGATGGTGCGCTTCCAGATGAGGTCGTAGAGGCGCCACTCGACACCGGTCAGGGTGCCCTGCAGGTCCTGCGGGGTGCGGAAGGAGTCACCGGCGGGACGGATCGCCTCGTGCGCCTCTTGCGCGTTCTTGCTCTTGCTCGCGTACAGGCGGGGCTTGTCGGGCACGGTGGCCGAGCCGTACAGGTCCGCTGCCTGCTTGCGGGCCGCGTCGACGGCCTGCTTCGAGAGCGAGACCGAGTCGGTACGGATGTAGGTGATGTAGCCGTTCTCGTACAGGGTCTGCGCAGCGCGAGCCGTCTGTCGCGGGGACAGACGGAGCTTGCGCGCGGCTTCCTGCTGGAGCGTCGACGTGGTGAACGGCGCGGCCGGGCGTCGCGTGTACGGCTTCGAGTCGACGCTGCGGACGGTGGCGTCACCGGCGCGCTCGAGGACCGTCGTCAGCGACGCGGCAGCGGCCTCGTCGAGCCGGACGACGTCACCGCTGAGCGTGCCGCGGTCGTCGAAGTCACGGCCGGAGGCGACGCGGGTGCCGTGGATCCGGGCGAGTCTCGCCGAGAAGGAGGACTCGCCGGCCTTCTCGAACCGGGCGGAGAGGTCCCAGTAGTTGGCGGACACGAAGGCCAGGCGCTCGCGCTCGCGGTCGACGACGAGACGGGTGGCGGCGGACTGCACACGGCCGGCGGACAGACCGGGGGCGACCTTGCGCCACAGGACCGGGGAGACCTCGTACCCGTACAGCCGGTCGAGGATGCGGCGGGTCTCCTGCGCGTCGACGAGGGCGGTGTCGAGCTCACGGGTGGCTTCCTGCGCGCGCTGGATCGCCTCCTTTGTGATCTCGTGGAAGACCATCCGCTTGACGGGGACCTTCGGCTTCAGGACCTGCAGCAGGTGCCACGCGATCGCTTCACCCTCGCGGTCTTCATCTGTTGCGAGGTAGAGCTCGTCGGCGTCCTTGAGGGCGCGTTTCAGCTCGGAGACGGTCTTCTTCTTGGCGTCGGACACGACGTAGTACGGCTCGAAGCCGTTGTCGACGTCCACCGAGAACTTGCCGAGGGAGCCCTTCTTGAGCTCGGGCGGCAGGTTCTTCGGCTCGACGAGGTCGCGGATGTGTCCGACCGAGGCCTGGACTTCGTATCCGTCACCGAGGTATTGCGCGATCGTCTTCGCCTTCGCAGGGCTCTCGACGATCACGAGCTTCTTCGTGCCTGGCACGTGTCTCCTTGATCGATGGTGCTGATCGGCCCTGGCCACGAGCGTGTCCGGGTCGACCGGGACATCGGTGACCGCGGGCCGACAGGCACACCATACACATAGTGTTCGGGCGGGTCGCCTGCCGGACCGGCCACCGCGAGTGCGCCGACGACGAACGGTCCGGTGCCCACGACCACGCGGACGCGGGCCGTGGTGGCGACGAGTTCGCAGGCGTCGAGGGCGGCCCCGTTCGCCGTGGCGATCCGGGTCGCGACCGCACACGGCTCCCCCGGTACCAGCCCGGTGGCGGCCGCCGCGGTGCCCACGGCGGCGGCGTCGGCGGCGCCCTGGGCGCGGAGGGCCTGCGTGCGGTGGCCGGCGGCGGCGAGCGCCGTCGACCCGACGAGGACCCCCACGCCGAGGACCGCCACGAGCAGCACGGTCGCCGAGCCGCGTTGGCCGTCGGGGATCGTCACGTCAGCCCCCTCGGGCCGCGGCACACCCCGTCGCGGTCAGCGGGAGCGCCGCGAAGGGGCCGGTCCCTCCGCGCGTGGCGTCGACGCAGACCAGGTCACCGTCCGACCGGACGACGACCGAGACCCCCGGAGCGATCCGGTCGGCCGCGGACCGGCCCTGGTGCTCGTCGTCACGCCCGATCGCCCGGGCGGCGGTGGCTGCGGCGAGTTGCAGACGGCCCTGCGCGTCGACGACGAGGACGGCCGCGACGAGGGCGGTCAACACGATCGCCACCACGGGGAGCGCCACCGCGAACTCGACGGTCACGGAGCCGCGCTCACAGCGAGAGCGCGCCACGGACGAGGTCGGTGAGGATGGTCTGGACCTCGCCAGAGCGCATGACCGCGACGAGCACACCCGCGAAGGCCACGGCGGCGAGGATGACGACCGCGTACTCGGCGGTGGCTGATCCCCGGTCGTCCCGCAGCCGGGACGACCACCGGGCGACGAGGCGACGCGGGCGACGGTGGTGGCGGATGGCCCGACGGGTGCGGCGGTCGGGGGATGACGTGGTGCTCATGGAGTCCGTCCTTTCTGTTCGGTGGAACCAGCGTGTCCTGGCTGGGGTGTCGACGAAGCGGCCTCGGCGCCATCTGTGGACAGGTCACGCGGCCCCGCCCACCGTGGAGGAGAGGACCCCGACCACGACGGGCACCACCCCCACGAGCACGAACGCCGGCAGGATGCAGACCCCGAGTGGCAGCACCAGTCGGACGGCCAGTCGTTCCGCCGCCACGAGCCCGTCGGCAGCGGCCTCGTCACGCACGTCCTCGGCGGCGCGGCGGAGCAACCCCGCGGCGGGCACCCCCGCACGCCGGGCGAGGTCGAGGACCTCCTGCAGCCGGTGCACGTCCCCGGCGGGCGGGGTGGCTCCCGCGCACGCCTCGGCGACTGCCTGCCCGGCGGTGGTCCACGACCCGCCTCCGGCGACCGCCACGGCCCAGGCGTCGAGGAGCACCCCGGGGACTCGGCCGTCGGGGGTCGCGGAACGGACCAGCCGGGCGGTCCACCGTCGCCCTGCCAGGACGAGGGCGGCCGCGGTGCACGAGCACGCCCAACCGGCCGGTGAACCGACCAGGACCTCGACGGCACCGGCACCCCAGGCCGCACCGAGCCCCAACCCGAAGAGCGGCAGCGCGAGCACGACCCGGGCGCTCGTCCGCGGGCCCGCCAGGGCGACCCGGATCGCCCGGTCCGATGCCGCGGCTCGTCGGAGCGCGCCGGCGAGGCCGCGGAGGGTCTCCGCGACGGGAGCTCCCGTCCGGTCCGCCACGCGGAGGACGACGAGGATGTCCTGCTGGGCGGGTCCTCCGCCCCCGGGCAGCCCGCCGACGAGCCGCCAGGCCCGCGGCGGCGGGACGCCTGCCGCGACCAGCGTCGCCACCCGGTCGAGCACCCCGGCCACCCGCGCCGGGCCGTCGGGTGTGGGTCGTCTCACCGCAGCCCGTCCACCGGGCGCACCTCGAGCCTCCCGTCCGGGCCGACGCACAACGTGCCCACGCCACCGAGCCGCCGCTGGCCTGCGCGTCGCTCCACGTGCAGGACCAGGTCGAACGCGCTGACGGCCTGCCGGGCGAGCGCCTCGGCACCGAGGCCGGCGAGCGCACCGAGTGCTTCGAGGCGCGCGGCCACGTCGGCGATGCCGTTGGCGTGCACGGTGCCGGCTCCCCCGTCGTGCCCGGTGTTCAGGGCGGAGAGGAGTTCACGGACCTCGGCGCCGCGGCACTCCCCCACGACGATCCGGTCGGGGCGCATCCGCAGCGCCTCGCGCACGAGTCGGTCGAGGCCGAGTGCGCCGACCCCCTCGGCGTTCGCCTGCCGCGCCTCGAGCGCGACGACGTGCGGATGGGCGATCCGGAGCTCCGCGACGTCCTCCACCGTCACGATCCGCTCGTCGACGGGGACGTTCCCGAGCATCGCCGCGACCAGGGTGGTCTTGCCGCTGCCGGTCGCGCCGGTGACCAGGACGTTCCGGCGCGCAGCGACGGCGTCCTCGACGACCGACCGCGGGACGAACGCGAAGGTCCCGCCGCGTTCGAGGGTGGCGAGGGAGGGTCGATGGACCTGTGGCAGTCGGATCGACACGGCGGTGCCCCCGACGGACACCGGGGCGAGGACGACGTGGACCCGGACGCCGTCCCCGTGCCGGACGTCCGCGCACGGGGTGGTCTCGTCGACGTGGCGCCCGCCGAGCGCGACGAGTCGGGTCGCGAGTTCGCGGGCACGCGCCTCGGTCAGTCGCGGCTGGACGGCTTCGAGGCCGGTGCCGCGGTCGACCCACGTGCCCACGCCACCGACCACCAGGACGTCCGTCACGGTGGCATCGGCCACCAGGGCGGCGAGTTCCTCGAACTCGACGACCACGGACGCCCGGCGACGAGCCGGCGGCGCTGCTCCGGGCAGGAACGGCGCCGACGGAACATGCGCCCGCGCCGGTGCCGGCACCGAGAACGCAGGCGATGTCGACGCGGAAGGCGCCGACGCGCGGGGAAGCAGTGGAGCACGGTGCAGGGGCATGCCGCCGACGGTAGGGAGCACGTCAGCCCTCAGCGGGGAGGGTCCCCACTTCTGTGGACAACGTCGGAGTGCCCCACCAACGGACCGGTTTGTCCCCCGAAACGGAAAGCCGTACCCCGGTCGATGATGCGACACCGACGTGCTCGGGGTCGCCCACCACCCCCGCTTCCCCCGGCCGGCCTGTGCGTAGCACCTGCTACGCAAGAACATGCAGAATGCATGCACGAGCATGGACCGGTCTGTCCACGCGACCGGCGTCCCTGCGCGGATCGGGGCACACGACGGAGCCCGACGAGCCACCATCGCTCGAGTCGGACCCCGGGAAACAGAAGAGGCGGCACCGGTTGGGGGGAACAGGTGCCGCCTTGACATCGAGGGATTGGGGGGAATCCGATTCGATGCCGCCGGAAACGAGTCCAGCGGGATCTACTGTACCCCACGATCGGCCCTCCAGGGCAACCCCGGACACGACCTCCGGGCGTGCCGCGCCCCGACCCGGCCGAGGGGTAGTCTCCGGATGCACGCAGGCACCGGCGACGGATGCTCGCACGCACCCGCCGCGGATGCACGCACGCATCCACGGCGGACGCACGCACGCATCCACGACGGATGCCACCAGAGGCCGCAACGACGCGAAAGGACATCGATGTCCACTCCGACCCAGACCGACCCCCGAGGCGACGACGGAGCGACCTTCGCACCGCCGCCCGAGTTCGTGGCCGACGCGGTCGCCGGCGAGGACCTCCACCACGCGGCAGCGGCCGACCGCGAGGCGTTCTGGGCCGAGCAGTCCCGCTCCCTGCTCGACTGGCGCACCCCGTTCACGCAGACCCTGGACTGGTCAGGCGCCCCGTTCGCGAAGTGGTTCGCCGACGGCACGCTCAACGTCGCCGAGAACTGCCTCGACCGACACGTCCGCGCCGGCAACGGCGACCGGGTCGCGATCCACTTCGAGGGCGCTCCCGGCGACACGCGCCGGATCACCTACGCCGAGCTGACCGCCGAGGTACAGCGCGCCGCGAACATGCTCACCGACCTCGGCGTGGGCCAGGGCGACCGGGTGGTCGTGTACCTGCCGCTCATCCCCGAGGCCGTCGTGACGATGCTCGCCGTCGCCCGCATCGGTGCCGTGCACTCGGTCGTCTTCGGCGGGTTCAGCGCGGAGAGCCTCCGTGCCCGCATCGAGGACGCCGGCGCGAAGCTCGTCGTCACCGCGGACGGCGGGTGGCGGCGGGGTGCCGTCTCACCGCTCAAGCCCGCCGTCGACGAGGCACTGACCGGCGAGGGCACGGACACGGTCGAGCACGTCCTGGTCGTCAAGCGCGGCGGCAACGACATCGCGTGGAACGACCGCGACGTCTGGTGGCACGACGAGCTGGCGAAGGCGGCACCGACCCACGAGGCCCAGGCGTTCCCCGCCGAGACCCCGCTGTTCATCCTGTACACCTCGGGCACGACCGGGAAGCCGAAGGGCATCGTGCACACCTCCGGCGGCTACCTGACCCAGGCGGCGTATACGCACAAGAACGTCTTCGACATGCACCCGGAGAAGGACGTCTACTGGTGCACCGCCGACATCGGCTGGATCACCGGCCACTCCTACGTCGTCTACGGCCCGCTCGCCAACGGCGTCACGCAGGTGCTCTACGAGGGCACCCCCGACGAGCCGAAGCCCGGCCGCTGGTGGGACCTCGTCGACGCGTACGGCGTCACCGTCCTCTACACCGCACCCACGGCGGTCCGTGCGGCGATGAAGGCCGGCCGCGAGATCCCGGAGGCGCGCAGCCTCGAGACCCTCCGCTTGCTCGGCAGCGTCGGCGAACCGATCAACCCCGAGGCGTGGCAGTGGTACCGCCAGGTCATCGGCCACGACCGCACGCCGATCGTCGACACGTGGTGGCAGACCGAGACCGGCGCCATCATGATCTCCGCGCTGCCCGGCGTCACGAAGCTCAAGCCCGGCGCCGCGCAGACGCCCCTGCCGGGCATCGTCGCCGAGATCGTCGACGACGACGGCAACCGTGCCGATCCCGGCGAGAGCGGCTACCTCACGATCACCGAGCCGTGGCCGTCGATGGCCCGCGGGATCTGGAACGACCCGGACCGGTTCGTCGAGACGTACTGGTCGCGGTTCCCCGGCCGCTACTTCGCCGGCGACGGTGCGCGGCTCGACGGGCAGGGCGACATCTGGGTGCAGGGGCGCGTCGACGACGTCATGAACGTCTCGGGACACCGCCTGTCGACGGCTGAGATCGAGTCCGCCCTGGTCGGCCACGAGGGCGTCGCCGAGGCAGCCGTGGTCGGCGCCGCCGACGAGACCACCGGGCAGGCCGTCGTCGCCTTCGTCATCCTGACGGCCGAGGCCGCCGCAGACGTCGACCGCGAGACCGCCTCTGCGGAGCTCCGCAACTGGGTCGGCAAGCGGATCGGCGCGATCGCGAAGCCGCGCCAGGTCGTCATCGTGCCGGAGCTGCCGAAGACACGCTCCGGCAAGATCATGCGGCGACTCCTCCGCGACGCGGCCGAGGGCCGCCGCATCGGCGACACGACGACCCTCGCCGACCCGACGATCATGGCGACCATCGCGGAACTCATGTAGTCCCGCCAGACGGAAGCAGGGCCTCCAGTCAGATACAGACTGGAGGCCCTGCTCACGTTCGTTCCTTCGGTCGCTGCCGTCAGGCGGTGAGCTCCACCACCAGCTCGACCTCGACCGGCGCGTCCAGCGGGAGCACGGCGACGCCCACCGCGCTCCGCGCGTGGACGCCGGCGTCGCCGAAGACCTCGCCGACCAGGGTCGACGCGCCGTTCGCCACACCGGGCTGGCCGGTGAACGACGGGTCCGACGCGACGAAGACCGTGACCTTGACGACACGGGCCACGCGGTCGAGCGAACCGGCGACCGACTGCAGGGCGGCCAGGGCGTTCAGCGCGGCCACGCGAGCCTGCGCGGCAGCGGTCTCCGCGTCGACGTCGGTACCGACCTTGCCGGTCACGGGCAGGGAGCCGTCGACGAAGGGCAGCTGGCCCGCCGTGTAGACGTACTGGCCCGTCACGACGGCGGGCACGTAGGCGGCGACGGGCGCGGCGACCGCGGGGATCGTCAGGCCGAGTTCGGCGAGCCGGTCGGAGACGCTCATGCGTCGGCCTTGGGGCGCTTCAGGTAGGCGACGAGACCGCCCTCGGGCCCGGTGACGATCTGGACCAGCTCCCAGCCCTCGTCCCCGTAGTTGTTGAGGATCGCGGTGGTGTTGTGGATCATCAGCGGCGTGGTGAAGTACTCCCAGCGAGTCATGCGGTTCCTTGCCAGCCTTTCAGTCGGGGGTGTCGTTTAGGCTGCATCCTATGTCTGCCCAGAAGACGTCTGCATCGCGGACCAAGCCCGTCTCAGCAGTCGGCGCCTTCATCGGATTCGTCGGGTTCAGTGCCCTCGCCGGCCTGCTCGTCACGATCGGCGTCACGCCGGCCATCGCGGTCGCCGGTGTCACCACGACGTCCACGATCGGTGTGTTCGAGTCCCTGCCGGAGTACATCGAGATCGGTGACCTGCCGCAGCGCAACGAGCTGTACGCGTACTCGGGCGGCAAGTCGGTGCACTTCGCCACCCTGTACGACCAGAACCGCCAAGAGCTGAAGTTCGACCAGATCAGCGACCAGCTGAAGAACGCCGCGATCGACGGCGAGGACAAGCGCTTCTACGACCACGGTGGCGTCGACATGACGTCCCTCATCCGCGCCGGTGTGGGCAGCATCGCGGGCGGCCTCGGCGACTCGGGCGGTGGGTCGACGCTGACCATGCAGCTCGTCCGCAACATCAAGATGAACGAAGCCCTGAACCTCCCCACCAAGAAGGAGCAGGAGAAGGCCTACAACGAGGCCGTCGAGCAGACCATCCCCCGCAAGCTGGAGGAGATGAAGCTCGCGATCGGGCTGGCGAAGAAGTACTCCAAGAAGGAGATCCTCACCGCCTACCTGAACATCGCCTACTTCGGCGACCAGACCTACGGCGTGCAGGCCGCGGCGCAGCACTACTACAACAAGAGCGCGACCGACCTGACCCCGGCCGAGGCCGCGTCGCTCATCGCGATCGTGCAGTACCCCGAGGCGCGCAACCTGTCGAGCCCGAAGAAGTACGACGCCAACGTCGCCCGACGCAACGTCGTCCTCCGTTCGATGTACGACCAGAAGAACCTCACCGAGGCCGAGTACCGAACGGCTCGCCAGTCGAAGCCGGCGGACTACGTGCACCTGACGCAGCCGTCGCAGGGCTGCCGCGCCTCGGTCGGCGACGGGTCGCAGTTCTTCTGCGACTACGCCAAGAAGGTCGTGCTCGAGATGTCGCAGCTCGGCTCGTCGCAGAAGGCTCGCGACACCGCGTGGCGCAACGGCGGCTACAAGATCCAGACGACGCTGAACATCGACCTGAACGCCGAGCAGAAGCGTCTCGTCAACACGTACGACAACAAGGCCGAGACGAACCTGGCCCTGGGCGCCACGCTGAACTCGATCGAGGCAGGCTCCGGCCGCATCGTCACGATGGCACAGAACAAGGACTTCGACGAGTCGTTGAAGTCCGCGCCGACATCGACGTCCCTGAACTACAGCGTCGACGAGAAGTACGGCAGCGCCAAGGGCTTCCAGACGGGCTCGACCTACAAGCTCTTCACCCTGCTCGCGTGGCTGCAGGCCGGGCACGGGCTCAACGAGGTCGTCAGTGGCGCGCCGCGTGACATGTCAACGGGGTGGACCCAGTGCGGCCAGCCGTACTACGTCGGAGGCGGATACCGGCCGAAGAACGACAGTCCCGGCGAGAGCGGCAACTACACCGTCGCCGCGGCGACGGCGCAGTCCATCAACCTGGCGTTCCTCAACATGGCGCAGAAGCTCGACCTCTGCGACATCAAGAAGGTCGCCGAATCCCTCGGCGTCCACCGTGCGGACGGCGGAGAGCTCCTCTCCAACCCGTCGTCGGTCCTCGGCATCAACGAGATCGCGCCCATGACGATGGCCGCCGCGTACGCCGCCGTCGCGAACAACGGCATCTACTGCAAGCCGATCGCCATCGACCAGATCACCTCGCCGTCCGGCAAGAAGCTCGGCGGACAGACCAAGGACTGCAAGCAGGCGATCGACCCCGAGGTCGCTCACGCCGCCATCTACGCCATGAAGGGCACGATCGCCAACGGCACCGCTCGCGGCGCACAGACCCCGGACGGCATGCAGCTGTTCGGCAAGACGGGTACGACCGACGACGGCAACCAGATCTGGCTGGTCGGCTCGAGCTCGCGTGTCGCCACCGCCTACTGGCAGGGCAACACCGACGGCAAGCTCACCAACCTCCGCAACTTCAGCAACGGGGTGAGCGGCACGTACGCCGCCAGCCGTGCGGACGTGTGGCGGCAGGCGCAGACGCCGGTCAACGCGATCTACCCCGCCGGTCCGTTCACCGACCCGAACAGCTCGGCGCTCCGCGGCAACGCCAAGGCACTGCCGAACCTGCAGGGCAAGACGGCGGACGAGGCCCGCGCGACGATCTCGGGCGCCGGGTTCACCTACGTCGACGGTGGGGCACGCCCCGGCCCGGGGAACCCCGGCTCCGTGACCTCGACGTCCCCGGCGGCGGGTGCGCTCCTGTCCTCGGGTTCGAGCGTCACCGTCTACACGTCCGACGGCACCCAGGCGACCGTTCCTGAGATCGGCGGCGACTCCCTCGGGGACGCCCGCTCGGCCCTGAACGACGCCGGGTTCACGAACGTCAACCTCGCCGACAGCTACGCCAAGGGCGGCGGTGGCAAGACCTGCAAGGTCGCCGCGGTCGAGCCGGCGATCAACGCCACGGCGAACAAGAACGACAACGTGACGATCCAGCTCTACGGCGACAAGAACGGCAAGGCGCCCAAGGACTGCAAGTGACCCGCGGTCGCACCGCACTCGGTGTCCTCGCTGCCGGCGCGGCCGTCGGAGCTGCTTCGGCGGCGTGGGGCTCGCTCGTCGAGCGGCGTCGCTTCGGGATCCGGTGGGAGACCGTCCCGGTGCTCCCGCCGGGTTCCCGTGACGTCACCGTCCTGCACCTCTCCGACATCCACATGGCCCCGTGGCAGGCCGACAAGCAGCAGTGGCTGCGCGACCTGAGCCTGGTCGAACCGGACTTCATCGTGAACACCGGGGACAACCTCGGGCACGCGACCGCGAACGCCGCTGTGGAGTACGCGCTCGAGCCGTTCCGCGGGGTGCCCGGTGTCTTCGCCTACGGGTCGAACGACTTCTTCGGGCCCTCCCCGCGCAACCCGCTCAAGTACTTCTCGGGGCCGAGCCGGATGCACAAGGCTGCGGAGCCCATCGGTCTCGACATCGACCGGCAGACGGCGTTCTTCGAGTCGCTCGGCTGGCTCGACCTCAACGACCAGGCGCACGCGATCGAACTCCGCGGCTCCCGGTTCGAGCTGTTCGGCACCTCGGACGCGCACCGCGACTGGGACCGCCTCGACCTGCTCCCCACCAACGTCGACGAGATGCGCAGCGACGTGCCGTGGTCCGAGGACGAGGACGGCCCCGCTCCGGTCGCGATCGGTGTCACGCACGCGCCCTACCGTCGCGTGCTCGATGCCTTCGTGACCCAGGGTGCCGACATCATCTTCGCCGGGCACACCCACGGCGGTCAGGTGGCGGTCCCCGGGGTCGGCGCGCTCGTCACGAACAGCGACCTCCCCCGCCGGTACGCGAGCGGATTGCACAAGTGGGAGCACCGCAACCACTGGTCGTGGCTCGAGGTCTCCGCGGGCCTCGGCACCTCGATCTACGCGCCCGTCCGGTTCGCCTGCCGACCCGAGGCCGTCGTGGTCACCCTGACCGCCC
The DNA here is from genome assembly GCF_003234665.1 of Curtobacterium sp. MCLR17_059. Classification (NCBI taxonomy): domain Bacteria; kingdom Bacillati; phylum Actinomycetota; class Actinomycetes; order Micrococcales; family Microbacteriaceae; genus Curtobacterium; species Curtobacterium sp. MCLR17_059. The sequence goes on along the minus strand of NZ_QKSU01000003.1, from coordinate 190,380 downwards.
GAGCTTCCTGAGCCGACGCGCCCGGGAGTTCACCGGATGGTCGTGAGCATCCCCGATCATCGGATAGTATTGTCTGGTTGCTCCGGTACGGAGTGATCACACCGCGGGGTGTGGCGCAGCTTGGTAGCGCGCCTCGTTCGGGACGAGGAGGTCGCAGGTTCAAATCCTGTCACCCCGACACTGTGTTGAGACAGTACGAAGAAGGCCCTGGTTCTCCGGAACCAGGGCCTTCTGCTTTCCCCGGGTGCATCTCGGCCGCCCGATGGGTCGCACGACCCAGTCAGCCGGTCCCCGCCCCACCACGAGCAGCCCCTCCCGCTACGCTCGCAAGCGCCATGCAGAACGACCATCCCCTCGCCGCCGTGCTCGTCGCGATCGCCGCCGAGTTCCCCGACATCGCGGACGACCCGGCCCTGGCGCAGAGCCTGACCGAGAACGTCTCGTCGATGATCGCCGAGGCCCACGAGCGCTACGCCGCAGGGACCGACGGCAGCGTCGTGAGCCACGCGTTCCTCGACCCCGAGCACCTGGCGACCGGCAGTCTGCACGCGGAGCACGCCCAGCACCCGGCCGGCGCCATGCTCGCGGCGGAGATGCTGTTCGACGCCTACCTGCCGGTCTTCGTCGACGAGGTCGGCGCGGCGTCCACCGCCGAGGTCCTGCGCGCCACCAGGGCCCTGCACGCCGGCATCTGGAGCCGGTTCCCGGCCGGGGCGGTCGCGTACACGGAGGCACTACGCCAACGCCTCACCACGGCGCACCTGGACTCCCGGACGCAGATCGCGCGTGACCTGCACGACCGCGTCGCCCACGGCATCCTCGCCGGGCTGCAGCGCCTCGACCTCGTCCTGCTGACGGATCCACCGGCGGACGAACGAGCCGATCAGCTCGACGACGCAGCGCGGTTGCTCCGGAGCGCACTCGGCGACGTCCAGGACCTCGCAGTGAGCCTGCACGCCCGGGTCGGGGATGCCCTGCTCGACGACGCGCTCCGACGGCACGTGCGCGACCTGTTCCCCGACGACGACCTCCTGTCCATCAAGTCGACGGGTGTGGCCGGTCCCCTGCCGAACTGGCAGGCCGAGGAAGCGCTGACGATCCTGCTCGAGGCGCTCACGAACCGCAGCAAGCACGCTCCCGGTTCGACGGCTTCGGTGCGCTTCCTCTGGTCACCCGCAGCGCTGGTGGTGACGGTCGCCGATGACGGCCCGGGGTTCGACGTGGAGAGCGACGCCGACGGCCGCCTCGGCCAGCAGACCATGCGCGAGCGTGCGGCGGTGATCGGGGCCCGGCTCGACGTCGACAGCGTCCGCGGCAGCCGAGACCACGGCACCACCGTCCGCCTGACCATCCCGAGGGGCACCCTGTGACCGTCACCCACGTCGCCATCGTCGACGACCACCGGCTCTTCCGCGAAGGACTCGCCACGATCCTGGCCGCGGTCCCCACGATCCGCGTCGTGGCGCACGGCGAGCGACCGGCCGAGGTGCTCGACTCCCCCGAGGCCGCCGCGATCGACGTCCTGCTGCTCGACGTCGAGCTGGACGGCCCGCCGGCACGGACGACGATCGCCACGGTCCGCCGCACCCGCCCGGACATCCGGGTGGTGGTGCTCACGATGCACCGGGACGCCGTCCTCCGCCGGACCCTGCTCGATGCCGGCGCGGTCGACTTCGTCACGAAGGACACCCCGAGCCGTGAACTCGTCGACCGGATCGCCCGCGCAGCCCACGCCGATGCGGCACCCGTCACGTTCCCCGTCGACCTGGTGACCGAGGCCCGAGCCGGCTCACCGTTGAGCGACCGCGAGCTCGAGGTCCTGCGACTCCTCGCCGCCGCGCGCACCAACGCCGAGATCGCCGCCGACCTGCAGCTCGCGATCGGCACCGTCAAGCGGCACGTCTACAACGTCTTCCGCAAGCTCGACGTCGGTTCCCGCGTCGGGGCGGTCGCTGCAGCCACGCGCCTGGGCCTGCTCAGCTGAAGCGCCACGGAACTTCGTGAGCAGCAATGGTCGGGTGCCCAGCGGACACCCGACCATTCCTGCTCACGAAGCGACCTAGACGGAGACTGACGCACCCGCGGGCACGAGCTTGCCGGCCGCGTGCAGCCCGGCCACGACGTCGAGCGCCTGGTGCCGGTACCGTGCCTGCGCGGCACCGGGCGAGACGATCACGCCGTTCGCCCCGGTCGACGCCACGAGTGCGTTGATCTTCTCCGCGACCTGCTCGGCGTTGCCGTAGGCCTGACGCTCGGTGCGGGCCGCGATGAACCGACGCTCGAGGTCGTTGAACTCGTACGCACGCGCCTCGTCCATCGACACCGGCTCCGGCTTCCGGCCCGAGCGCATCCGGATGAACGAGATCATGCCCGGAGCGCTCTGCTCGTCGATGACGGCGGGGTCCTCGTCGGTGACGACCTGCACACCGATCAGCGCGTTCGGCGTCTGCCGGAAGCGCGACGGACGGAACGAATCGCGGTACAGGGCGAGTGCCGCCTCGGTGTTGTCGGACGCGAAGTGGTGGGCGAAGGCGAACGAGATGCCGAGCGCACCGGCAACCTGGGCGCTGTAGCCGGAGGACCCGAGCAGCCAGAACTCCGGCACGTCGCCGTAGCCCGGCACGGCGCGGATGCCCGCCAGCGGGTTCTCCGCGCCCATGCCGGTGAAGAACCCGATCAGGTCGGCCAGGCGGTCCGGGAAGTCGTCGACGTCGAGTCGGTCCGTGCGGCGGAGGGCCATCGCCGTCGCGCCGTCGGTGCCGGGAGCGCGCCCGAGCCCGAGGTCGACCCGGTCGCCGTACAGCGCACGGAGGGTGCCGAACTGCTCGGCGACGACGAGGGGCGCGTGGTTGGGCAGCATGACGCCACCGGATCCGATGCGGATGGTCGAGGTGGCCGCGCCCACGGCGCTCAGCAGCACCGCCGGGGCCGAGGACGTGATGCCCGGCATCCCGTGGTGTTCGGCGACCCAGAACCGCTCGTACCCGAGCTGCTCGGCGCGCACGGCCATGTCGATGGACCCCTGCAGGGCCTCGGTGTTGGACTGGCCGTACTCGCGGGTGGCCAGGTCGAGGACGGACAGGTGCAGGGTGTCGTCGGTCATGTGGTCACCAACGCAGGCCGGCGCACGTGCATTCCTGTGCACGCGACGGACTGGAGGCCCGTGGCGGCGCCGCCACGGGCCTCCAGTCCGTCTGCTGGGTGCGTACCGGACGCACGCCGGCACGAGCGGTCAGGCGCCGTCGAGGCGGCCGCCGGACTCCGTCAGGTAGCAGTTCGCGCAGAGCGACTCGTAGGCGACGTCGACGCCGTCGATCGCGACCTGGGAGCCGTCGAAGACGAACCGGCCGTCGACCGTGCGGGCGTTGAAGACCGCCTTGCGGCCGCAGCGGCAGATGGTCTTCAGCTCTTCGAGGGAGTGCGCGACCTCGAGCAGGCGGGCGCTTCCGGGGAACGCCTCGGTGCGGAAGTCCGTGCGGATGCCGTAGGTGATGACCGGGATCTCGTCGAGCACCGCGATGCGCAGCAGGTCGTCGACCTGTCGCGGGGTGAGGAACTGCGCCTCGTCTACGAGCACGCAGCTGACGGGCCGCACCATGCCGTCCAGGCGGTCCGACTCGGGGTCGACGGCGCCTGCGGCGGTGACCGCCTGGCGCACGTCGGCGTCCGGCGAGAACACGATGTCGACGGTCCGGGTGACGCCGAGGCGGGAGACGATCTCACGGTCGCCCTTGGTGTCCACCGCGGGCTTGGCGAGCAGCACCCGGTGCCCGCGCTCCTCGTAGTTGTAGGCCGCCTGCAGCAAGCCCGTGCTCTTGCCGCTGTTCATCGCGCCGTAGCGGAAGTAGAGCTTCGCCACTACGCGAGGAACCCGTCCTCGGCGGCCCGACGGATGAGGTCGGACTTCTTCGAGGCGGGGCGGCCCACCTTGCTGTACTTCTCGCGCACGCGACGCAGGTACGTCTTGGCGGTCTCGTACTGCACGTTCATCTGCGCGGCGACCTCGTTCGTCGAGTAGCCGGACACGTAGAGCCGCAGCGCCTCTTCCTCGCCGGCGCTGAGCTTCGGGCGCTGGTGCGCGGCCGCACCCGTCGGCAGCGGACGCCACTCCCGGGGCTGCGGGGTCTCGCGGGCGACGCCCATGATCTCGCGGGCGACGTCCATGACCTCGCGCATCGGCAGCGACTTCGACAGGAACGCCGCGGCGCCGGCGGCCAGGGCGCGGTCGCGGGACTCGCGGCTGTCGACGCTCGAGAGCACGATGACCTTCGCCCCGGCGGCACGGCAGGTGCGGACGCGGGCCTCGATCGACACCGGTTCCTTGAGCTGGAAGTCCAGGAACACCAGGTCGGTCGGGAAGCTGTCGCTGTGGACCATCTCGAGCCAGGTGTGCGCGGTCAGGGCCAGGTCGAAGTCGAACGCGTTCACCGCGATCCAGCTCGACAGGCTGTCCAGCAGCACCTCGTGGTCGTCGAGGATGGCCAGCCGCACACGTCGTGCTCCCGGGTTCGGGAGGGACGGCGACCCCTCCGAGAGCCTGTTCGGGTCAGTGCTGGTCATAGGAGAACCTTAGTGCGAGGGCGGAAGGGCGGACCGCGACGTCGAGGTCGGGGAACGTCACGCGGAGGACGGCGAAGTAGGGGTCGAAGGTGCGGTGGATGCCGATGTCGGAGTCCGCGACGGCGAGCTCCACGTCGACGGACACACGGCCGGGTGCGGGTGCCGCCAGAGTGTCGGCTCGTCGCACGGTCGCGCGGAAGCCGGCCGGGTCGACGGTCGAGGCTCGGAGGGCCGCGCGGACGAACGTGCGGACGACCGCCCGCTGGTCGGTGTCGAGCGTCGCGATGAGGCCGTCGGGGTCGTCGACCACCGGCGCCTGGCCGCCGTCGACCCGGACGGCGTGCTCGAACCAGGTGCGGTCGGCGTCGGCGACCATGGACGCGCGGATACCGTCGGCGATCGCGCGGGCACGGGCACGGTCGGCGTCGGTGATGACGTCGCGTGTGCGGAGCTCGGCGAAGAACGGGGCAACGTCGCGGGACAGGATCGTCGAGCGGTCCTGCTGCACGCTCGCCGCGATGCCGTCCCGCTCGGCGCGTGCGACGGAGTACGACCCGGCACGGATCTGCACCCGTTCGGCGAGCCCCGCGAAGGTCCAGGCGAACACCGCGGACGCGGCGGTCAGCACCAGCGTCGGTGCCGCGGCCAGGAACGCCGCGACGGCGACCGGCACCTCGTGCGGGAACTCCGCAGCGCCGGCACCCCAGGTCACGGCGTTCACCGCGGCCAGCACGAGCCCGCCGATCGTCAGGTCGGTCCACGGACGGTACGGCGCGACCATGACGATGCCGGTCGCCGTGATCAGGGACATGAAGTCGTTCAGGGCGCTGCGGTCCGGCCCCCACTGCGCCGCGACGCTCGTGACCGACGCCAGGCCGAGCAGCCCGACGTGCGCGACGAACGCCGAGCGCGGGAACGGCGCACGGAACGGGCTCGAGGCGGCGAGCACCACCACCGCCGAGGCCGCGACGAGCAGCACGGTGAGGGCACTGAGCGTCGGGCTGCCCACGACGTCGCGGTCGAAGATCGACACGAGCAGTGCCCAGACGACGCTGCCGGCACCGAGCACGACGGCCAGTGGCCGCGACCCCATCGCGCCGAGCGGGTCGTACTGCTGGGCGGTGCGACGGGGCCCCGGACCGGACCCCTGCCGCTGCCGGATCGCGTTCATCGCTCGGTCCCCCGGCCGTCGCTGACCGCCGGCACGGTGACCGCGCCGGTGACGGGTCCGTACGGCACGGTCATCATCACGCTCGTGCCGGAACCGGGCGACGACCAGATCTGGACGTCACCGCCGACCCGGCCGATCCGCTCTCGCACCGAACCGCGGAGGCCCATCCGGTCGGCTCCGGTGGCGTCCTCGTCGAACCCACGACCGTCGTCGACGACCATGACGGTGCAGGACGCGCTGTCGTCGAACACGCTGACCTCTGCGGCGTCGGTCCCCGCGTGCTTCCGCACGTTGGCCAGGCACTGGCCGACGGCCCGGACGACCGCCGACAGCGCACGCTGGTCCAGGCGCTCGAGCGCGGAGGTGTCACCCGAGACGGTCACGTCGAGTCCGAGCGTCCGGTGCTCGTCGACCATGGTGCCGAACGCCTCGGCCGCGGCCCCGGGACGCGGGCGGGCGGCCGGCGCGAGCCACCCCTTGCCGGTGAGCGCCGCGACGTCGGCGTCGACCGTCTCGGCGAGGTGCGGGTCCATCGGGCCGTCCGGCGCGAGGGCGATCGCGCCGAGGTGGTTGAGCACGGTGTCGTGCAGGATCGCGGACGCCTCGGCCTCGACCCCCGCGCGGTACGCGGACACGTGTTCTTCACGGGCAGAACGCAGGAGCTCGGGCTGCACCCGTTCGCTCCGCCCCGTGCTGCGGGTCGTGAAGAGCACGAGCGCGACCACGAACCCCAGCGTGACCCAGGCGAGGATGAGCGGACGGGGCGACTGGTCGGCCTGCACGATGGCGATCCACGTGGCGAGTCGTCCGGTCAAGAAGCCGACGAAGGACCACAGCACGACGCGGCTCGGCACGGCGCCTGCTCCCCCGACCAGGATGAGCGGGATCACGACGAGGGACATCAGGTACGAGGTCACCCAACCGGTCGGCACCTGCTGCTGGACCCCGACGGCGAACCACCAGGCGCAGACACCGCCGACGGCCAGGAAGGCGATCGCCGAGACGCGGTTGCCGAACTGCACGTGCACGCCGATCATGGCGAGCATCGGGACGACCGCCAGCGCCGTGCCGACGACCTGCACCCCGGGCTCGGACAGGCCGTAGAGCACGAGCGTGATGGCCGCGGCCAACAGCGAGCCGATGGCGCCGGCGTGGAATGCGCGCACGGTCGACCACGCGTTCACTCGCGGTGCGAGGTGCGTGGGGATGCCGAGCACGAGGTGGATCCTTCCGGGTGGCGAGGGCGCCGTCCACGATCCAACCACCGGAGCAGCGGCCGTGTACCCCGAATCCGGGGCCGTGCGGCGACCCGCACGATGATAGCGGCCCGGACCGGGGTCTTGCTGTCCCCCGAACGTGGACCGGACACGACCCGGACGGACGCTCCTCAGAACAGCGTCTGCGCCGCAGCCGGCCGGAGCAGCCGCTGGTCGAACCCGGGGTCGGCGCGCTTCAGCGGTGACACCGTCGGCACCGACTGCTCCTGCGGCAGCGCCTGCGGCCCGCCCGTGCCCAGCCCCTGCGGCACGCCCGGCTGCAGCGTCCGCGGTTCCGAGAAGCCCATCGACCCCGTCGCCGGGTCCACTCGCCCCAGTCCGACCCCGTGCGCCGCCAGGATCGGGCGGATGCGCTCCGACAGCCACCGTCGGTAGTCCTTCGGCGCGTAGGTGTTGTCGAGGTACATCGCGCGGTACCGCTGCACCAGGTCGGGTCGCTCGCGGCCGAGCCACTCGAACCACCACGGCTTGACGCCCGGCCGCAGGTGCAGCGCCGAGTACGTGATGCTCGTCGCGCCGGCCGCGGTCGCCCGACCGATGGCATCGTCGAGGTGCGCCCGGGTGTCGGTGATGTACGGCAGCACCGGCATCAGGAACACGGCGCAGTCGAGCCCCGCGTCGCGGATGGCCCGCACGGTCGCCAGCCGGGCCGACGTCGTCGGGGTGCCGGACTCGACCGACTGCTGCAGCGAGTCGTCGTACACGGCGATCGACATCGCGAGGTCGACCGGCACCACCTTCGCCGCCTCGGCCAGCAACGGCAGGTCGCGGCGCAGCAGTGTGCCCTTCGTCAGGATGCTGAACGGGGTGCGCGACTCCGCCAGCGCCTCGATCACACCGGGCATCAGCCGGTACCGCCCCTCGGCCCGCTGGTACGGGTCGGTGTTCGTGCCGAGCGCCACCGGGTGACGGTCCCACGAGGGCTTGCCGAGCTCACGACGCAGCACGTCGGCGACGTTCGTCTTCACCACGATCTGCTGGTCGAAGTCGGCGCCGCCGTCGAACTCCAAGTAGGTGTGGGTCGGACGGGCGAAGCAGTACACGCAGGCGTGGCTGCACCCGCGGTACGGGTTGATCGTCCAGCCGTAGGTCCCCGACCCGTCCGCGCTCGGCACCCGGTTCAGGGCGCTCTTCGCCAGGACCTCGTGGAAGGTCACCCCGGCGAACTCGGGCGTCGTCACGCTCCGGACGAACCCGCTGTTCGATTCCATCCCGGGCAGCGCGTCGCTCTGCTCGGCGTCGATCGCCTGTCCACTCCACCGCATGCCGTCATTCGAACACACGTTCGAACAGACCGCAAACCCGAGCGGACCACGACAGGCCTCAGTGGTGCAGGCCGAGCACCTTCGCCGTGCGCTCGAGCGTGGCGTCGGCCAGAGCCGGGTCGTCCCCCAGGTCCTGCCCGTAGGTCGGCACCATCGCGCGGACGTCGTCCTGCCAGCCGTCCCACCGGTCCGGGAAGCACCGGCGCAGCATCGTGAGCATGATCGGCACGGCGGTCGAGGCACCCGGCGACGCCCCGAGCAGGCCGGCGATCGAGCCGTCGGCGGCGGTGATGACCTCGGTGCCGAACTGCAGCACACCGCCCTTGTCCTTGTCGGGCTTGATCACCTGGACACGCTGCCCCGCGGTGATGCGGTGCCAGTTCTCAGGCTCGGCGCTCGGCATGAAGTCGCGGAGCGCCTCGAACTTGGTGTGCTTCGACGCGAGGAGCTGGCCGACCAGGTAGCGGACCAGGTCGAAGTTCGAGAACGCGACGCTCAGCATCGGGCGGAGGTTGTGCGGCCGGATCGAGCGGAACAGGTCGAGGACCGAGCCCTGCTTCAGGAACTTCGGACTGAACCCCGCGTACGGCCCGAACATCAGCGACGACCCACCGTCGACGATGCGGGTGTCGAGGTGCGGCACCGACATCGGCGGGGCACCGACACTGGCCTTGCCGTAGACCTTGGCGGAGTGCTTCTGCACCACCTCGGGGTCGTCGGTGCGAAGGAACTCGCCCGACACCGGGAAGCCGCCGTAGCCGCGGATCTCCGGGATGCCGGACTTCTGCAGCAGGTGCAGGGCTCCGCCACCGGCACCGACGAAGACGAACTTCGCGGCGATGCGCTGCGTCGACCGGCCGATCTCGTTGCGGACGTTGAGCACCCAGCCCTCGGACACCTTGGAGCGGGTCAGGTTGGTGACCTGGTGCGAGGGTTCGAACTCGACACCGTCGATCTCGAGCTGGTCGAAGAGCTGGCGGGTGAGCGACCCGAAGTCGACGTCCGAGCCGGCTGCCGAGTAGGTCGCCGCGATCGGCTGGTCCTTCTTGCGGCCGGGGATGAGCGCCGGTGCCCACTTCCGGATCTGCGCCGGGTCGTCCGAGAACTCGATGCCCGCGAAGAGCGGGTGGTCACGCATGGCCTCGTACCGGGCGCGCATGTACGCGACGTTGGCCTCGCCCCACACGAAGGAGATGTGCGGCGTGGGGTTGATGAAGTTCGTGGGTTCGGGCAGTACGCCGGTCTCGACCAGGTGCGCCCAGAACTGCCGCGAGACCTGGAACTGCTCGTTGACCGTGACGGCCTTCGCGATGTCGACGCGGCCGTCCGGCAGTTCCGGCGTGTAGTTCAGCTCGCACAGTGCCGAGTGCCCGGTACCGGCGTTGTTCCACGGGTTCGAGGACTCCTGCGCAACCGTGCCGAGCCGCTCGTACACGCGGATCTTCCAGCTGGGCTCGAGCTTGTGGATGATGGCCCCGAGCGTGGCACTCATGATGCCTCCGCCGATCAGGACGACGTCGATGGGGTCCACCTGCTGCTCTGCCACCCGTCGATCCTACCGGCGGCACCCGACAGACGGACAGGAGGCCCGTGGCGGTGTCGCCACGGGCCTCCTGTCCGTCTGCTGGTCGCGCCCGGGGCGCGCTACGCGTCGACGGAGCGGCGCGCGACGATCGTCTCGGCGATCTGCACCGCGTTGAGCGCGGCGCCCTTCCGCAGGTTGTCGTTGCTGACGAACAGCACGAGGCCGCGGCCCTCGGGCGCGGACTGGTCGGCGCGGATGCGGCCGACGAACGCCGGGTCCTGGCCGGCGGCCTGCAGCGGGGTCGGGACGTCGGAGAGCTCGACCCCGGGTGCGCTCGACAGGATCTCGGTCGCACGCTCGGGCGACAGCGGACGCTCGAACTCGGCGTGCACCGAGATCGAGTGCCCGGTGAACACGGGGACGCGCACGCACGTGCCGGCGACGAGCAGGTCGGGCAGCTCGAGGATCTTCCGGCTCTCGTTCCGGAGCTTCTTCTCCTCGTCGGTCTCGCCCAGGCCGTCCTCGACGATGCTGCCGGCGAGCGGCACGACGTCGAAGGCGATCGGCCGGACGTACTTGACGGGCTCGGGGAACGTCACGGCGGATCCGTCGTGCGTCAGCGCAGCGGTGTCCTGCTCGAGCGCGGCCTTCGCCTGGCCCAGGAGTTCCTCGACCCCGGCGAGCCCGGAACCCGAGACCGCCTGGTAGGTCGTGGCGACGAGTCGGCGGAGCCCGGACTCGGTGTCGAGCACCTTGAGCACCGGCATGATCGCCATGGTCGTGCAGTTCGGGTTCGCGATGATCCCCTTTGGCGCCTGGTCGATGGCGTGCGGGTTCACCTCGCTCACCACGAGCGGGACGTCGGGGTCCATACGCCAGGCGCTGGAGTTGTCGACGACGAGTGCCCCGGCGGCGGCGAACTTCGGCGCGAGGGCCCGCGAGGCGGTGGCCCCGGCGGAGAACAGCGCGATGTCGATGCCGGACGGGTCAGCGAGCTCGGAGTCCTCGACCACGATCTGCTCGCCCCGGAACGGCAGCGTCGTGCCGGCGGAACGGGCGCTCGCGAAGAAGCGGACCCGGTCGGCCGGGAACGCGCGCTCTTCGAGCAGGCGACGCATCACGGCGCCGACCTGGCCGGTGGCGCCGACGACGGCGACGGTGAGGGTGCTCATGCGGTGCTCCTGGTGGTTCAGCGGATCGACGGGTCAGCGGGCGTCAGCGGCCGGTGCCGGCGTAGACGACGGCCTCGGCGTCGGCGTCGAGGCCGAACGCGCTGTGCACGACGCGCATCGCCTCGTTCAGGGTGTCGGCGCGGGTGACGACCGAGATGCGGATCTCGGACGTGGAGATCATCTCGATGTTGATCGACGCGTCGTGCAGGGCGCGGAAGAGCTGCGCCGAGACGCCGGCGTTCGTGCGCATGCCGGCGCCGACCAGGGCGAGCTTGCCGATCTGGTCGTCGTACTGGATGCTCTCGTAGCCGATGTCGGCCTTCGCGACCTCGAGCGCCGTCAGCACGGTCTGGCCCTGGTCCTTCGGCAGGGTGAACGAGATGTCCGTCCGCCCGGTCGACGCCGCCGACACGTTCTGGACGATCATGTCGATGTTCGCCCCGGCGCGTGCCACGTTGGTGAAGATCTCGGCGGCCTTGCCCGGCTGGTCCGGGACCCCCACGACGGTGATCTTGCCCTCGGAGAGGTCTCCGGCGATCCCGGTGATGATCGGTTCTTCCACGGTTTCCCCCTCGGCAGGGTTGTAGACGATGGTGCCCTCGTTGTTGTTGAACGAGGACCGGACGTGCAGGGTGACGCCGTGCCGCCGGGCGTACTCGACGGCGCGGATGTACAGGACCTTGGCACCCGAGGCTGCGAGCTCGAGCATCTCCTCGCTGGTGACGCGATCGACCTTGCGGGCCTTCGGCACGACGCGGGGGTCGGCGGTGAAGATGCCGTCGACGTCGGTGTAGATCTCGCAGACGTCGGCGTCGAGTGCTGCGGCGAGGGCGACGGCCGTGGTGTCCGAGCCGCCGCGGCCGAGCGTGGTGATCTCGCCCGTGGTGCGGTTGAAGCCCTGGAACCCGGCGACGATCGCGACGTGGCCGGAGTCGAGCGCCTCGCGCACGCGCTTCGGGGTGACGTCGACGATGCGGGCCTTGCCGTGCTGGGCGTCGGTGAGCATGCCGGCCTGGCTGCCGGTGTAGGAGGACGCTTCGACCCCGAGGCTCTTGATCGCCATCGCGAGCAGCGCCATCGAGATGCGCTCCCCCGCGGTCAGGAGCATGTCGAGCTCACGGCCGGCGGGGATCGGCGTGACGGAGTGCGCCAGGTCGACGAGTTCGTCGGTGGTGTCGCCCATCGCCGACACCGCCACGACCACGTCGTTGCCGGCCTTCTTCGTCTCGACGATCCGCTTCGCCACGCGCTTGATGCTCTCGGCGTCCGCGACGGATGAACCACCGAACTTCTGCACGATCAAGGCCACTGGCTGGTACTCCCGGAGACGGCGACACCGCGAGGTCACGCGGTCTCACAATGGTAGTCGGTGTTTCGGGGATGTTGCGTGCGAGCGGGCCCCGACGCAAGGATCCTGCGTGGCGGTCAGCCGCCGACGACGCGGCGCCCTTCGAAGGCACGACCGAGCGTGACCTCGTCGGCGTACTCCAGGTCGCCGCCGACGGGCAGCCCCGACGCGAGCCGGGTGGTGCGGATGCCCATGGGGACGAGCAGCCGGCTGAGGTACGTCGCCGTCGCCTCGCCCTCGAGGTTGGGGTCGGTCGCGATGATGACCTCGGCCACGGTGCCGTCGGCCAGACGTGTCATGAGCTGCTGGATGCGGAGGTCGTCCGGTCCGATGCCGTCGATCGGGCTGATCGCCCCACCGAGCACGTGGTACAGCCCGCGGAACTCTCGTGTGCGCTCGATCGCCGCGACGTCCTTCGCCTCTTCCACCACGCAGATCGTCGCCGGCGAGCGGCGCGGGTCGCGGCAGATGCTGCACTGGACGTTCTCGGTGACGTTGCCGCAGATCTCGCAGAAGCGGACCCGCTCCTTGACGTCGGCGAGCAGCTCGGACAGCCGGCTCGGGTCGAACGACTCGGTCTGCAGGATGTGGAAGGCGATGCGCTGCGCCGACTTCGGGCCGATGCCGGGCAGGCGGCCGAACTCGTCGATGAGGTCCTGGACGATCCCGTCGTACATCAGGCACCGTCCTGGTGGAGAGCGGTCTCCTCGATGAACTGGGCGTTGAGGATCTCACGCACGACGGCCTCGCCGTACCGGCCGGCGACCGGGGCGCGGCGTGCGGGCGGTGCGGTGCGGGCGGGAGCGGCGGCGGGCTGGGCCGCACGCTGCGGTGCGGCCTGCTGCACCGGGGCTGCCGGCGCCGCGGCTGCGGGTGCTGCTGGTGCTGCTGGTGCTGCGCTTCGTCCGATCCCCGGGTCGGGGAACGGGGCACCGTCGTCGTACGGTTCGTCGTCGAGTGGGTAGTCGTCGACCGGGACGCCCGGCACGACGGAACCGCCGGGAGGTACGGCTCCCGCTCCGGACGCCGCCTGCAGACCCGGGGTGGTCGGGCCGTCGGGCTGCCCGGCCGTGGCAGCGCCCGGTCGCGCGGGTGCGGCCGACGGTGCCGACTCGGCCGGCTGGGGCGTGCTCGTCTCGGCGGGGGCGACCGGCGCGGACGCCGGCACGGTGCCGAAGGGTGCTGCCCAGCTGGGCTCGACGGACTCCGGGACGGCGTCGGCGGTGGGGTCGCTGGCGGGGATCGTCGCGACCGCCCAGTCCGTCACCGGCGCGCCCGAGGGAGGGGGGGTCGGTTCGGCCGGTGCCTGGTCGCGCTGCGGGGCGGACGCGGTCGGCACTGCCTTCGGCTCGGGCGCGGACTTCGGCGCGGGCGCTGCCGTCGGCACAGGAGGTGCCGTCGACTCGGGTGCTGCCGACGCGGCCTTCGGCTCGGCGGCAGGGGCAGCCGTCGGCATGGGCTCAGCAGCGGAAGCCGGCGTCGGGGACTCCGGTGCTGCGGGCTCGGGCGCCGGGGCCGGCGCCGGGGCCGCGGCGGGCGCCTGGGCAGCGGGCGCCGGACGCTGGGCCGGTGCGGCCTGCTGTGCCGGAGCCGACTGCTGCTGCTGCTGGGGACGCTGCTGCTGTCCGGGCCCGCGGGCGACGAACTTCACCCGCAGACCGAGGACGTCCACGATGGCGGCGCGGAGCAGTTCGCTGACGCTCGCCGAGGGGTCGGACATCTCCTTGAACGAGGCGACGTCCTGCTGGCTCGGGAACGTCAGCGTCAGCACGTCGTCGCGGAGCGCGGTGACCTGCGCCGTGACGACCACCGACCACGCCGAACGCTTGGCGTGCTGCACGTGCTCGACGATCTGCGGCCAGGAGTCGCGCATCTGCTGGAAGCCGACGGCACCGACGGTCCGGACGGCGGGCTCGTCACCGATCGTCGTGCCCTGACCGGTGGACGACGGGCTGACCGGCTCGGCCGCGGGCTTCGAGGGCTCCGGCTTCGAGGGCTCCGGCTTCGAGGGCTCGGACTTCGCGGGCTCGGCCGAGGTCTGCGCGGGTGCTCCAGGAGTGCTCGGAGCGACCGCTGCCCACGACGCTGCGGCGTCGCGGGCCACGGCTCCGGAGTCGGCCTGCGGCGCGGCGGGCTGCTCGACGGGACGCTCGGGCGTCGCACGAGCCGCTGCCGGAGCGGGCGTCGGGGCGAGGGAGGGAGCAGGCGCTGCGGGAGCCGCGGCTGCCGGCTGCTCACGACGCGGTGCAGCGGCGACGGCGGGAGCGGACTGCTCGCCGGCGCCGGCCTGGTGTCCACCGGCGTCGCCGACCCCGACGCGACGTTCCAGTCGCTCCACGCGGGCGAGGGCTCCGCGCTGGGTGTCGTCGGCCTCGGGCACGAGCATCCGGGCAGTCATGAGCTCGAGGTGCAACCGGGGCGAGGTCGCGCCGGTCATCTCGGTGAGGGCACGGTTCGCGATGTCGGCGGAGCGGGAGAGCCCGGTCGCGCCGAAGACCCCGGCCTGGCGGCTCATGGTGTCGAGTTCTTCCGGGGAGACCCCGCGCAGGACGGCGGCGGCGCTCTCGTTCGTCGCCGCGACGACGATCAGGTCGCGCAGGCGCTCGAGCAGGTCCTCGACGAAACGGCGGGGGTCCTGTCCGGTCTGCACGACGCGGTCGATCGCGGCGAACGCGGACGCCGGGTCGGCGACGGCCAGGGCGTCGACGACGTCGTCGAGCAGGGCGGCATCGGTGTAGCCGAGCAGGGCCACGGCACGCTCGTAGGCGATCGCACCGTCTTCGCTGCCGGCCATCAGCTGGTCGAGCAGCGACAGGGTGTCACGGACGGATCCACCGCCGGCACGCACCACCAGGGGCAGGACGCCGGGGGCCACCGACACGGACTCCTGCGTGCAGAGCTGCTCGATGTACTCGAGCATCACCGCGGGCGGGACGAGCCGGAACGGGTAGTGGTGGGTGCGCGACCGGATGGTGCCGATGACCTTCTCGGGCTCGGTCGTCGCGAAGATGAACTTGACGTGCTCCGGCGGTTCCTCGACCAGCTTGAGCAGTGCGTTGAAGCCCTGCGGCGTCACCATGTGCGCTTCGTCGAGGATGAAGATCTTGTAGCGGTCGCGAGCCGGCGCGAACACGGCACGGTCGCGCAGGTCACGCGCGTCGTCGACGCCGTTGTGGCTCGCGGCGTCGATCTCGATGACGTCGAGCGAACCGCTGCCGTCGCGGGCGAGTTCCACGCAGCTCGGGCAGACGCCGCACGGGGTGTCGGTCGGGCCCTCGGCGCAGTTCAGGCAGCGCGCCAGGATGCGGGCCGACGTCGTCTTGCCGCAGCCACGGGGCCCGCTGAACAGGTAGGCGTGGTTGACGCGGTTCGTGCGGAGCGCCGTGCGGAGCGGGTCGGTGACCTGCGACTGCCCGATCAGCTCGGCGAAGTTCTCGGGCCGGTAACGGCGATACAGGGCGGTGACCACGCGACAAGGGTAGCCGTCACGACCGACAACCCGCGTGCCCGTCCACAGGCCAGGCGGGAACGAAGAAGACTCCTCACGCACCCGCCAGAGCCTGGTTACCCTTGCTGCGTTTCCGCCCTGGGGGAGTTGGCCTGGATGGCGTCACGTGAGGAGCCGCCGAGAAGTCTACCGGACGCAACGGGCAGACTCGAACACATGAAGATCGCCATCGCCGGAGGACACGGCCAGATCGCCCTGCTCCTCGCCCGCCAGATCACCGACGCCGGCCACGACGCCGTCGCGATCGTCCGCAACCCCGCGCACGTGGCCGACGTCGAGCAACAGGGGGCGCGTGCGATCGTCGCCGACCTGGAGCAGCTCGGGGACGACGACCTCGCGCTCCGCCTGCGCGGTGTCGATGCCGTGGTGTTCGCCGCCGGTGCCGGGCCGAACAGCGGCGCCGAACGGAAGCTCACCGTCGACCGTGACGGTGCGATCCTGCTCGCCGACGCCGCCGAGCGTGCCGGCATCGAGCGCTACGTGATGATCTCCGCGATGGCGGCCGACACCTACGACCCCGAGCTCGCCGTCGTGCCCGCGCAGGACGACGCCGCGGTGTTCCAGGTCTACCTGCGAGCGAAGGCCGAGGCGGACGCGAACCTGCGGGCCCGACGCCTCCGCTGGACGATCGTGCGTCCCGGCGGCCTGCTCGACACGCCGCCGCAGGGCACCGTGCACGTCGGCCGGACGGTCCCGCGCGGCTCGATCCCCCGGGCAGACGTCGCGACCGTCGTCCTGCACGCCCTGCTCGACGACGCCGCGGTCGGCGTGCAGTTCGAGGTCACCAGCGGCGACACCCCGATCCCGGCGGCGCTGAACGCGCTCACCTGACCGGTCGGTGCGGCCCGCACCGTGCGCGCTCCGTCACCCCGTGCGAGTTCCTCGCCGAAGGTGCCGGGCCGCGCACCGTGCGCACCTGCTCACCCCGTGCGGACTTCCGCGCCCCGTGCCGCGCTGCGAGCGCGCACCCAGCAGGCAGCCCCGCGCCTCCCGTCCGCACCGTGCGCACCTGCTCACCCCGTGCGGACTTCCACGCCCCGTGCCGCGCTGCAAGCGCGCACCCACCAGGCAACCCCGCACCAGCCCACGAACACCGCACCGTGCGCCGGACGCGACCCACCGACGGACGGGAGGCACGGCGCCAGCCCGCCCCGCGCCTCCCGTCCGCACCGTGCCAACCTGCTCACCCCGTGCGGACTTGCGCGCCTCGTGCCGCGCTGCAAGCGCGCACCCAGCAGGCAACCCCGCACCAGCCAACGAACACCGCCCCATGCGCCGGACGCGACCTACGGACGGACGGGAGGCCCGGAACCAGCTCGCCCCGCGCCTCCCGTCCGCACCGTGCGCACCTACTCAGCCCGTGCGAGCTTCCGCGCCCCGTGCCGCGCTGCAAGCGCGCACCCAGCAGTCAGCCCCGCACCACCCGACGAACACCGCACCGTGCCGCCGCCACGCGCCACGGCGCCACGCGTCAGAGCGCGACCGCAGCCGACTGCCGGGCGATCTCGAGCTCCTCGTTCGTCGGGATCACGAGCACCGCGACCCGTGAGCCGTCGGTGGAGATGCGGCGGGCGTCCCGCGACGCCAGCTCGTTGCGGTCCGGATCGATCTCGATGCCCAGGTGCTCGAGCCCCGCGAGCACACGCCGCCGCAGCAGCGCGTTGTTCTCGCCGACCCCCGCGGTGAACACGACCGCGTCGAGCCCGCCGAGCTGCGCCGTGTAGGCACCCACGTACCGACGGATGCGGTGGCGGTACACGGCGAGCGCCGCCTCCGCCTGCTCGTCGCCCTTGGTGGCGGCGTCCTGCACGTCGCGCATGTCACCGTTGCCGGTCAGGCCGAGCAGGCCGGACCGCTTGTTGAGCATGGTGTCGAGCTCGTCGAAGGTCATCCCGGCCTCGCGGTGCAGGTGGATGAGCACCGCGGGGTCGAGGTCACCGGAGCGGGTGCCCATGACGAGCCCCTCGAGCGGGGTGAGGCCCATCGAGGTCTCGATGGACTTGCCGCCGTCGATCGCCGCGACCGAGGCGCCGTTGCCCAGGTGCAGCACGATCGTCTTGAGCTCGGCGAGCGGCCGGTCGAGGAACTCCGCGGCCTGCTCGGAGACGTACTTGTGGCTGGTGCCGTGCATGCCGTAGCGGCGGATCCCGTACTCGGCGGCCAGGTCGGCGGGGATCGCGTACGTGTACGCGTGCGGCGGCATGGTCTGGTGGAACGCGGTGTCGAACACGGCGACGTGGGGGACGTCCGAGAAGACCTGCTTCGCGGCGCGGATCCCCTCGAGGTTCGCGGGGTTGTGCAGCGGCGCGAGGCTGTTGAGGTCCTCGATCTGCTGCTCGACCTGATCCGTGACGACCGTCGCACGGTCGAAGGTGGTGCCGCCGTGCACGACGCGGTGGCCGACGACGGCGGGCGGGTGCTCGTCGAACGACGGCCCGACCTTCGCGAACGCGTCGATCATCGCCTGGAACCCGGCCGCGTGGTCGGGCACCGACGCGGCGTCGTTCGACGACGACTCCCCCGTCAGCGCGTTGGTGTGCTTCCAGGCCCCGGCGGACTCGCCGATGCGCTCGACGAGCCCGGAAGCGAGCGTGCGCTCGTCCTCGAGCTCGATGAGCTGGTACTTGAACGAACTCGAGCCGGAGTTGACGACGAGGGCTGCGGTCACGGGGTGGTCACTTTCTGTCGGGCCTGGAGGCGCGGTGCGGGTCGGGCGGTCAGGCCGCGTCGGTCGCGGTGCCGGCCTGGATCGCGGTGATCGCGACGGTGTTCACGATGTCGCCCACCAGGGCGCCGCGCGACAGGTCGTTGATCGGCTTGCGCAGGCCCTGCAGGACCGGGCCGATCGCCACGGCGCCGGCCGAACGCTGCACGGCCTTGTACGTGTTGTTGCCGGTGTTGAGGTCCGGGAAGATGAACACCGTTGCGCGGCCGGCGACCGGGGAGTCCGGCATCTTCGTCGACGCGACCGTGGGGTCGGCTGCGGCGTCGTACTGGATCGGGCCCTCGACGAGCAGGTCGGGTCGGCGTTCCCGCACGAACGCGGTGCCGGCGCGCACCTTGTCGACGTCGGCGCCGGAGCCGCTGTCGCCGGTGGAGTAGCTGAGCATCGCGACGCGGGGGTCGATGCCGAACTGGGTCGCGGTCTCGGCGGACGAGATCGCGATGTCGGCGAGCTGCTCGCTCGTCGGGTCCGGGATCACCGCGCAGTCGCCGTAGACGAGCACGCGGTCGGCGAGCGCCATCAGGAACACGCTCGACACGATCGAGGTGTCCGGACGGGTCTTGATGATCTCGAACGACGGCCGGATGGTGTGGGCTGTGGTGTGCTTCGCGCCGGAGACCATGCCGTCGGCGAGCCCGAGCTGCACCATCATCGTGCCGAAGTACGAGACGTCGGTGACGGTGTCGCGGGCGAGCTCGATCGACATCCCCTTGTGGGCGCGGAGCCGGGTGTACTCCTCGGCGAAGCGCTCACGCAGCTCGGGGTCGAACGGCGAGACGAGCTGCGCGGCCTCGAGGTCGAGGCCGAGCTCGGTCGCCCGCGTGCGGATCGCGGCGGGGTCGCCGAGGATCGTGAGCTCGCAGACCTGACGCTGCAGCAGGGTGGAGGCGGCACGGAGGATGCGGTCGTCCTCGCCCTCGGGCAGGACGATGCGCTTGCCGTAGCTGCGCGCCCGGTCGAGCAGGCCGTGCTCGAACATGAGCGGGGTGACGACCCCGGACGGGGCGAGCTGCAGGCGGTCGCGCAGGGCCTCGGCGTCGACGTGCTGCTCGAACAGGGCGAGCGCGAGGTCGGCCTTCCGGGGCGAGTCGGCGGCCAGGCGGCCACGGGTCTGGGTGATCCGGAGGGCGGTGTCGTACGTGCCGAGGTCGTTCTGCGCGATCGGCAGCGAGCTCGACAGGCCCTCGAGCAGCCGCGACACCTGCGGGGCGATCTCGAACCCGCCGTTTAGGATGACGCCGGCCAGGCTCGGGAACGTCTCGGACTGGTTGGCGAGCAGCGTGGCGATGAGGACGTCGCTCCGGTCACCGGGGACGACGACGATGCCGCCCTCGATCAGCCGGGGCAGGACGTTCTCCATGCTCATGCCCGCGACGACGGTACCGAGGGCCTCGCGGTCGAGCAGGGCGTCGTCACCGCGGACCAGGGTGGCGCCGGTGGCCTGCAGCAGGGCGCGGACGGTCGGGGCGACGAGCACGCGGTCCTCGGGGATCGCCCACACCGGCACGTCCGGGTGGTCGTCGTGCACGGCCTGCTCGACGCTCGTCACGATGGCGGCGAGGGCGTCCGGGTCGGCACGGTTCACCACGACGCCGAACAGCTGCGCGTGTGCCGCCCGCAGCTCGCTGGTCGTGACGTCCGCCACCTGCGCCATGCCCTCGGGGGTGCGGGCCGCACGTTCGGCGGCGTCGCGGCCACCCAGCACGAGGAGCACCGGAGCGCCGAGGTTCGCGGCGACCTTCGCGTTGAAGGACAGCTCGGTGGGGCTGCCCACGTCGGTGTAGTCGGACCCGAGCACCACGACGGCGTCGCACTGCCGCTCGACCTGGGCGAACCGGGTGACGATGGTGCCGAGCGCCGCCTCGGGGTCGGCGTGCACGTCGTCGTAGGTGACCCCGACCGCGTCGTCGTACGAGATGCCGACGGCCGTGTGCTGCAGCAGCAGCTCGAGCACGTAGTCGGGTTCGACGACCGATCTGGCGACGGGCCGGAACACGCCGACGCGGCCGACGGACCGGGCGAGGGTCTCGAGGACACCGAGGGCGACGGTGCTCTTGCCCGTGTGCCCTTCTGCTGACGTGATGTAGATGCGGGTCGACACGAGGCCCAGGGTAGTCGCCGGACATGTCACGACATCTGGGAGCACCGGCACCGACGACACGCGGTCGTGAGCACCGCGCAGAACCTGTACCATTGGGTGTCGCCGTCGCGAGACGGTGTCAGGAGAATTCGCCTAGTGGCCTATGGCGCACGCTTGGAAAGCGTGTTGGGTGCAAGCCCTCGGGGGTTCGAATCCCCCATTCTCCGCAGCGAGCAAGGCCGAACCACCACGAAGGACCCGCACCGATCGGTGCGGGTCCTTCGTCGTTCCACGACCGTCCGGTCCCCCACCCTGCGGACGAGCGCGTGCCCTGTTCCCCCTCGGTTGGCCGGGAAACGCCGACCAGGGGTGGAACGGGCTGTCCCCGGTACCCGCCGGTCGCCTATGCTGGCCGAGCGAACGGCTCCGGGACGAGCCGACCGCGGTGCATCGAGCGGCAGGGGCGTCGCTCGGAGGGCGTGCTGATCAGCGTGCCCGGAACACCCGAGGGGACGAGGAGACGCGCCATGGGGGACACCACCGTGCCCGCAGTGCCCGTGCGGCCCGCCGTCTTCGACACGGTCCTCCGTCCGCGCCGGTCCCTCGTCCGTTCCACCGCGCTGAGCATCGCCTTCTCGGCAGTGCCGCTCGCCGTCGCCCTGGTCTGGGTCTCGTTCCCGTTCCGCACGTGGGCCGTGTTCGCCGGGATCGTCGTCGCGATGGCCGCGGCCGTCGGCATCGTGTTCGTGCGACTGCACACCGCGTTCATCGGGATCGACGACGACGGCCTGACGATCCGCGGGGTCCTCACGGCGCACCGGCGGATCCCCCGCGAGCGCGTGCACAGCCTGGTGCTCGCCACGACCTTCGGCTCGTCGGTGGACCGGACCGTCCGGGAACTCGTCGCCTTCGACCGGACCGGCACCCACCTCTTCCGGCTCCGTGCCGACGTGTGGGGGGACGACGGGCTCGACCGGGTCGTCGACGCGCTCGGCGTGCAGGTCGTCGAAGAGTCGCGGCCGGTTTCCGCCCGCACCTTCGCGAAGCGCTACCCGACGAGCCTCGCCTGGTACGAGCAGCGGTCGGCGTTCCTGCTCGTCGGCGGCCTCGTCGTGCTGGTCGTCGGCGGGCTGCTCGCCGTCGAGTTCGCCGGCCTCAACGCCCGCTGACCCACCGGCGGACCCGTCAGCGCCGCCGCCGCAGCGTCGAGAAGATCCCGCGCACCACTTCCTTCGCGATGGTCCCGCCCAGCCCGGAGCCGAGCAGGTCCGACAGCGGGTCCCCCGCGGTTCGCCGCGTCCCGGACCGCCGTGTCCCGCCCGACCGACCGGAGCCGCCGGACCGACCGGACCGCCGCGCCTCCGACGCTCGCTCGGCCCGCTCGAACTCCCGCTGCTGCCGCTCGTACTCCTGCTGGGCCTCCGCCGACGCGTCCGCCGCGGCAGCCGCCGCCGCGTCGGCTGCCGCGGCCGCGTCGGCCGCAGCGGCCGCCGCCTCCATCCGGCGCGCGAGCACCTCGCGGGCCGAGTCCGGATCGACGCGGGTGCCGTAGGTCGCCAGGAGCGGTGAGGCCTGCACCCGTGCGGCCATCTCGTCGGCCGGCATCGGGTCCATCGACCCCTGGGGTGCGCGCAGCCGGGTCCACGCGACGGGGGTCGGCGCGCCCCGCTCGTTCATCACCGTGACGATCGCCTCGCCGGTCGCGAGCGACGTGAGCACCTCGCCCAGGTCGTAGTCGCTCGTCGGGTAGGTCGACACCGTCGCCCGGAGCGCCTTCGCGTCGTCCGGGGTGTGGGCGCGGAGCTGGTGCTGGATGCGTGACCCGAGCTGCGCCAGCACGTCGTTCGGCACGTCCTTCGGGGTCTGCGTCACGAAGAAGACCCCGACGCCCTTCGACCGGATGAGCCGCACGGTCCGCACGATCTGCTCGGTGAAGTCTTTCGACGCCCCGCTGAACAGCAGGTGCGCCTCGTCCAGGAAGAACACCAGCTTCGGCTCGTCCTGGTCGCCGACCTCCGGCAGCTCGTTGAACAGGTCCGCCAGCAACCACATCAGGAACGTCGAGAAGACCTCCGGCCGGTCCTGCACACCGGGCACCTCGAGCAGGCTGACGATCCCCCGCCCGTCCGCCGCCGTCCGCAGGAACACCTGCGTGTCGATCTCGGGCTCGCCGAAGAACTGGTCGGCACCCTGGTCGGCGAAGGTGACGAGCTCCCGCAGGATCACCCCGGCGGTCTGCTTCGACAGGCCCCCGAGCTCGGCGAGTTCACCCTTGCCCTGCTCGCTCACCAGGAACGTCAGCACGCTCCGCAGGTCGTCGAGGTCCACCAGCGCCAGGCCCTGCTGCGTGGCGTAGTGGAACACCAGACCGAGCGAGGACTCCTGCGTGTCGTTCAGGCCGAGCACCTTCGACAGCAGCAGCGGCCCGAACCCGGAGACGGTGGCACGGATCGGCACGCCGGTGCCCTGCCCGCCCAGTGAGAACAGCTCGGCCTGGCTCGCGACACCCTGCCACTGCTGGCCGATGCCCGCGGTGCGGTCGAGCAGCTTGTCGTTCGCCTGCCCCGCGACGGCCAGACCCGACAGGTCGCCCTTCACGTCGGCGGCGAACACCGGCACCCCGTTCGCCGCGATCTGCTCGGCGAGCACCTGCAGCGTGCGGGTCTTGCCGGTGCCGGTCGCCCCCGCCACCAGCCCGTGCCGGTTCAGCATCGCGAGCGGGATCCGGACCTGCACGTCGGGCACCGCTGCGCCGTTGACGAGGGCACCGAGTTCGATCGCGCCGCCGCCGACGGCGTAGCCGTCACGGATCGCTGCGACCGCGTCCGGTCCGAGCGGGCCGGCTTCGGCACGGACGGGAGGCACGGTGCCGGTCGCCGCCGTCGCCACCGGATCCGGGACGGTCGCGTCGACCGCCGCGGCAGGGGTGGTGGGAGCCGGTGCGGCTGCAGGGGCGGGCTCCGCGTCGGGCGTGAGCCGCGCCTCCAGGCCGGTGGGTGGCGGGGACCCGACGACCGCGGGTTCCGCGTCCGCGGTGAGGACCGCCTGCTCCTCCGCCGCCAGTGCGGCGGCGAGCTCCTCGGCTCGCCGCGCCGCTTCGTCGGCGAGCCGACGTGCCTCGTCGGCGGCCTGTCTCGCTGCCTCGGCAGCCGCCCGTGCCCGCTCCGTCGCGTCGCTCATGGGCACAGCCTAGGGACCGGAGCGCGCGGCGGTCCGGGTCGTCAGTGCGTGAGCGCGGGGACCGTCCGCGGGCGGACCACGAACCAGAGCATCAGGATCGCGACGGCGGCGGTCGACGCCATCACCATCGCCATCGGGGTGGCCGTCGTGATGCCGAGCCAACCGACCACCGGCGAGATGAGCCCGGCGACGCCGAAGTTCAGGGCGCCGAGCACCGAGGCGGCGGTCCCCGCCTCTTTCCCGTGGGCGGCGAGACCGATGACCTGCACGAGCGGGAACGAGAACCCGCACGCGGCGATGAAGAACCACAGCGGGACGAGCACGCCGACCAGACCGGCCCCGAGCTGGTCGAGGACGATGATCGCGAGCGACGCCAGCAGCAGGGTCGCGGTCGAGCACGCCAGGATCCACTGCGGACCGACCCGCTGGGCGAGCCGCGACGAGATCTGCACGCCGAGGACGACCCCGACCGAGTTGACGGCGAAGAGCAGCCCGTACTGCTGCGCGTCGAGCCCGTAGACCTGCTGGAACAGGAACGGTGACGCGCTGAGGTACGAGAACAGTCCGCTGAACACCATGGCGCCGATGAGCGCGACGCCGACGAAGATCCGGTCGGAGAACAGCGCCTTGTAGCGCTGGCCGATGGTGGAGTGTCCGGCCTCGTGCCGACGGGCCGGGGGCAGGGTCTCGACGATGAGCAGGATCGACGCGATGACCACCGCCAGGCCGTAGCAGGCGAGGAAGACGAAGATGCCGCGCCAGCTGGTGAACTGCAGCATCTGCGAACCGATGAGCGGCGCGAGGATCGGCGCGAGGCCGTTCACCATCGCCAGGCGGGACAACATGCGCACCAGCGGCTTGCCGCCGAACAGGTCACGCACCGTCGCCATCGCGACGACACCGCCGGCTGCGGCGCCCATGCCCTGCAGCACGCGGAACACCGCGAGCAGCTCGATGTCCGGCGCGGTCGCGGCGCCGATCGACGCGGCGATGTGCACCGTCGTCGCGATGATCAGCGGCAGTCGACGGCCCACCTTGTCGCTCCACGGGCCGACCAGGAGCTGCCCGATGGCGAAGCCGAGCGTCGTCGCGGTGAGCGTCAGCTGGACCGCGCCGTCGGTGACGCTGAACTGGTCCTTGATCGCCGGGAACGCCGGCAGGTACAGGTCGATCGTGAACGGCCCGAGCGCCGTGAGGGCGCCCAGGACGAAGACGTAGACGAGCCGCTGCCCGCGGGAGAGCGAGTCTCCCGGGTGCAGGACGACCCGGAGCGAACCGGTGGTGGCGGGCGCGGTCACGAGACAGGAGTCCTTCGACGATGAGGGGGCGGGGGGGGTGATCGCGGGTCGATCGAATCGATTCGTCCGCGGAACCATCCTACGGTCGCCGGTGCGTGCTCGGCGCCGCCGGTGCGGGCCGCCCGCGTGAAGCGGCTGGTGCTGCCCCTCGGCCCGGCGCGGACCATGCGGTAGCGTCGGGTTGCTCGGGGGCCTTCCGGGTGAAGCGGATCAGAAGGGGGTGGGCGTCATGGTGGATGCCCGGATCCTGCACACCACTGCAGCGCTGCGCGAGGCGATCCTGCGGCTCGCCGCGGACCGACCGGTCTCGGAGATCACCGTCGCCGACGTCACGCGTGCCGCCGGCATCAACCGGGCCACGTTCTACTCGCACGCCGTCTCCCCCGGGTCGCTGCTCGCCGACGTCCTGACGCCGGAACTCGACCGCATCCGGCAGGACGACGCCGACGAGCGCCGAGCCGCCGCCGACCGGGGCGCCGGAGCCGACGAGCTCGCGGCCATCACCCGGCGCGGCATCAACGCCGTCGTCGAGCACGTGACCACGCACCGCGACATCTACGGCAAGGCGCTGCCGGACCCGAACGACGCCTCGCTGCACCGGCTGCTCGTCGAGCACTTCACGGTGTCGAGCGCCCTGCACATCCGCGAGCTCGACCCCGCCCATCGGCCCGACCTGCTCGACGACGTCGCCGCGGGGTTCGTGGCGCAGGGCTTCGTCGGGGCGATCGAGGCCTGGCTCGCCGGGCCCAGGCGGTCGCGGAAGGCGCTGGTCGAGACGATCACGCTGTCGTTCCCGGCGTGGTGGAGCTGAGCGGACCGTTCCTACTCGGCGTCCGTCGTCTCGCCGTCCGTCGGGTCGGTCTCCGGCTTCTCGCCGCGCTGCAGGGACTGCACGACGTCGACCGCCGTCGCCGCGGTGTCGGCGTCGTCGCCCTCCGACGGCACGCGGTAGTCGGCGGACACGCCGTCGCCACCGGTACCGGTCGCGGGCAGCGGATCGCCAAGGGACACCACGACGACCCCGGCGTCGTGGGCGGTCTGGATCACGCCGGTCAGCGCGGACGCTCGGGCGGCGTGCACGAGCAGGGCCTTGGCCCCCTTCCGCACGAGCTGGGCGACCGCGGTCCGCTGGGACGCCGCTGCACCCGATGCCGGAGCGACCCGGACGTCCGGCCGGAACCCGGCGTCGGTCAGGTCGGTGCGGAGCCGGTCGGCGAGGGCCGCGTCGTCGTGCACCAGGACGACTCCGATCACGGCCTGCTGGTCGAAACCGCCGTCGGAGCTGGTCAGGTCGGTGCTCTGCACGGGTGTGGGGGCGGCCGACGTCGTGCCCTGGCACCCGGCCAGGGTCAGGGCCGCCGCCAGGGCGACGGTCACGGCGACGATGCGCAGCACGGTGGTCTCCTCTTCGGTCCGGTCTGCCACGCTACCCGGCGGCCGGGCCGTGCGACGACGGAGTCCGCGACGGGACTGTTCCGCCCGGGCCTGCCGACACCGTCGTCGCAGGCGCGGGCACGGGGCCGAGCCGTCGGACGGCCGCGATCGCCAGTGCGGCGAACCCGATCATCGCCGCGAACACCAGGGGGAACGACACCGTGCCGTCGGCGCCACCGGTCGCGGTGAAGAGCAGGCCGGTCACCGCCAGGCCGATCACGCTGCCCGCGGCGTCAGCGATCGTCAGGGCCGAGCTCGCGAACCCGTCGTCGCCCTCGCCGGAGAACCGCAGCGTCAGCATCGAGGCGCGCGGGTAGATCGCGCCCATGCCCGCACCGCCGACGAACCAGCCGGCGACCAGCACCCACCACGACAGGTCGAACGTCGCGACCGCGAGCGCGGTCACCAGGCTGACGAGCACCAGCGTGAGCCCCACCCCGAAGGTGCGCCGGGCAGTGAGCCGCCGCTCCCCCAGACGGCCGTGCGCCCAGCTCGACGCGGCCCAGCTGAGTGCCGCCACCGTCAGGGCGAGCCCGGCGGCCGACGGCGACAACCCGTGTTCGGCCTGCAGCAGGAACGGCACGTACGCCTCGCTCCCGAAGAACGACGCGGCGACGAGCCCGCGCAGCAGCACGACCGACGGCAGCCCGGCCGCGGCCCGGAACGTCCCGGTCGGCAGGAGCGGCCGCAGGGCGAACCAGGTGCCGACCAGCCCGACGACGACCGCCGCGACCATGCCCCACGGGGTCAGGTCCGGCGCCACGTTGAGCAGCAGGATCGACACGGCCGCCGCCACCGACCACCCGATCCGGACCCGCTGCCACGGCGGGCGGAGTGATGCGGCCGGGGCGTGCAACCGGCCGAGCGTCGGCACGAGCAGGACGAACGCGGCCAGCGCGATCACCAGGGCCCCGGCGAACACCCAGTGCCAGTTCCAGGTGTCGGTGACGATGCCGGCCAGGGCGGGACCGATCAGCGCTGGGACGACCCAGGCAGCAGCGAACCCGGCGAACACCGGTCCGTGCAGCTCGGCGGGGAAGATCCGGGCGACCAGCACGTACAGCACCACGTCGATCGCCCCGGCGCCGAACCCCTCGATGAGCCGCCCGGCCAGGAACACCTCCATGGTCGGCGCGAGCATCACCACGGCGGTCCCCACGGCGAAGAACACCGCCGACACCCATGCCACGATCCGTCCGCCCGCACGGTCGGCCCAGTTGCCGGCGAGGACCATGCCGGGCACCCCGGCGGCGAGTGGCGCGGCGAAGGCGAGCGCGTACAGGGTCTCGCCGTCGAGGTCGCGGCTGATCACCGGCATGATCGTCGTCATCGCCAGGTTCTGGAACGCCGCGACGCCGACGATCGCGACCATGCCGATCGTCGCGAGGGCGTACGGCCCGCTCAGCAGGCTGGTCCGCGACGCCGTTGTGCTCACCCGATCATCGTAGGGGCGGGCGCCGACGACACGGTGGCGCGTCCCGCGTCCCGCGTCCCGCGTCCCGCGACCCCCGTCCCGCGCCCCGAGTCCCGCGTCAGCAGGGCCCGCGTCAGCAGGGCAGCAGGGCCCGCTTCAGCGCGCCAGCGCCTGCTCCAGGTCCGCCACCAGGTCGCCGGCGTCCTCGATGCCCACCGACAGGCGGACCACGTTCTCCGGCACGGCCAGCTCGGTGCCCTTCACCGACGCGTGGGTCATCTCGCTCGGGTACCCGATGAGCGACTCCACACCGCCGAGCGACTCGGCAAGGGCGAACAGCTCCGTCGACTCCGCGAAGCGCTTCGCCGCCTCGGCGCCGCCGGACAGCGCGACCGAGAGCATCCCGCCGAAGCCGCGCATCTGGCGTGCGGCGACGTCGTGCCCCGGGTGGTCGGGCAGGCCCGGGTAGTAGACGCGCTCGACACCGGGCGCGACGACGAGCGCCTCGGCGACGGCCTGCGCGTTCCGCGAGTGCCGCTCCATGCGCACCGCGAGCGTCTTGATGCCACGGGTGGTCAGGTAGGCGTCGAACGGCGACGAGATCGCACCCGCGCCGAACTGCAGGAACTGCACCTTCGCCGCGAGCTCTTCGTCCGCCAGCACGACGGCTCCGCCGACGACGTCGGAGTGTCCGCCGAGGTACTTCGTGGTCGAGTACACGACGACGTCGGCACCGAGCGACAGCGGCTGCTGCAGGTACGGCGACGCGAACGTGTTGTCGACGACCACCAGGGCGCCCGACTCGTGCCCGAGGGTCGCGAGCGCGGCGATGTCGGCGATCTTCATGAGCGGGTTCGTCGGCGTCTCGACCCACAGCACGGTGGTGGCCGGTGCGCCCTGCAGGGCTGCACGGACCTGGTCGAGGTCGCTCATGTCGACGACGACGAGCTCGACGCCCCACGGCACGTGCAGCCGGCTCACCAGGCGGTGGGTGCCGCCGTACACGTCGTTGCCCATCACGACGCGGCCACCGGGGACCAGCGCGGCGCGGAGCAGGGCGTCCTCGGCGGCGAGCCCGGACGCGAACGACGACGCCGCGACGCCGCCGTCGAGGTCGGCCAGGAGCACCTGCAGCGAGTCACGCGTCGGGTTGCCAGCGCGCGAGTACTCGTAGCCGTTGCGCATGCTGCCGACGCCGTCCTGCACGTACGTCGACGTCAGGTGGATCGGCGGGATGACGGCACCGGTGGTCTCGTCGGGTTCCTGGCCGGCGTGGACGGCCCGGGTGCTGAACTCGGTCATGCTCGGTGGTTCCTTACTCGGAGAGGTAGGTGAGGAGGTCGTGCCGGGTCAGCACGGTGACGGGCTTGCCGTCCGCGACGACGAGGAGCGCGTCGGCCGACTCGAGCGCGCGACGCGCCGCCGAGACCGACTCGCCGACGCCGATGAGCGGCAGCGGGTCGCCGACGAAGCCGGTGAGCGCGTCCGACATCTTCGCGGTGCCGGTGAAGACCTGCTCGAGCAGCGCCTTCTCCTCGACGGCGCCGACGACCTCGCCGATGACGACGGGCGGCTCCGCGCTGAGCACGGGCATCTGCGAGACGCCGTACTTGGTCATGATGTCGACGACGTCGCGCACGGTGTCCGCCGGGTGCGCGTGCACGAGGTCGGGCAGGCGGCCGTCCTTGCCGGCGATGAGCGAGCCGACGGTGCGCTCGTCGTCGGTCTCGACGAAGCCGTAGGAGCGCATCCACCGGTCGTTGAAGATCTTGCCGAGGTACCCGCGGCCGCCGTCCGGCAGCAGCACGACGACGACGTCGTCCTCGGTCAGGTCACGGGCCGCGCGGAGCGCCGCGACGACGGCCATGCCGCTCGAACCGCCGACGAGCAGTCCTTCTTCGCGCGCCAGGCGCCGGGTCATCGCGAAGGAGTCGGCGTCCGACACCGCGATGATCTCGTCCGGCACGCCGGCGTCGTACGCGCTCGGCCAGAAGTCCTCGCCGACGCCCTCGACCAGGTACGGGCGACCGGTGCCGCCGGAGTACACGGAGCCCTCGGGGTCGGCCCCGACGATGCGGACGCCGCCGTCGGACGCCTCCTTCAGGTACCGTCCGGTGCCCGAGATCGTGCCGCCGGTCCCGACGCCCGCGACGAAGTGGGTGATCTGCCCCTCGGTGTCGCGCCAGATCTCCGGACCGGTGGTCTCGTAGTGGCTGCGGGGACCGTTCGGGTTCGCGTACTGGTTCGGCTTGTAGGCGCCGGGGATCTCCTGCACGAGCCGGTCCGACACCGAGTAGTAGGACTCGGGGTGCTCCGGCGCGACCGCGGTCGGGGTCACGACGATCTCGGCGCCGTACGCCGTCAGCACGTTGCGCTTGTCCTCGCCGACCTTGTCGGGCAGCACGAAGACGCACCGGTAGCCGCGCTGCTGTGCGACCAGGGCCAGACCGACGCCGGTGTTGCCGGAGGTCGGTTCGACGATGGTGCCGCCGGGGCGCAGGTCACCGGAGGCCTCGGCCGCGTCGATGATCCGGGTGGCGATGCGGTCCTTGGACGACCCACCGGGGTTCAGGTACTCGACCTTCACCAGGATGGTCGCCCGCACCCCCTCGGTCACCCGGTTGAGCTTGACGAGCGGGGTGTCGCCGACGAGGTCGACGACGGAGTTCGCGTAACGCACGGCGTCGAGTCTAGGACGCGGTGCCCGCGTCCCGCTGGGATGTGTCGTGCGCGGACAACGCACCGGGATCCCGCGGCGGGCGACGTGCCCTGGTCGCGCTGCGCGCCGGACGGGAGGCCCGTGCGGACGCCACCACGGGCCTCCCGTCCGGCGCTCGGTCGCGACCACGACCGGTCAGGGCCGGACGACGTCCGCCGACGTGTTCTGCTGCCGGTGCAGCTGGGCGTACGTGCCGTCGAGGGCGAGGAGTTCGTCGTGCGTGCCCTGCTCGACGATCTGCCCGTGGTCCAGGACGAAGATGACGTCGGCGTCGCGGATCGTCGACAACCGGTGCGCGATCGAGATGGTGGTCCGACCGGCCGCCGCAGTGTCGAGCGCCGTCTGCACGACGTGTTCCGAGATGGAGTCGAGTGCGCTGGTGGCCTCGTCGAGGACGAGCACCGGCGGGTCCTTCAGCATGACCCGCGCGATGGCGATGCGCTGCTTCTCGCCACCGGACAGGCGGTAGCCGCGCTCCCCCACGACGGTGTCGTAGCCGTCCGGGAACGACGCGATCGTGTCGTGGATGTTCGCCGCACGGGCCGCACGCTCGAGCTCGTCGTCGGTGGCGTCCGGCTTGGCGTACCGCAGGTTCTCGCCGATCGTGGCGTGGAACAGGTACGTCTCCTGGCTGACGATGCCGACGTGCCGCATCAGGTCCTCGTGCACCAGGTCGCGGACGTCCTGCCCGGCGAACCGCACCGATCCCTCGGTCGCCTCGTACAGCCGGGGCACCAGGTAGGACACCGTCGTCTTGCCCGCGCCGGAGGGGCCGACGAAGGCCGCGAACTGCCCGGGGCGGAGCTCGAACGACACCCCGCGCAGAGTCGGCTTGTCGGCTTCGCCGTCGGGGTAGGTGAAGACGACGTCCTCGAAGGCGACGTGGCCGACCTTCGACTCGTCCACGGGCCGGGCGGTCGGCGAGTCCGTGATGGCGGGCTTGAGGTCGAAGTACTCGAAGATGCGGGCGAAGAGCGCACCGGAGGTCTGCAGGTCGAGGACCACGCGCAGCAGCCCGACCGTCGGGAACAGCAGCCGGGACTGCACCGTCGTGAACGCGACGATCGTGCCGGCCGTGATCGGGACGTCGCCGATGATCAGGTACGCGGCGACGACGTAGATGATCGCCGGGATGATCGACAGGAAGATCTGCACGATCGCGAAGAACCACTGCCCGGACATCTGCTGGCGCACCTGCAGGGTGATCTGGTTGCGGTTCTCGTCCCCGTAGCGGCGGGTCTCACTGGCCTGCTGGTTGAAGCTCTTCGCCAGCAGGATGCCCGAGACGCTCAACGCCTCTTGCGTGATGGCCGTCATGTCGGACAGCGACTCCTGCGTCTGCGCGGCGATGCGTGCCCGGACCTGGCCGACGCGGCGCTGCGCGATCACGAGGAGCGGCAGCAGGACCACGGCGACCAGTGTCATCTGCCAGCTCAGCAGGAGCATCGCGACCACGGCGGCGATCACGGTCACGGTGTTGCCGAGCACCGACGAGATCGTGTTGTTCAGCACGCTCGCCACGCCACCGACGTCGTTCTGCAGGCGCGACTGGATGACGCCCGTCTTGGTGCGGGTGAAGAACGCGAGCTCCATGCGCTGCAGGTGCGCGAACAGGCGCATCCGCATCGCACCCATGACCTTGTTGCCGACCGTCGCGGTCAGGTAGGTCTGCCAGACGCCGACCCCGGCGCTCGCGATCCAGAGCAGGACCATCGCGGACACGAGCTCGATCAGCACCGGCACGTCCGGGCGACCCGACGGCGGGAACAGCCCGCGGTCGAACGCCTGCTGGGTGAGCAGCGGCGGCACGACCGAGATGGCCGCACCGATCAGCACGAGGACGACCGTGAGCATGATCGCCCGGCGGTGCGGCTCGAACAGCGCGGCGATGCGCCGGACCAGGTGCGGGATCCTCGGCGCCTCGGCGTTGGCGGCCTTCTGCGCGCGGAAGTCGCCGCTCGAGATGCGCCCGCCCCCGCGCGGACCGCCGCCTCGCCCGCCGTGTCCCATGCTCATGGAGCCACCGTAGCCCCGCGCTCGGACATCGACCGCCCTGTCCACAGCACCGCAGTATTTGACCCCGTTCAGGGGGCGTGCGAGCATGTGCCGTCCCCGTCCCCGCACCACCGAGGTCCCATGCCGTCCGCGCCGTCACGTCCCACGTCCCTGGGGGCCCAGCTCGCCCGCCGCAAGCCGATCGAGCAGCTGCAGGCCGAAGCCTCACGCGGTGTGAACGGGGAACCGCTCCGTCGGTCGCTCGGGGTCTGGCAGCTGACGATGATCAGCGTCGGGGCCACGCTCGGCACCGGCATCCTGGTCGTCCTCGGCACCGCGGTCCCGCTCGCCGGTCCCGCCGTCTGGATCTCGTTCGTCGTCGCGGGGATCGCCGCGCTGCTGTCCGCGCTGTCGTACGCCGAGATGGCGGGCGCCGTCCCGACCTCGGGGTCCAGCTACTCGTACACGTACGCCACGATGGGCGAGGGCATCGCCTGGATCTGCGGCTGGTGCCTCGTGCTCGAGTACGCCGTCTCGGTGGCCGCGGTCGCCGTGGGTGCCAGCGAGTACGTCGACGAGACCCTGCGCGTGTTCGGACTGCACCTGCCCACCGCACTCTCCGCTCCCCCGGTCGACGGCGGCGTGGTCAACCTGCCCGCGGCGGTCCTGGTCCTGCTCGCCACCGGCGTGCTGCTGCCCGGTGCCCGCGAGAGCGCCTGGGTGAACACGGTCATGGTGATCGTGAAGATCGCTCTGCTGGTCTTCTTCGTCGTCGTGGCGTTCACGGCGTTCCGGGCGCAGAACTTCGAACCGCTCGCCCCGATGGGTGCCGCCGGGGTCACCGCCGCCGCGTCACGGCTCTTCTTCTCGTACATCGGCTTCGACGCCGCTTCGACCGCCGGTGAAGAGGCGAAGAACCCCCGCCGCGACCTGCCCCGGGCGATCATCGGCTCGATCGCGCTCATCACCGCGCTGTACATCCTCGTCGCGATCGCCGCCGTCGGGGCCCGCTCGTGGACCGCGTTCTCGTCGTCCGAGGCGTCGCTCGTCCGCATCGTCGTCGACGTCACGGGGCAGCCGCTCGTCGCCCTCGTGTTCTCGATCGGCGCCGTCGTCGCCATCGCCAGCGTCGTGCTCACCGTCCTGTACGGCCAGACCCGCATCCTGCTCACGATGTCCCGCGACGGCCTGGTGCCGAAGGTCTTCG
Organism: Curtobacterium sp. MCLR17_059; assembly: GCF_003234665.1. Taxonomy (NCBI): domain Bacteria; kingdom Bacillati; phylum Actinomycetota; class Actinomycetes; order Micrococcales; family Microbacteriaceae; genus Curtobacterium; species Curtobacterium sp. MCLR17_059. The sequence continues at coordinate 156,502 of NZ_QKSU01000003.1, read as the reverse complement.
GCCGGGTCTCCCGCCGAACCGGTACCCCGATCGCGAACACGCTCATCATCGGCATCGCCGTGACGATCGTCGCCGCGCTCGTGCCCCTCGGGGAACTCGCCGACGCCACGAGCATCGGCACCCTCGTCGCCTTCGCCCTGGTGAACGTGTCCGTCATCGTGCTCCGCCGCTCGCAGCCCGACCTGGAGCGGTCGTACCGGGTGCCGCTGTTCCCCGTCGTACCGATCCTCGGCACCCTGAGCTGCGTGCTGCTCGCGGTGTTCCTCGGCGCCACCACCTGGATCGCCTTCGGCATCTGGATGGTCGCCGGCGCCCTGCTCTACCTGGCCTACGGCCGCCGCCACAGCACCCTGCGCTGACGCGCGCGCCGCCCCGCCCCGCGCCGCCCCCGCCCCGACCTCACGCGCTGGCTCCCGCCAAAGCGACAGATGCCCGCGGAACGTTCGCGGCACTCTGTCGCTCTGCCGGGAGGCATGACTCAGTTCCCACGAGAAGCGTCGCTCTGGCAGCACCAAGACGCCAGGACGTCATCGGCACGGCACACCGTGCTGACGAAACAAGGCCCGGAGGCGCTCCGGCGCAACGAGGTGCTCCCAGTACACGCGGACGAACCCGTTGACCTCACCGCGAGCACGGACCCGGTCCTCGCGCTGCTTCTCCCTCCAGACGGCGTCGGCGCCGCTCCTCCCCCGCAGCATCTCGCGGTCCTCGTACTTCTGCCGCCCGTCGAACTCGATCACGATCCCCTGCCTCGGCAACCAGAAGTCGACCCGGTCAACGGCGCCGTCCACGACGATGAACTCGTGCTGCGGTTCCATGTCCGGGCACCCGAGCTCGGCCGCACGCGCTGCGAAGTAGGACTCGCCCACCGACTCGTGGCGGACATCGCAGATCTCCAACGCGTGCTCAAGGCGGACCGCGCCCCACGGACCGGCAGTCAGCGCGAGGTGCTCGAGGTCTTCGTGCCGGACTCCGTTGCGGAGCGCGTGGTCCAACCCGACGACCGCTGCAGCCAGGGGTCCCCGACGGGCGAGCTCGATCGTCGTCTGCGCGAGAGCGGTGTACTCGACGCCGTGGAAACGGTGCCCCGACACGAGCGAGGACGCGGCGTGCATCGTCAGCCCGGTACGTCGGAGGTCGTGCTCCAGTGCGGGCACGTTCGCATGGACGCGCTCCGGCCACGGGTCGAGACGAGGTGCCCCGAGGATCGCAGCCGCTGAGTCGAGCGACCACACAGCGCCTCCGCGGAGCAGCGGGAGAGCGGCCCGCATGCGGACGAGGTGTCGGCTCCGGCCGTCGAGCGCGTCCCACGCCGAGCGGTCGACGTAGACGCCATGTCGCACGCGGACGAGTTCACCGGCCAGCTTGCGGCGCTGCAGCTGTCGTGCGTCCGCGCGGTCGAGTCTGTTCGTCCGGAACAGTGCGATGGCGTTGGCGGGGTGCATGGCAGCACTCTGTCGCCCAGCGCAACCGATGTCGGCGACGTTCGCCGATCTGTGGAGAATCCACGCGCCTCCAGGCGGTCGTGCCGCGATGCCAAAGCGACGATTCTCCGGAAGTGGGCTCTGTCAGAGGCGCCGAAGCGACAAGAAGCTGTGCTCTTTCCGGGCCCATCTGTCGCTTTGGCGAAAGCGACAAGACGCCCCGCACACGACGAAGGCCGCCACCCCGAGGGGCAGCGGCCTTCGTGACCGGAACGGTCGAGACTACGCGAGCTCGATCGTGGCGCCAGCGGCCTCGAGGGTCGCCTTCGCCTTGTCGGCGGTCTCCTTGTTCGCACCCTCGAGGATCTTGGCGTCGGCGGTCTCGACGAGCGCCTTGGCCTCACCGAGGCCGAGCGACGTCAGGCCACGGACCTCCTTGATGACCTGGATCTTCTTGTCACCAGCGGACTTGAGGATGACGTCGAACTCGGTCTTCTCCTCAGCGGCCTCGGCCGGAGCAGCTGCGCCGGCGGGGGCGGCAGCGGCGACCGGGGCGGCCGCGGTGACCTCGAAGACCTCTTCGAACTTCTTCACGAAGTCCGAGAGCTCGATGAGCGTGAGCTCCTTGAAGGCCTCGATGAGCTCGTCCTGCGAAAGCTTCGCCATGATTTTCTCCTACTACTAGCTAGTACGTGTGGTTGATGAACGCGAGCCTGATCAGGCCGCGGACTCCTGCTTCTCGCGAAGGGCGTCCACGGTGCGGACGGCCTGCGAGAGGGGTGCCTGGAACAGGTACGCAGCACCGAACAGCGAGGCCTTGAGTGCGCCGGCGAGCTTGCCGAGCAGCACTTCACGGGACTCGAGGTCGGCGAGCTTGTCCACCTCGGTCGCGGTGAGCGGGTTACCGTCGAAGTAACCGCCCTTCACCACGAGCTCGGGGTTCGCCTTGGCGAATGCACGCAGCGACTTCGCGACGGCGACGGTGTCACCGTGGACGAAGGCGAGAGCGGACGGACCGGCGAGCTCGTCGTCGAACGACGAGATGCCGGCGTTGTTCGCCGCGATCTTGGTCAGCGTGTTCTTCACCACGGCGTACGTGGCGTGCTCACGGATCGAGTTGCGGAGCTCCTTGAGCTGCGCGACCGTGAGACCGCGGTACTCGGTGAGCAGAACGGCGTTCGAGCTACGGAAGGACTCCGTGAGCTCGGCGACCGCAGCTTCCTTGTTCGCCATGGTTCTCCTTGGGGGTCTTGCCGGCAGCCCCAGGTCCACGAACGAAAAAAGCTCCGGCGCAGAGGCTCGGAGCTGCTCTCACCAGATGGTGGGAGTGGTTCGGAACACCTGCGCGGGATGCCTCACGAGTGAGGACCTTCGGTCACGATGTTCACAAACACGTTGCGAGCAGCACGACATCCGGCGGTCTTTGGCTTCGAGAACAGTAGCAGATGCCGTGGACGAGACCAAACAGCGGTCGGGAGGCGCGGGGCGGTCCCGCCCCGCGCCTCCCGACCGTCAGTGGGTACGGTCCACCGCAGCGGGTGTCGCCGACCAGTCCGCGGACCCGGCAGGGTCAGCCGACGACGACGCGACAGCCACGGCCCCGGCCCCGGTGGCAGCCGCAGCCGGGTCGCGGGGCAGGTGCACCGTGAACACGGTGTCCCCCGGCTCGCTCGTGACCTCGACCCGGCCGCCGTGCGCCTGCACGACCGCGTCCACGATGGCGAGCCCCAGGCCGGTCGACCCGACCGTGCGGGACCGCGAACTGTCCGCCCGGGCGAAGCGCTCGAACAGCTTCGGCAGGAACTCCGGGTCGATGCCCTGGCCGGTGTCGCGCACGGTCAGGTCAACGCCGCCGTCGACCGGGGCGAGGCCCACCGTGATGCGGGTGCCCTCGGGCGTGTGGGTCCGGGCGTTGGTGACGAGGTTGACGATGACCTGGTGCAGGCGTGCGGCGTCGCCCGTGATGGTGACCGGCTCCGGCGGGACGTCGACCTCGATGGGGTGTTCGGGCGAGGCGGCGTGGGCGTCGTTCACGGCGTCGAGCACCAGTCCGGTCAGGTCGACCTCGGCGAACTGGATCTCGCGGCCTTCGTCGAGCCGGGCGAGGAGCAGCAGGTCCTCCACCATCGAGGTCATGCGGATGGACTCGGACTCGATGCGGCTCATGGCGTAGACGACGTCCTTCGGCAGGTCGCCGCCCATGCGCCGGGTGAGTTCGGCGTACCCGCGCACCGAGGCGAGCGGGGTCCGGAGCTCGTGCGAGGCGTCGGCGACGAACTGCCGCACCTTCTGCTCCGAGCGTTCCCGCGCCTGCATCGCACTGCCGATGTGCCCCAGCATGCGGTTGAACGCGCTGCCGACCCGGCCGACCTCGGTGCGGGGGTCGGTGTCGGGCACGCGGACACCGTCGAGGGCGTCGCTGCGGTCGAGCGGCATGCGCGCGACGGTGGACGCGGTCTCGGCGACGCGCTCGAGCGGCCGGAGCGACTGCCGGACCACGAACGCGGCGACGACCGAACCGGCGACCAGTGCGGTCGCCACGACGGAGAGGACGACCCCGAAGAGCTTCCAGACGCTGTCGTAGACGGGGGCCATCGGGAGTCCCACGACCAGGACGGCCGGGCCGACGTTGACGGCGGCGAGGCGGTACCGCCCGACGTCCGAGCCGAGGTCGATCGTCTCCGGGTCGGCGTCCACACGGACGGACCCCAGTGCCTCGGCGCTCGTCTGCGGGACCCCGCTCGGGCGGCCGTAGTCGTCGAGCACGTTCGCGATGACGACCTGCCCGTCGACGAAGTACGCCGTCAGGGTGCCGGCGGCCTGCCCGGACGGCCGGGACAGGTCGATGCTCGGCTGCCCCGACTGGTTCTGCTGCAGGTACCGCTGCGCCCGGTGGGTGGCGCTCGTGATCTGCTTGTCGATCGCGCTGGTCTGGATCGAGAAGAGCGCGATGATGCTGGCCGCCCCGATCACCGCGCTGACGGCGACGACGAGGGCGACGATGCTCAGGACGAGCCGGCGCCGCAGGGTCACGAGGTCGGCTTGATGACGTACCCGACGCCGCGCACCGTGTGGATCATCGGGGTCTCACCGGCGTCGATCTTCTTGCGCAGGTAGGAGATGTAGATCTCGACGACCGACGACTTGCCGCCGAAGTCGTACGACCACACCCGGTCCAGGATCTGCGCCTTCGAGAGCACGCGACGGGGGTTCCGCATCAGGAAGCGGAGCAGCTCGAACTCGGTGGCGGTCAGTTCGATCGGGCGGCCGGCGCGGTGCACCTCGTACGACTCCTCGTCGAGCACCAGGTCGCCGACGACGATGCGGGAGTCCCCGGCCTCGGAGATCGAGATCTGCGAGCGGCGGATGAGCCCACGCAGCCGCGCCACGACCTCCTCGAGGGAGAACGGCTTGGTGACGTAGTCGTCGCCGCCCGCGGTGAGCCCGGTCACGCGGTCCTCGACGGAGTCCTTCGCGGTGAGGAACAGCACCGGGGTGTCGTCGTTGTTCTGCCGCAGCCGGCTCAGCACCTGCAGCCCGTCGAGGTCCGGCATCATCACGTCGAGCACCATCGCGTCGGGCTTGAACTCCCGCGCGGTCGTCAGGGCGTCCTGCCCGCCGTTCGCGCTCTTGACGTCCCAGCCCTCGTAGCGGAGCGCCATGGACAACAGGTCGGTGAGGCTGGCTTCGTCGTCGACGACCAGGATGCGCAACGGGGTTCCGTCGGCACGCGTGAGGCGCGGGGCTGCTGCGGGCTGGGAGATGGTCACGTCTTCGAGTATCGAGAAGTTCCTATGAGTCGTCTGTGGCGCGGCCCAGTGCGTTCTGTGGATCGAGGACACGTCCACGTCTGCCGCTCCGTACGTTGGGAGCATGTTGCGATCTGCAGCCTGGCCCCCGTCGGCCCGGCACCTGGACACCGCGCGGATCGAACGGACGACCGGGAGGCCCGGCTCGACACCGACGGACCGTCTCGCGGTCGCGCGGGCGGTCGCCGCCACCACCCCACCCCTGTCCGCCGGGACGGCCAGCGGGTTCTTCGGCACGCTCGCCGCGGTCGCAGCGGCGGACGTCGCCACCGCCCGCACCGTGGAACCGCACCTGGACGCGCTCGGGATCCTGGCACAGGCCGGCGTCGACGCCGCGGACGGCTCGACCTGGGGTGTCTTCGCCGCCGAGGGCCCGGGCCTCCGGCTCGATGCCGCACCACAGCACGACGGCACGGTCCTGCTGCACGGCACGAAGCCGTGGTGCTCGCTCGCCTCGACGCTCTCGCACGCCCTGGTCACCGCGCACCTGGGCGACGAGCGGGTCCTCGTCGCCGTCGACCTGCGACAGCCCGGGGTCACCGCGCACGACGAGGCCTGGGCCGCACGCGGCATGCCGGACGTGCCGAGCGGTCCGGTCGACTTCGACGGCGTCCGGGCACGACCCGTCGGGGCGCCCGGCTGGTACCTGCGACGCCCGGGCTTCGCCTGGGGCGGCATCGGCGTCGCGGCCTGCTGGTGGGGCGGTGCGGTCGGGCTCGCCCGGGTGCTCCGTGACACCGCGGCCGCACACCCGGAGTCCGAGCTGCTGCAGGCCGCCCTCGGCGCCACCGTGGCCGACCTCGCCGACGCGGAGGACGCCCTCGCCGACGCCGCCGCCCGGATAGACGACTCCGACCCGGCCTCCGACGACACCGACTGGCGGCTGCTCGCCCAGACCGTCCGGTCGCGGGTGCGCCGTTCGGTCGACGCCGTGCGCGAGCGGGTGGTCTCGACGATCGGCCCGGCTCCACTGACCGCCGACCCCGCAGTCGCCGCGCGGGTCGCCGACCTCGAGCTCTACGTCCTGCAGGACCACGGCGCGCGGGACCTCGCCCGCATCGGCCGGATGGTGCTCGAGCGGGGCGGTGTCGCGTGGTGAGCTTCGACCACCGCGAGCCGGGCACCGACCCGGCGGCGTGGACGGGGTTCCTCGACGGCCTGGACGCACCGGCGATCGACCTGGCCGGTACCGGGTCGGTGGTGGTCGTCGCGCCCCACCCCGACGACGAGACCCTCGGCGCCGGTGGGCTGATCGCGGCCGCTGCAGCGGTCGGCATCCCCGTGCACGTGCTGCTCCTCACCCGCGGCGAGCGCTCCCACCCGGACTCCCCCACGACGACCCCGGAAGCGCTCGCCGCCGCTCGCGACGACGAGTTCGTGGCGGCCCTGCGCACCCTGCACCCCGACGTGACGTCGACCTCGGTGGGGATCCCGGACGGCACGACCCGCGAACACCGAGACCGTGTCGTCGACAGCCTCGACACGGTGCTCGCCGACGCCGCCCGCCCCGTGCTGCTCGTCGCGCCGTGGCGCGGGGACGGGCACCGTGACCACCGCATCGTGGGCGAGGTCGCCCAGGCCACTGCGGCGAGCGCCCCCGACGTCGACCTGCTCGCGTACCCGATCTGGGCCTGGCACTGGGACGACCCGGACCACTCCGTCGCCCCGTGGGACGACGTCCGGGCCCTCGCGCTGCCCGAGGACCTCGTCGCCCGGAAGCGTTCCGCTCTCGACGCCTATCCGTCGCAGACCCGGCCCCTGACGGACGCACCGGGAGACGAGGCGATCGTCGACGACCGGCACGCCGCCCACCACCTGCGGACGACGGAGTGGTTCTTCGCACCGGGGTCCGCCGCGTCGCGGTCGCGCGAGTCGTTCGACGCCCACTACGACCGGAAGCCCGAGGGGTGGGACTTCGACGGGTCCTGGTACGAGCAGCGCAAGCGTGCCGTGACGCTGGCGGCGCTCCCCCGCCCGCGGTTCCGGTCGGCGCTCGAGCTCGGCTGCGCGACCGGGGTCCTGACCGCTGCCCTCGCCGACCGCGCGGACGACGTCCTCGGCACCGACATCTCGGCGGCGCCGCTGGAGCGTGCCGCCCGGCGCGCCCCGACCGCTCGGTTCGTGCAGGCTGCCCTGCCGGCGGAGTGGCCGGACGGGCGGTGGGACCTGGTGGTGATGTCCGAGGTCGGGTACTACCTGTCACCAGCCGACCTCGACGCGACGATCGATCGAGTGCTCGGGTCGCTCGACGACGACGGCGTGCTCGTGGCCTGCCACTGGCGGCACCCCGACGACGAGGCCGTGTCCAGCGGTGACGCGGTGGACGCGCGGCTGACCGAACGGTGGCCGCGTCCCGCTCTGCTCCGACACGTGGAGGAGGACTTCGTCCTGAGCGTCCTGCCCGGCCCGGCGGTCACCTCGGTGGCCCGGGCCGAGGGGATCATCCGGTGACCGGACCGGAACCGCGTGCACGCATCGACGTCGTCGTCCCCGCGCACGACGAGGCGGACCGGATCGCCGCGTGCCTCGACGCGCTCCTGGTGGCCGTCGACCGGCTCGCCGCGGAGCGACCCGGAATCGACGCCGCCGTCACGGTGGTGCTCGACGGCTGCACGGACGGCACCGCGTCGGTGGTCGATCGGTACGCGGTCGACGTCCTGACCACGGACCGTGTCGGGGTCGGTCGGGCACGGACGATCGGGGCGACGCACGCGCTCCGTGCGCACGACGGCGACCCGGCTGCCCGGTGGCTCGCCCACACCGACGCCGATTCGCGCGTGCACGAGCGGTGGCTCGTCCAGCAGTCCGACGCCCTCACCGCTGGTGCGCACGTACTCGTCGGCGCCGTCGTCCCCGACCCGGACGACCTGGCGCCCGCGGTGCTCGACCGCTGGACGCTGGCGCACCCGCCCGGTGCTGCCCTCGGCCACGTGCACGGCGCGAACCTCGGCGTGCTCGCCGCGGCGTACGTCAGCCTCGGCGGGTTCGACCCCGTGCCGGAGCACGAGGACGCGCGGCTGGTGGCCCGGGCGCGGGCGCTCGGCTTCCGGGTGGACGCCACCGTCGACCTGCCGGTGGTGACGAGCGGGCGCTTCGCCGGCCGGACCCCCGGCGGCTACGCGGAGCACCTGCGCCAGCGGTACGGCGACGTCGGCTGACCCGGCCTTAGTCGCCTCATAGGTGCGCGATGGGTCGGTCATCGACAGCGTGCCTAGCTTCTCCTCCGTCGGCCCCGCCGCGTGCTCTGCGCGGCCGGTGACCCCAGCCGGCCACCACCGAGGAGAACCATGTTCCTGACCTACCTCAGGCGCGAACTCACGAACCGCAAGAAGCAGACGGTCATCATCGCGATCGGGATGGCCCTGGCCATCGCCCTCGTGGTGATCGTGTCGTCGATCTCGGGTGGCGTGCAGGCAGCGCAGTCGAGCGTCCTGCAGTCCGTCTACGGCGTCGGCACCGACATCACCGTCACCAAGACCGCGACGGCGTCGACGAACGGCGGGCGTCCCAGCTTCGACTTCGGCAGCCAGGGCGACAGCGACGACGACAGCGGCTCGACCGACCTGTCGCAGTCCCGGCTCGCGGTCGCGCGCGGCACGAGCACCCTGAACGCCGCGAACCTGTCCACGATCACGAGCACCGACGGCGTCAAGGCCGCAACCGGTGTGCTGACCCTCGAGAACAGCACGTTCTCCGGCCAGGTCCAGCAGCAGTCGACCGACGACAGCAGCACGGACAGCAGCAGCGACTCCAGCAGCGACAGCACCACCCAGCAGGGCCCGCCGAGCGGGGACACCGGCGGTGGCGGCGGGTTCGGCGGTGGGTCGTTCAGCGTCGACTCGTTCACGGTGACCGGCATCCCGGTGTCCGGCGCGACGGTCGGTCCGCTCACGAGCACCGAGCTCACGAAGGGGCGCACCTTCGCCGCGAAGGACGCGGGCAAGGACGTCGTCGTGCTCGATGCGTCGTACGCGAAGAGCGAGTCCAAGGCGGTCGGCGACACCGTCGACATCGGCGGCACCGACTTCACCGTCATCGGCATCGTCAGCTCCACCGGCTCGGCCTCGACCACGGGCTCGAACACCTACATCCCGCTCGACACCGCGCAGGCGCTGGCCGACCTCGACGGCAAGGTCACCTCGATCTACGTCTCCGCCGAGTCCTCGTCCGACGTCAGCACGATCAAGTCAGCACTGCAGGCGAAGCTGACGAGCGCCACCGTCTCCACCGAGGCCGACCTGGCCTCGAGCGTGTCCGGGTCGCTCAGCACCGCGTCGAGCCTGGTCTCGAACCTCGGCAAGTGGCTGTCGATCGTCGTGCTCGCCGCGGCGTTCCTCATCGCGATCCTCTTCACGATCTCCGGCGTGACCCGCCGCACCCGCGAGTTCGGGACCCTCAAGGCGATCGGCTGGTCGAACGGCCGCATCACCCGACAGGTGGCCGGCGAGTCCCTGGTGCAGGGCCTGATCGGCGGCGTGCTCGGCGCCGCGGCCGGCCTGATCGGCATCCTCGTCGTGAACGTCATCAGTCCGACGATCTCGGCGAGCGCCTCGAGCACGACCGGCGGGGGTGCCGGTGGCGGTGGCGGCATGCCCGGCGGCGCAGCGACCGCGGCCGCGGGCAGCGGCACGACGGGCGGTGCACCGGCAGGAGGCTTCGGCGGCGGCGCGAGCACCGCGTCGACGACCGACGTGGTCCTGCACGCCCCGGTGACCGTCGAGATCATCCTGCTGGCGATCGGCCTCGCGATCCTCGGCGGCCTCATCGCCGGCGCGCTCGGCGGCTGGCGTGCGAGCCGGCTCCGTCCGGCCGAGGCGCTCCGGAGCGTGGCCTGATGCCCAGCCGCACCGACACGACCGAACCGACGACAGGAGCAACCGTGACCAGCACCGACACCGCGACCGGCGAGGCGGAGGCGAGCCGCGCCTCCAGTCCGATGTACCGGCTGACGAACGTCAGCAAGACCTACCAGCAGAAGAACCGGACCGTCACCGCCCTGACGAACGTCCACCTGACGATCCCACAGGGGCAGCTCGTGGCCGTCCAGGGGCCGACCGGCGGCGGCAAGTCGACCCTGCTGCAGATGCTCGGGGCACTCGACCGGCCGAGTGCCGGATCGATCCACCTCGGTGGCGACCGCGACGTGGCGAAGCTCGGCGACGGCGCGCTGACCGACCTGCGGGCGACCGAGATCGGCTTCGTGTTCCAGAGCTTCAACCTGATCCCGACGCTGACGGCGCTCGAGAACGTCGAGACGGCGTTCGCGGGGTCGCTCGCGAACCGGTCGCGGAGCGAGGTCCGCGAGCGTGCGGTCGCCGCGCTCCGCGAGGTCGGTCTGGGTGAGCGGATGGAGCACCTGCCGGCCGAGCTGTCCGGCGGACAGCAGCAGCGCGTGGCGATCGCCCGGGCGCTGGTGAAGAACCCGAGCGTGCTGCTCGCCGACGAGCCGACGGGTGCACTCGACGAGTCGACCCGCGACGAGATCATGGCGCTCATCGAGAAGCAGTGGCGGGAGCGCGGGCTGACCGTCGTCATCGTCACGCACGACTCGTGGGTCGCGAAGCGTGCCGAGCGGCGCCTGCACATCAAGCAGGGGCAGGTGCGCGAGGTCTAGCGGGGCAGGCGCAGGCGCAGGCGCGCGGGCAGGCGCGGGGCGTCCGATCGCGTTTCGCGCTCAGCGACAGTCCACGCGTCCGGCGGAGCGTGGACTGTCGCGCAGCGCGTGAAGACGCCGCCGGGCCCCGCGACCGCCGCCGCTCCCGCTATCCCGCCGCCGGGTAGTCGCAGTACGCGAACCACGTCGAGTCCGGGGCCCACGGTGGCACGTTGACCGTCCCCTGCCCGCCGTCGAGGGCCACCAGGGTCTCCGGCTGGACCGCGATCCGGGCACCCCGGACGAGCGACCCCGGCAGCAGCCGGAGCTCGACGCGGTGGTCGGCCGGGTGGCCCTGCACGCCAGGTTCGTACGACAGGTAGAGCAGGTGTGCGGCATCCGGGGACAGGTGCGGAAACCAGTTCACCCGGTCGTCGTTCGTCAGGCGGACGGGGCTGTCGTGCCCGGGCCAGCGCACGGCCAGCTGCGCGGTGCCGGGGGTGAACCGCTCGGTGTTCCAGAGCAGGATCCCGCCGGCCGGACTGATGGTGCAGCCGTCGTCGGCGTGCTCGTCCCGGGTGACGAACGTCGGCTCGCCGGTCTCCGGGTCGACCATCGCGACGTCGGTGGTCCAGACGCCGTCCTCGGACAGTTCCCCCACGATGGCGGCGAGGGCGCTGCCGTCGGGGGCGATGCCGTGCAGGTAGAACTTGCGCTTGGTGGGCAGCGCCGCTGCGACGTCGGTGATCCGGGTCGCGGGGCCGCCCTCGGGCAGCGGGACGCGGTACAGCTCGCCGTCACGGGCACTCACCACGATGGAGCTGCCGGACGGGTCGAGCACGTGGTCGTTGTTGATCTCGTCGACGCCGTCCATCGGCACCGGCACGAGCGCCGTCTCGTCGAGCACGGTGTCGGTGCCACTGTCGCCCGACGGCAGCCGCAGCAGCCAGAGGCCTCCGTCGCCGTTGAGCACCAGGGTCTCGGCGTCCAGGACGTTCGGCGCCTCGACGAGCACCGTGGCCGACTCGAACACGAGCCGCGAGGTGCGGGACTCGACGTCGTACACGTGCACGCGGCTGGTCTGTCCGGGCAGCAGCTGCCGCCCGCGGGTCTCGTCGCTCATGGTTCCATCCTGTCGGTCGTCGGGTGGTCGGGGTCGTCGGGGTCGGTGGGGAACGGCAAAACACCGGTGTCCGCGCTGCGCACCGCGTCATGCGGGGGCGTCGAGCGTGAACACCGGTGTCTTGCGGAAAGGGCACGGCGGAAGGAGGCCGTGCGGAAAGGCTCTGCCTACTTCACGGCACCCGCGGTCAGGCCTGCGACGAACTGGCGCTGGACCACGAGGAACGCGGCCACGACCGGGATCGACACGACGAGGGACGCCGCCATGACCTGGTTCCAGTACACGTTCGTCTGCGTCGAGTACTGCTGCAGACCGACCGCCAGGGTCGAGCCGAGGCCGTTCGTCATGACCGAGGCGAAGAGGACCTCACCCCAGGCCGTCATGAACGAGTAGATCCCGACCGCCACCAGACCCGGACGGGCCGACGGCAGGATGACCCGGAACAGCGCACCCATCGGGCCCGAACCGTCGACCATCGCGGCCTCGTCGAGTTCGCGCGGGATGGTCTCGAAGTACCCGGCGAGCATCCAGATCGAGAACGGGAGCGTGAACGTCAGGTACGTGATGATCAGACCGAGCCACGACCCGACGAGCTGGATGCCCAGGGTGTTGCCGAGGTTCGTGAAGATCAGGAACAGCGGCAGCAGGAACAGCACGCCGGGGAACATCTGCGTGGAGAGCACCGCGGTGGTGAAGGTGCTCTTGCCCTTGAAGTTCCAGCGCGAGACACCGTAGGCGGCGAACGTCGCGATGATCAGCGAGAACACCGTCGCCACCGTGCAGACCACGAGCGAGTTGATGAAGTACCGACCGAGCGGCACCGTCGACCACATGTCGATGAACGGCTGGAAGGTGATCCGCGACGGGATCCACGTGAAGTTGTCCTGCACGTCGCCGAGGGGCTTGATGGCCGTGGTGATCATCACGTAGAGCGGCACGACCGTGAACAGCGTCAGGACGACCAGGGTGATGATCTTGAAGGACTTGGCGCCAGTTGTCTCACGCACGGACGGACCTCCGGTTGGTCACGGCGAGGTAGATGCCGGTGACGACGAGCAGGAAGAGCAGGAGCAGGACGCTCATCGCGGCACCGGAACCGAAGTTCCAGGTGATGAACGACGCGTTGTAGATGTGGAAGCTCAGCAGGTCCGCGGCGGGTGGCTGCGCGGTCGAGCCGAACAGCACGAACGGCGTGTTGAAGTCGTTGAACGTCCACAGGAACATCACGAGCACGAGCGTCACGTTGACGGGGCGGACCATCGGCAGGGTGATCGAGCGCCACTGGCGGAACGGCTTGGCGCCGTCGACCGAGGCGGCCTCGTACACGTCGTTCGGGACGGACTGCAGGCCGGCCATGAGCATCAGGAACGCGAACGGCCAGGTCTTCCAGATCGCCACGACGACGACGGCCACGAAGGCGTTGTTGCCGATGAGCCAGAACGGGGCGTTGCCGCCGAACAGCCCGAGTTGGTCGACGAGCAGGTGGTTCAGGGCCCCCGAGTCCCGCTGGAACATGAACTTCCAGGTGATGACGCCGGCGTACATCGGCAGCGCGTAGGGCACGAGGAACAGGGTGCGGAAGAGCCCGCGTCCGGCGAACGGCTTCTGCAGCGCGACGGCTGCGGCCATGCCGAAGGTCCAGGAGAGCCCGACCACGAGGACCGTGAAGGCGCACGTGATGAGGAACGAGTTGAGGACCCCGCGGCCGATCGCCTGGTCGAAGTCGACGACGACCTGGTAGTTCCGGAACCCGGCGAAGGGCGCGGCACCCCAGTTCGCGATGAAGTACTTGGTGAGCTGGATGAACGAGATCCAGATGCCGGTGAGCATCGGGACGATGTGGATGAGCAGCTCGAACAGGATGGCCGGCGCGACGAGCGCGTAGGGCAGCCAGTGGGTCTTGCGCTTGCGACCTGGCGGACGGCCCGACATCGTCGGGGCCTTCGTGTGCGTCAGGTCGATGCGCTCCGAGTCGGGCAGGACCGTCGTGGACATCTGGTGGGGCCTTTCGGCAGGAGGGGCGTGCAGGTGCGGTCCGCGCGGCCGTGGCAGCGGCCGGGAGGCGCGGGGTGCGTGGGGCGTCAGCCGCACGGCCGACGCGTGGTCGGCTCCGGGGCGTGTGCCTCACGGCCGACGGATGGTCGGCCCTGGAGCGTCAGGGGCGGAGGCCCGGGCGCGTCCGTCGGACGCGACCCGGGCCTCCAGGGTGGATCAACCGGCGGCCTGGGACACCTGGTCCTGGGCGGTCTGCAGGGCCGACTTGATGTCGGCCTCGGAGACCTTGGAACCGGTCGCGATCTTGGCGAACATGTCGTTCATCGCCTTGCCGACCGTGGACTCGAACTGGTCCTCGGCGGGCACCAGCGGGAGCGGCTTCGCCTTGTTGTTGTAGATGTCGAGGAACGTCTTCGTCTGCTCGTCCGTGACGGAGTCAGCAGCCTCGGCGAGCACCGGCAGAGCCGAGTACGGCTTGTCCAGCGTCGTCTGCGTGTCCATGCTCGTCATGTACTTGACGAACTTGAGCGCGCCGTCCTTGTTCTTCGTGTTCTTGAACACCGACAGGTTGATGCCGGCCGGGAACGAGGCGATCTGCTCGCCACCGCTCGGGGCGGGCAGCGCCACCACGCCGTACTCGGACGACTTCATGCCGAGGGACTCGATGGTCGCGTTCGCGTTGTTCTGGTTGAGGATGAACGCGGCCTTCTTCTTCGCGAAGTCCGTGGTCGACTGCGTCGCGTTGTCGTACTGCGCGTTCGACGGGTTGGCGACCTTCGCGTCCTGCATGAGGTCGAGGTAGCGCTTGATGCCGTCGACGTTGGCCTTCGAGGTGAAGGTCGGCTTGCCGTCCTTGTCGAACCACTCGCCACCGTTCTGCGCCGAGTTGATGAACGCGAAGTGCGAGTTCTCGGTGTACGAACCGCCCGCGAGGCTGAAGCCGTAGGTGTCACCCTTGGTCAGCTTCTCGGCGGCCGAGACCATCTCCTCCCACGTGGTGGGCGGGGTGATGCCGGCGTCCGACAGCATCTTCTTGTTGTAGTACAGGCCGTACGCGAGGCCGTAGAGCGGGACGCTCGTGACCGTCTTGTCGGGCGCGCCACCGGTGGACAGGGCGACCTTGCCGAACTTGTCCTCGCCGCCGATCGCCTTCATCTCGGCGTCACCGAACTCCTGGAAGGCGCCGGTGGCCTGGAGCGAGGTCGCCCAGGTGTTGCCGATGTTGACGACGTCCGGGCCCTGGCCCGAGGTGACGGCGGTCTGGATCTTGTTCTGCAGGTCGTTCCAGCCGATGACCTGGAGGTCGACCTTGATCCCGGTCTCCTTGGTGAACTTCTTGAGGACGGGGGTCAGTACCTCCTTGTCGTTCTGCAGGGACGTGCCCTGGTTGGACGCCCAGTAGGTGAGCGTCTTCGAGTCGCCGGAGTTGCCGGACGATCCGGAGGAGCAGGCTGCGAGGCCGGACACGGTGAGTGCGGCGGCCGCGGTGATGGCCAGTGCGCGGATGGCAGTGCGCATGACTCTCTACTTTCTCGTCGTTGAGATGGTGCAGGGATGGTGCAGAGGTGGAGCTGGTGCTGCGGATGGTGCTGGTCGGGTGCTGCTGTGGGTTGCGGGCAGCGCCCTGGCGGTCAGGCCAGGGTGCGTTCCGCGGGGTCCCAGCCCTCGGGGAGGGTCGGGGAGGGCGACACGGTGCTCTCGACGAGCACCGCCTCGCCACGTTCTGCCGCCTCGGCGATGGAGACCATCACGTCGAGGACGTGGAAGGCGAGCGCACCGGGGACGCGGTTCTCGTCGCCGGCCCGCAGCGAGCGGGCCAGGTCGACCACGCCGGTGCCGCGCGAGTAGGTGGAGCCGACCGCGGGGATCGTCTCGGGCTCCTCGGAACCGAGGGCGTACAGCTCGGTGTCGCCGTCGAAGTTGTTCGGGTCGGGGAACACGACGGTGCCGGTCTCCCCAGCGATCTCGACGAAGCCGGTGCGGCCGCGGTCGGACTCGAACGAGAAGACGCTCTGCGCGCTCCCGCCGTTCTCGAACTCGATCAGCGCGGAGTGGTTCGTTGGGACGTCCACCGGGAACTCGGTGCCGGCCTTCGGCCCGGAGCCGATGGTGCGGGTGGCGCGGGACTTCGACGCGGTGGCCGTGACCTTCTTCACCGGTCCGAACGTCTGGACGAGGGTGGTGATGTAGTACGGGCCGATGTCGAACAGCGGACCGGCACCGTACGCGAAGAGGAACTCGGGGCTCGGGTGCCACGACTCGGGCCCGGGGCTCTGGAAGAGCGTCAGGCCGTTCAGCGGCGTGCCGATGCGGCCGTCGCGGATGGTGCGGAGCGCGGTCTGCAGGCCGGCGCCGAGGAACGTGTCCGGGGCGACGCTGACGGTCTTGCCCGCGGCGGCCGCGGCGTCGCGGAGCTCGGCGGCGCTGGCACGGTCGAGGGCGTAGGGCTTCTCGCCCCAGACGTGCTTGCCGGCGGCCAGGGCCTGCAGCGCGACCTCGACGTGGGCGGCCGGGATCGTCAGGTTCACGACGATCTCGATGTCGTCGTCGGCCAGGAGCTCCTCGACGGTGCCCGATCCGGGGACGCCCCACTTCTCGGCCTGGGCGGCGGCGCGTGGCAGGTCGATGTCGGCGATGAAGCGGACGGTCACGTCGGGGAAGACGGTGAGGTTCGACAGGTACTGGTCCGAGATGACCCCGGCGCCGATGACGCCGACGCCGACGGGGCCGGTGCGGGTGGTGCTGTCGGTCGCCGTCGCAGCGGCGGTCGTGGTGTCGGTCATGCGCGGGCCCCCTCGAGGAACGTGTAGGAGTCGGCGACGGCCTGGAAGACGTCACCCTCGTGGTCGTCGAGCTCGACGACGTGCAGTGCGTCGGGCGCCGCGGCGATGATGTCGCGGATCGGCATGATGCCGTTGCCGACGGCGACCTGCTGCTTGTCGTCGTGCGAGCCGTCGCCGTCCTTGACGTGCAGGAACTGGACCTTGTCGCCGTACTTGCCGATGACCGCGACCGGGTCGTCCCCGCCGACCTGCACCCAGTAGGTGTCGAGCTCGAGCACGACGTCGTCGGACAGGGCGTCGGCGAAGACCTCGTAGGCGCTGACGCCGTCGATGCGGTTCGAGAACTCGAACGCGTGGTTGTGGTAGCCGAGCACCAGACCGTGGTCGGCGGCGCGCGGGGCGAGGGCGCTGAGTTCGCGGGCGATCGCCTCGACGTCCTCGCGGGTGGTCCAGCGGGACTCGTCGATGTGCGGGTCGATGAGGGTCCCGAAGCCGAGGGTGGTGGAGGCGTGGAAGATGCGCTCGAGGTCCTGCTCGCCGGCGTCCAGCAGACGGGCGTGGCCGCTCGGGGCGGCGAGGCCGGCGTCGCGGAGGGCGGCGGCGAGTTCGTCGGCGTTGTCGACGAAGCCGAAGGCCTCGACCTTCGTGTAGCCGATGTCGGCGATGCGCTGCAGGGTGCCGGGCAGATCGGCACTGAGGGCATCGCGGACCGTGTAGAGCTGGACCGAGAGCGGTTGGGTCACCAGGGGTTCTCCTCGTCGAGATGGTGCGGTCGTCACTGACCGATCGTCACACTACGAGCACTTTTGTCGGCGGTCAAGCAGAAGTCCGAGGAATGTCGACGGACTTCATTGCGTGGCGCGAACGATGTGTGCTTCACTCCCCACATGGTCGACTTGAACCGGACGGCAGCGTCGCCTCCGGTCGGGACGAGCGAGCTCTTCCAGATCCTCCGCGACGGCGTGCCGCGCACCAGGGCCGAGCTCGCCGCACTGACAGGACTCGCACGCTCCACCATCGGCGTGCGCCTCGACTCCCTGATCGACATCGGGCTGGTCGGCGCGGTGGACACCGCCGTCTCCACCGGCGGCCGTCCGCCCGCCCAGGTGGCGCTGAAGCCCCGCGCCCGCCTCGTGATCGCCGCCGACCTCGGCGCCTCGCACGGTCGCGTCGCCGTCACCGACCTGGTCGCGGCACCGCTCGCCACCCGCGAGGCCCGGATCGACATCGCCGCCGGTCCGGTACCGACGTTGTCCTGGCTCGTCGAGACGATCGACGACCTGCTCGCCGAGGTCGGGCGCAGCAGGCAGGACGTCATCGCGATCGGCATCGGCGTCCCCGGACCGGTCGAGTTCTCCACGGGCCGCCCGGCCAACCCGCCGATCATGCCCGGTTGGGACGGCTTCGACGTGCCCTCGTGGCTCCGCCAGCACATCGCCGCACACGTGCTCCTCGACAACGACGTCAACATCGCGGCCCTCGGTGAGCGCGAGCACGGCTGGCCGGACGTCGACCACCTGCTGTTCGTGAAGGTCGCCACCGGCATCGGGTCCGGCATCGTCTCCGAGGGCCGGTTGCAGCGCGGCGCCCAGGGCACCGCGGGTGACATCGGCCACGTGCGCGTCTCCCGCGCCGGCGACATCCCCTGCCACTGCGGCAACACCGGCTGCCTGGAGGCCGTGGCCTCCGGTCCGGCGATCGCCCGCGCCCTCCGCGCGAAGGGGCACGACGTGCACACGGGTGCGGACGTGATCGACCTGGTGAACCGGTCCGACCTCGACGCGATCTACGCCGTGCGACAGGCCGGTCGGGACATCGGCGAGGTCCTGGCGACCTGCATCTCGCTCATCAACCCGTCCGTCATCGCACTCGGCGGATCGATCACGCAGGCCGGTGAGCACCTGCTCGCCGGCGTCCGCGAGGTCGTCTACTCCCGCTCGATGCCCCTGGCCAGTGAGCACCTCGTCATCGTGCAGTCCCGCGCGGGGTCCCTCGCCGCACTGCAGGGCGCCGCGGCCCTCGCCATCGGCTACGCCCTCTCCCCCGCCGGGGTCGACGAGCTGGTCGCCTTCGCCGAGGGCCGCGAACTCGTCTCCTGACGCACACCCGCGGTCGCGTGAGCGCGTCGGTTTCGGTCTTGCCGGTGGTCGGGGGGACAATCGTCGGGTGACGATCGTGCAGCCCACCCTGTGGGGCGACCTGGACCCCGGTCTGGAGGCCCTTCCCGGGTCGTCCGCGCCGGTCCCGGCTGCGCGTGATGCGTTCACCGCCCTGCGTGGCCACACCGAGCGCATCGTCGCGCACTCCTCGGACCGCGTCGCCTGGCTCCGCGCCCGCGCCATGGGCATCACCGCCACCGACGTCGCCCGGCTCGCCTCACTGCACGCCGTCGAGGCCGTCGTCACCGAGAAGCGCTACGGATCCCGGTTCTCCGGCAATGCGTTCACCGAGCACGGCAAGGACCGCGAACCGGTCATCGCCGCCTGGGTGGCCGCCACCCACGGCATCCAGCCCTCGGCGCACCTGTTCCACGCCGCCGCGAACCGCGCCCACCTCGCCACCCCGGACGGCGTCGGGGTCGACGAGTCGTCCCGCGTGGTGCTCGCCGAGATCAAGACCACCGGCAAGGCCTGGCGGAGCATCCCCCGGCACTACCTCCGGCAGATCTGGTGGCAGCAGTACGTGCTCGGTGCCGACCGCACCCTGTTCGTCTGGGAACGCCACGACGGGTTCGTGCCGGTCGCCGACGAACCCGAGTGCCGCTGGGTCGACCGCGACGACGACCAGATCCGCGGGCTGGTGCAGCTCGCCGACCTGGTGCTCGACAAGCTCCGCGGTTTCCGCTCCTAGACCTTCACCAGCCGCAGCCGGCTCATCCCGACGACGAGGATGCCGAGCAGGGTGATCGAGACCGCGATCCCGACCACGTAGATCGCGACGACGCCGTAGCCCTGCGCCGGATCGAGGAACGGGTACGGCACCCACCCGTCGGTCGCACCGCGGACGAGCACCACGGTGGTCCAGACCGCCGGGTAGAGCAGGAACCACCACACGTGGCGGAGCAGCAGCCGTGCGCGGTCCGAGAACAGCAGCCAGTCGAGCACCGCGTACACCGGGATGATCTTGTGCACGATGTCGTTCGACCACGGCACCGAGGCCGACACGTTCGCGCCCGTGAGCAGCGTGTTGTAGACGATGCCCGTCGTCGCGATGTACACCGTCGCGGCGCCACGGAGCACCGAGACGGCGAGGTCCGCCCGCTTGCGACGAGCCGCGGCGACGAGCGTCACCGCGAGGGCCACGGCGATGATCAGGTTCGACTGGATGGTGAAGTAGCCGAAGAAGTTCCAGAACGAGTAGGTCGGGGTCTGCGAGCTCTCGAGCCACTGCGCCACGACCGCTACGACGATGGCGATGACGGCGATCAGTCGGAGCGAGTTCACGAGGGTGCGCACGGCTCCACGCTATCGGGACACGCGCCCCACATGCGGAAAGGACCCGCACCGTTGCCGGTGCGGGTCCTTCCACGAGTCAGTGGACTCAGATGCTGTTGACGTCCAGCGGGATGCCGGGACCGAAGGTCGTCGAGACGGCGCCCTTCATGACGTAACGGCCCTTCGACGACGACGGCTTGAGGCGGTTGATCTCCTCGAGCGCGGTCGAGATGTTCTCGTCGAGCTGCTCCGGCGTGAACGAGGCCTTGCCGACGACGAAGTGCACGTTGGCGTGCTTGTCGACGCGGAACTCGATCTTGCCGCCCTTGATGTCGTTGACGGCCTGCGCCACGTTCGGGGTCACGGTGCCGGTCTTCGGGTTCGGCATGAGGCCACGCGGGCCGAGCACCTTACCGAGACGACCGACCTTGCCCATGAGCTCCGGGGTCGAGACGGCGGAGTCGAACGAGGTGTAGCCCTCGGCGACCTTCGCGATGAGCTCGTCGCCACCGACCTCGTCGGCACCGGCGGCGATGGCAGCCTCAGCAGCCGCACCCGTCGCGAAGACGATGACGCGGGCGGTCTTGCCCGTGCCGTGCGGCAGGATGACCGTGCCGCGGACCATCTGGTCGGCCTTGCGGGGGTCCACGCCGAGCTTCAGCGCGACCTCGACCGTGGAGTCGGTCTTCGAGGAACCGGTCTCCTTGGCCAGGGCGACGGCCTCGGTCGGGGTGTAGAACTTGTCGGCCTCGATCTTCGCGGCCGCGGCCTGGTAGGCCTTGGACTTCTTCGCCATGGTGGTCTCCTTGCGAGATACGTGGTTGGCGAGCCGGCGAGGCTCTCCCACGGAAAGGTGTCTGGTGGTGGGCCGGAGCCCGATCGGTGCTTAGGCCTCGACCGTGATGCCCATCGAGCGTGCGGTGCCGGCGATGATCTTCGCGGCCTGCTCGATGTCGTTGGCGTTCAGGTCGGCCTGCTTGGTCTCGGCGATCTGACGGACCTGGTCCATCGAGATCTTCGCGACCTTGACCGTGTGCGGGGTCGAGGACCCCTTCTGCACACCAGCAGCCTTCTTGATGAGCTCAGCGGCCGGCGGGGTCTTCAGGACGAACGTGAACGAACGGTCCTCGTAGACGGTGATCTCGACCGGCACGACGTTGCCACGCTGCGACTCGGTCGCCGCGTTGTACGCCTTGCAGAACTCCATGATGTTGACGCCGTGCTGACCGAGCGCCGGACCGATCGGGGGGGCCGGGTTGGCGGCTCCCGCGTTGATCTGCAGCTTGATCAGGCCCGTGACCTTCTTCTTCGGTGCCATGACTTGTCTTCCTCCTGGAATCGAACACACGGGGATCCGTGCACTCTCCCGCTGGTCCGGCCGTTCCGGACAGCGGTGAAGGCCCGCTCGCACGAGGCGCGCGGGCCCAAACCCGTTCAGTGTAGTCGATCTCGGTGATCGCTACAGCTGGGTGGTCGCTAGAGCTTGGTGACCTGGTCGAAGCTGAGCTCGACCGGGGTCTCGCGCTCGAACAGCGAGACGAGGACGGTTAGCTTGCCGCTCTCCGGCTTGATCTCGGAGATCGAACCCGGCAGGCCCGCGAACGAGCCTTCCTTGATGGTGATCGTCTCGCCGATCTCGAAGTCGACCTCGGCTGCGGGCTGTGCCTGCAGGCCGCTGCCCTTCGCGCCACCCTTGGTCGGGGCAGCCTCGGCGACCTGGACCAGGGACTTGAGCATGCCGAACGCCTCGTCGAAACGGAGCGGCGTCGGGTTGTGCGCGTTGCCGACGAAGCCGGTGACGCCCGGGGTGTGCCGGACGACGGACCACGAGTCCTCGTTGAGGTCCATGCGGACGAGCACGTACGAGGGGATCCGGACGCGGGTGACCAGCTTGCGCTGCCCGTTCTTGATCTCGACGACGTCCTCCATCGGGACCTCGACCTGGTAGATGTAGTCCTCCATCGACATCGAGACCATGCGGTTCTCGATGTTCGACTTCACGCGGCGCTCGAAGCCCGCGTAGGAGTGGATGACGTACCACTTGCCCGGCTTCATCCGCAGCTCGGCCTTGAAGGCCTCGTACGGGTCGACCTCGGCGGGCTCGTCGTCCTCGTCCTCGGCGTCGAGTGCCTCGTCCGCTGCGAGCGTCTCGTTCGCCTCTGCGGCGGTCTCGGACTCGAGTTCGACTTCTTCCTCGTCCTCGACTGCCTCGACGGCGGCCTCGGCCTCGTCGGTGGAGTCGATCTCGAGGGCGTCGTCCACGATGGCGTCAGCCTCGGGGTCGCGGGCTTCCTGCAGGGCCGTCAGTGCTTCGTCGAGGCCGGCGTCGACGGTGCCGTCGTCGGGCTCGGAGCTGAGGCCGAGGGACTCGTCGTCGTCGCCCTCGATCGAGATCGCACGCTCTTCAGCGGACTCGACGGAGCGTCCTTCGCCGGTCTCGACGTCGCCTTCCTGGTTCTCCTCGACCTCGGAGGACTGCTCGGCAGCCGTCGCGAGGTCGATGTCATCGCGGGAGTTGTCAGACACAGTCGATTCTTTCCGTTCGGTGGTTCGGGTCGGGGTGGCGTTCGTTCATGGTCACGAGCGACGCCGTCACGATCGACGCCGTCTCGGGCGACCGTACTCCTCGGAACGACCGCACACGGCAGTCGACGTCGGGGTCAGGCCGTGGGCCCGTTGCCGAAGACGTACCCGACGCCGAGACCGAACACGAAGTCGAGGATCGACACCAGGATCATCATGACGACGACGAACACGAGCACGACGCCCGTGTAGCTGAAGAGTTCCTTGCGGGTCGGCGTCACGACCTTGCGCAGTTCGCCGATCACCTGGCGGATGAAGAGCACGATGGCAGCGATGGGCCCGCGGCGCTCGGCCCGGTCCTGCTTCGCCTTGGCGACGACGTCGTCCGCCGTCGTCTCCATGTCTTTGCTCGCCAACTTCTACCCTTCCAGAGTTGCAGGGCGGACAGGACTCGAACCTGCAACCTGCGGTTTTGGAGACCGCTGCTCTACCAATTGAGCCACCGCCCTTCGGACACGGTTCGTCACCGATCCGCGTTCCGGTGGACGAGTCTACGGGAGTCCGTCACACGGTGTCCACTTGGCCCCTTCCACGGCGTGCCGCGCCGGTAGGCTGAGCCCCGTGAGCACCGCAGCCCCAGGCCCCGAGTCCACCGCCCACGTGTCCGTCGACACCCTCGCCACCGCGCCGGCCGATCGTCCGCGCATCGCGTCCCGCATCACGGCCATCGCCGAGTCCGCGACGCTTAAGGTCGACGCGAAGGCCAAGGCACTCAAGGCCGCCGGTCGTCCGGTGATCTCGTTCGCCGCCGGCGAGCCCGACTTCGCGACCCCGCAGCACGTGGTCGACGCGGCCGTCGCTGCCGCGCAGGACCCGAAGAACCACCGCTACACGCCCGCGACCGGCCTGCCCGAACTCAAGCAGGCCATCGCCGACAAGACCGCCCGGGTGTCCGGCGTCACCGTCGAGCCGTCGCAGGTCATCGTCACGAACGGTGGCAAGCAGGCGGTCTACCAGGCGTTCCAGACCATCGTCGACGCCGGTGACGAGGTCCTGCTGCCCGCGCCGTACTGGACCACCTACCCCGAGGCCATCCGGTTGGCCGGCGGCGAGCCCGTCGAGGTCTTCGCCGGCAGCGACCAGGACTACCTGGTGACGGTCGAGCAGCTCGAGGCCGCCCGCACCCCGGCGACCAAGGCGCTGCTGTTCTGCTCGCCGTCGAACCCCACGGGCGCCGTCTACTCCGCCGAGCAGACCCGGGCCATCGGCGAGTGGGCGCTCGAGCACGGCATCTGGGTGATCAGCGACGAGATCTACCAGGACCTGGTCTACGACGGGGTCCGTTTCGCCGGCATCCTGGCCGAGGTCCCTGCCCTCGCCGACACCACGATCCTGGTGAACGGCGTCGCGAAGACCTACGCGATGACCGGCTGGCGCGTCGGGTGGTTCATCGGCCCGGCCGACGCCGTCAAGGCCGCGTCGAACCTGCAGTCGCACCTGTCGTCGAACGTCTCGAACGTGTCGCAGCGCGCCGCGATCGCCGCCCTCACCGGTCCGCAGGAGCCCGTCGCCGCCATGCGCGAGGCCTTCGACCGCCGACGGAAGGCCATCGTCGACGGCCTCAACGCGATCCCGGGCTTCCGCACGCCGACCCCGCAGGGCGCCTTCTACGTCTACCCGGACGTCACCGCACTGCTCGGTCGCGAGTGGGCCGGCACCACCCCGACGACCACGCTCGAGCTGGCAGACCTGATCCTCGAGCACGCCGAGGTCGCGGTCGTGCCGGGTGAGGCCTTCGGCCCCTCCGGCTACCTGCGCCTGTCGTACGCCCTGGGCGACGACGACATCGCCGAGGGCGTCGCGCGGCTGGCGGCGTTCTTCGCGTAGACCTCGGGGGTACAGAACGGGCCACCTCGTCGAGGTGGCCCGTTCTGCGTGCCGGGAGGCCCGTGGTGCGTCGTGCTCGTCTGTCCCGTCGCGCGGACGATCAGCCGAGCAGGTCCCCCACCACGACGGGTTCCGGGACGAGCGAGACACCGAAGCGGTTCAGGACGGTCACCTGCACGAACCGTGCGAGCTCGGCCACCTGCGCGGCCGTCGCCCCGCCGCGGTTCGTGAGCGCGAGGGTGTGCTTGGACGAGATCGCCGCGCGGGACCCCGGCACCGCGTACCCGCGGTGCACGCCGGCGTGCTCGATGAGCCACGCGGCACTGAGCTTGACGTCGTCGCCCGCGGGCCAGCGGGGCGCATCCGTCGGCAGGGTCTCGGCGAACGCCGGCGAGACGATCGGGTTGGTGAAGAACGACCCGGCGCTCCAGGTGTCGTGGTCGTCCCCGTCGAGCACCATGCCCTTCGAGCCGCGCAGCCGCAGGACCTCGTCGCGGACGGTCGTGGGCGGCACGAGCGCACCGAGCTCGACCCCGAGCGAACCGGCGAGCTGCGCGTACCGCACGGGCACGCCGTGCTCGCCCGCGAGCCCGAGTCGGAACTCGACCGTCAGCACGACACCGCGCCGACCGTGCTTGAGGGTCGACGTGCGGTAGCCGAGCGCCAGCTCGGCTGCCGGGAGCCACGCGCGCTCCCCCGTGGCTGCATCGAGGAACTCGACGCGGGTGAGCACGTCGGCGAGTTCGACCCCGTAGGCGCCGATGTTCTGCACCGGGGACGCACCGACGGTGCCCGGGATGCCGCTGAGGGCCTCCAGGCCGGTCCAGCCGTTCGCGACGGTCGTGGCGACGAACGGGTCCCACGGTTCTCCCGCGGCGACGCGGACGGTGACGCCGTCGGCGTCGCGGTCGGCGTCGACGCCCGTCGTCCGGACCAGCACGACGGTGCCGTCGAAGCCCTGGTCGGCGACCAGCAGGTTGCTGCCGCCGCCGAGGACGAGCCACTCGTGGTCGTCGAAGGCGTCGAGCGCGTGGGCGACGAGCTCGTCGGTCGTCTCGGCCGTGAGCAGCCGGGTGGCGGCCCCGCCGACGCGGAGCGTCGTCAGGTCGGCCAGCACCGGCTCGGACACGGTCAGCGGAACACCACCGTGACCTGCGCCTTGCCGAGCACGGTCTGCCCGGCGGCGGTCACGGTGAGGTCGATGCGCTTCGGACGGCCGTCCTCGTCGACGGTGCCGACCTTCGCGACGATGCCGACGGTGGCACCCTGCTCCGGGTCGACGACGACGGGGCGCGTGAAGCGGACGCCGTAGCCCGCGACCCAGCCGCTGTCGCCGAGCCACTCGGCGACCGGCTGCACGGCGATGCCCATCGTGAGCATGCCGTGGGCGAGCACACCGGGCAGGCCGACCGAGGCGGCGACGTCGTCGCGGTAGTGGATCGGGTTGAAGTCGCCCGAGGCGCCGGCGTACCGGACGAGCGAGTCGCGCGTGATGTGCACGTCGCGCTCGGCGACGACGGTGCCGACCTCGAGCGCGGTGGCGGGTGCGGCGGTCATGCGTCGTCTCCTCGGACCACGAGGGTGGAGGTCGCCGTGACGACGTGCTCCCCCTCGGCGTCGTTCATGGTGCTCTGGGCGGTGACCATCGCGTTGCCGCCGAGGGTCTTCACGCTGGTGACCGTCAGGGTGGCGGTGAGCTCGTCACCGGCGACGATCGGCCGGTCGTAGGTGAAGGACTGCTCGCCGTGGACGACGCGGGAGAAGTCGATGCCGGCGTCGGGCTCGTTCAGGAGCTGCGCGAGCGTGGCCTCCTGCACGACGACGGCGAACGTCGGGGGTGCGACCACGTCGTCGTACCCGGCGGCACGTGCGGCGTCCGGATCGTGGTGGACGGGGTTGGTCGCGAAGACCGCACGCGAGAACTCGCGCACCTTCTCGCGGCCGACCAGGTAGGGCTGGGCCGGCGGGAACGTCCTGCCGACGAGCTCGGGGTTCACTGACACCACGGCAGTCTACCGAGGCCCGTCCGGAGGCCGGTGATCGATGAGGACGCTTCAGCTAGACTGTCTGAGACCGATTCGGGGGAATCGGGACGTGCCGTGCGGCACGGGTTCGTTCGGGACGGGGAGGGCCGATGGACACCACGACGGAGTTCGCCGTGCACACAGGAGACCGGTGCACCGCCATGGAGGTCGCGGCCGCCGCGCTGCGCCGCACGGGCCACCACGTCGAGTCGACGGGTGGCACGATGACCGCGACGGCGGGCAGCCGGACGCTCACGATCCTGCTCGGCGCGCTCGTCCAGCCGGCCCGGGAGTACCGCCGGTACGAGCTGTCGACCGTCGTGGACGGTGCCACCACCACGATCACCCTGCGCCGGGCCGGGCACGGCACGGCCGTGTCGGGCGGCAGCATCGGAGCGAACCGGCGACGGGCCGCCTGGCAGCAGGTCACCGCCGCGGTCGAGGACGCGTTCCGTGCGGCCGGGGTGCTCGCGACGCGGACGGACACCGGCTCCCACCGCACGCAGTAGGCCGCCGGACGGCCTCCGGCGGGTGGCCGCGCGGCGCACCGCCACGGGAGCGGTCACCGGGGACCCGGCCAGCCATCTAGGTTGGGCCCGGGGCCCCGGAAAGGAACCGCCATGAGCATGGAGAGCGCAGCCTGGAGCTCGCTGTACAAGATCTCGTCCGCGCAGGGCGGCAAGCACGGGTTCTCCCGCGCGTCCGTCCGGCGGATCCTGACGTTCGCGGTGCCGTACCGGGCGAAGCTGCTGGTCTTCATCGGCCTGTCCGTCGTCGGCGCCTTCCTCGCGGTCGCGACGCCGGTCCTCGCCGGGCAGGTGGTCGACGTCATCGTCGCCCGGGGTGAGGTCGCGACGATCGTCCGGTTGGCCGTGGTCATCGCCCTGGTGGCCGTGGCCGACGCCGCCGTGTCGCTGACGACGCGGTGGTACTCGGCGCGGATCGGCGAGGGCGTGATCCTGGACCTCCGGACGGCCGTCTTCGACCACGTGCAGAAGATGCCCATCGCGTTCTTCACCCGCACCCGGACGGGTGCGCTCGTGAGCCGCCTCAACAACGACGTGATCGGCGCCCAGCAGGCCTTCAGCGGCACGCTGTCCGGCGTGGTCACGAACCTGGTGGCGCTGGTCCTCACCCTGATCGTCATGCTCAGCACCTCGTGGCTCGTGACGGTGCTCGCCGTCGTCATGCTCCCGGTCTTCCTGGTGCCCGCACGCCGGATGGGCAGCCGTCTCGCCGCCCTGCGCCGCGAGGCCGCCGACCACAACTCCGCGATGAGCACCCAGATGACCGAGCGCTTCTCGGCTCCCGGCGCCACCCTCGTCAAGCTGTTCGGCCGGCCCGACGAGGAAGCCGAGGAGTTCCGCGTGCGCGCCGCCCGGGTCCGTGACATCGGTGTCCGGACCGCGATGCTGCAGTTCGTCTTCTTCACCGCGCTGATGCTCGTCTCCGCGCTCGCCCTCGCGCTCGTCTACGGGCTCGGCGGCTTCCTCGCGCTCGCCGGCCGCCTGGACACCGGCGAGGTCGTCACCCTGGCGCTCCTGCTCACCCGGCTCTACGCACCGCTGACGAGCCTGGCGAACGCCCGGGTCGAGATCATGAGCGCCGTGGTCAGCTTCGAGCGCGTCTTCGAGGTGCTCGACCTCGAACCGCTCATCCAGGAGCAGCCCGACGCGGTCACCATCGCTGACGGCCCCGTCTCCGTCGAGTTCGACGACGTCCGGTTCGCCTACCCGTCCGCCGACAAGGTGTCCCTCGCCTCGCTCGAGGAGGTCGCGACGCTCGACACCCGCGGCGGCGAGGAGGTGCTGCACGGTCTATCGTTCCGGATCGAACCGGGGCAGACCGTCGCCCTGGTCGGGTCGTCCGGAGCAGGCAAGTCCACGGTCGCACAGCTGCTCTCGCGCCTGTACGACGTCGACAGCGGCGCCGTGCGCCTGGCCGGGACGGACGTCCGCGACGTCACCTTCGCCTCGATGCGGCACACCCTCGGCATGGTGACGCAGGACGGCCACCTGTTCCACGAGACCATCCGCTCCAACCTGCGGTTCGCCCGGCCCGAGGCGTCCGACGACGAGGTGTGGGACGCGGTCCGCCGCGCACGGCTCGAGCCGCTGATCCGGTCGCTCCCCGACCAGCTGGACACGATGGTGGGTGAACGCGGCTACCGGCTGTCCGGGGGCGAGCGCCAGCGGATGACGATCGCCCGGCTCCTGCTCGCCCAGCCGCGCGTCGTCATCCTCGACGAGGCGACGGCGGCGCTCGACTCGACCTCCGAGGCAGCGGTGCAGGCAGCACTCGGCGAGGCGCTCGAGGGACGGACGGCGATGGTGATCGCGCACCGGCTCTCCACGATCCGCAGCGCGGACGTGATCCTGGTCGTCGAGGACGGCTCGATCGTGGAGCGGGGCACGCACGACGAACTGCTGGCCGCGGGTGGCCGGTACGAGGAGCTGCACCGCACCCAGTTCGCCGCGCAGGAGAACGTCGCGGCCGACGTGCCGGCGACAGACTGAACGCGCGGCGGGTGGGCCCAGCGGTCGAAATGGGGCCGGCAACAGAGAAGGCCCCCTGACCCAGGGGATCCTGGACGAGAGGGCCTTGCGTGTAGCGAGGGCGGGACTTGAACCCGCGACCCCACGATTATGAGTCGTGTGCTCTAACCAACTGAGCTACCCCGCCAGAGATCCGGAGCGGCACGCGCACCGGGTCGGAGCCCCGAGTCAGGATTGAACTGACGACCCCCTCCTTACCATGGAGGTGCTCTACCACTGAGCTATCGGGGCGATGTGCCGCGAACGGCACCACACGAGGATAGCAGACCTCCGACGCTGCTCCGGAACCGGGCGAGACGCCCGGGCGTGCCGCGTCGTGGGCCGCTAGTTCGCGTTGGTCTTGAGCCACGCCAGCGGGTCCACCGGGACCCCGTCGACGTGCACCTCGAGGTGCAGGTGCGGGCCCGTGGAGTTGCCCGTGCTGCCGACGAGGCCGAGGACGTCGCCGACCTCGACGTGCTGGCCCGTGACCACCTTGAAGGAGTTGTCCTCCATGTGGCCGTAGACGCTGACGAACTGCTTGCCGTCGACGTCGTGCTCGACCCAGACGTCGTTGCCGAAGCCGCCGTCGTTCGCCTGCACCTTGATGACGGTCCCGGCGGCGATGACGCCGATCGGGGTGCCCTCGCCCGGGGCGAAGTCGACGCCCATGTGGTTCGTCGAGCAGAACGAGCACCCGGCGACCTGGCGTCCGCCGAAGCCCGAGGTGATCGGGACACCGGTCAGGAACGGCCACTGGATCGTGCCGGTCGGGTCGTTCGTGAAGCTGGAGGAGTCGACGTTCGCGTACTGTGTGGCGTCCGAGACCGTGAACTGGTCACGGGCGGTCGACCCGTCAGCAGCGGCACCGACCTGCATCGACTGGGTGGCACCCGAGCTGGCACGGGCCGCGGTCGAGCCGGACTCGGGCACCCAGAGCGCCTGGGCCGGCAGCGAGGTCGACACGACCAGGCCGGCCGCGAAGAGCAGGGCGCCGACCGCGGTCACACGGGAGGCCGACCGGCGGAACGACGCACCACGCTTCGGGGCCGGTGCGCTGGCGGGGGTGCTCGACCGGATGTGGCGGGTCGCGCGGTCGACCGGGGCCTTCGGCGCCGGACGGCTGGTGCGACGACGCGACGCGGGGATCTGCCCGGCGACCCGACGCGGCTGCGACACCGAAGGAGCGGGAGCAGCAGGCTGCGCGGGCACGACGGGCGGGGTGGGGGCCGGCGGCGTCACGATGCGGGAGGCCGGACGCACGGGCGACGCCGGTGCGAGGTCGATCGGCGACACGGGGGCCGCGGGGGTTCCCGGCGTGACCGCACCGATCACGTCGTCGAAGCTCGGACCCGTCGAGTCATGCGCCTCCTGCACCACGACCGCGCCCTTCGCCGCGGCTCGCTCTGCCTCGATCCGAGCGCGTCGGGTCTGGTGGACGACCGGGGTGGCGGCGTCGACGGAACCGTCGGTGGGAGCGGACGACAGAGGAGTACGGGGCATGCGTGCGGTGGCGATCCTGATCAGAGAAGGGCTCACTCGTTGGTAACGAGCAGGTAACGGGACCTGAGCACGCTAGCAGGAGACGTCGCAGGTCGCCAGTCGTGGTCATGCCCTCCCGGCACCTCCGGACCTGGGGATCGGCGCGTCCTCAGGCCCGCACGGCTCCGAGTGCACCGGCCTCGAGCCCACGCACCAGGGCCTCGAGCTCGTCGGCGACGGCGGGGCTCGCGAACAGGAAGGAGCGGGTCCCGCCGGCCTCCCAGATGCGGATCACCGCGCCGGCCTCCTGCGCGACGAGGGCCCCGCCCGCCATGTCCCACGGGTTGATCCCGCGCTCGTAGTACGCGTCCACCAGGCCCGCCCCGACGGCGCAGCAGTCGAGCGACGCCGCTCCCCCGCGGCGGATGTCCCGCACCTCGCCGATGAGTCCGGCGAGCACCGCGACCTGCTCGCGGCGACGGTCGGCCGTGTACCCGAACCCGGTGGCCACGAGCGTCTCGGCGAGCGAACCGGGCGTGGCGACGGACAACGGTTCCCCGTCACGGGTCGCACCCTGCCCGGCCGCCGCCCGGAAGACGGTGCCCGTCGCCGGCGCCACGACGACGCCCGCGATCGGCTCCCAGGTCATCGGGTCGGGTGCTCCGCGCACGACGCCGATGCTCACGCCGTAGTCGGCGCTGCCGTACAGGTAGTTGACCGTGCCGTCGATCGGGTCCACCACCCACGTGATGCCCGAGGCGCCGGAGGCCGACCCGGACTCCTCGCCGTGGAAGGCGTCGTCCGGTCGGGCCTCGGCGATGCGGGCGCGGATGCGTGCCTCGACCTCACGGTCGGCGGCCGTGACCACGTCGACGATGCTCGACTTCCGGTCCGCGACCTCGACCCCCTCGGCGCGGCGCCGTGCGGCCAGCGCCGCTGCGTCACGGGCGATCGACTCGGCGAGGTCGGCGAACTGGGACGGGGTGAGGTCGGATGCCATGCACCCATCCTCCCGGAAACACCATCGGCCCCGTCCGCAGTGGACGGGGCCGATCAGATGGTGGCAAGTGAGGGATTCGAACCCCCGAAGGCTACGCCGGCTGATTTACAGTCAGATCCCTTTGGCCGCTTGGGTAACTTGCCATGCGCACCCAGCCGGTGTGATCACCAACCGAAGGCGCGCACAAAAGCATAGCGGATGGCTGACGGTGGTCGTGACCACCGCGAGCCGAGCCGCGCGACCGGAACCGGGCCTCCCGTCCGCCGTTAGGCTGTTCCGCATGGCAGACAGTTCCTTCGACGTGGTCAGCAAGGTCGACAA
This sequence comes from Curtobacterium sp. MCLR17_059, assembly GCF_003234665.1. Taxonomy (NCBI): domain Bacteria; kingdom Bacillati; phylum Actinomycetota; class Actinomycetes; order Micrococcales; family Microbacteriaceae; genus Curtobacterium; species Curtobacterium sp. MCLR17_059. The sequence goes on along the minus strand of NZ_QKSU01000003.1, from coordinate 124,570 downwards.
GATGGAGGCGGAGAACGCCCTCAACCAGGCGGCCAAGGAGATCGAGCAGCGGTACGACTTCAAGGGCGCCGACGCCTCGGTCGCGTTCAGCGGCGAGGACGTCCTCATCAAGGCGAACTCGGAAGAGCGCGCCAAAGCCGTCCTCGACGTGCTGCAGAGCAAGGCGATCAAGCGGAACATCAGCCTGAAGAGCCTCGACGCCGGCGACCCGTACCCCTCGGGCAAGGAGTACCGCATCGAGGTGAAGTTCAAGAACGGCATCGAGCAGGACGTGGCGAAGAAGATCGGCGCCTTCCTGCGCGCCAACGCCCCGAAGACGGTGAAGAGCCAGATCCAGGGCGACGAGCTCCGCGTCTCGTCGAAGAGCCGTGACGACCTGCAGAACACGATCCAGCTCCTCAAGGGTGAAGAGTTCGACGTCCCGTTGCAGTTCATCAACTTCCGCTGACCAGCGGCCCCTGCGAACGACACCCGACACCGGCACCCCGTGGAGCACTGGCTCAGCGTCGTCATCACCGTCCTGCTCGTCCTGCTGGACCTGGCGATCCGCGTCTTCTCGATCATCTACGTCCCGATCAACCGGAAGCCGCAGACAGCGACGGCGTGGCTGCTCGCGATCTTCCTCATCCCCTACATCGGCTTCATCGTCTTCCTGGTCATCGGGTCGACGAAGCTCCCCCGCGCCCGTCGCGAGAAGCAGACCGAGATCAACGCGTACATCCTCGAGCAGACCGAGGGCATCGAGCGGGTCCGCCGTGACCACCCGTGGCCCGCGTGGCTCGAGAGCGTCACGCGGCTGAACCGCGAACTCGGTGCGATGCCGTTGGTCGGTGGCAACTCCGCGGAGCTCTACCCCGACTCCGAGGAGTCCATCGCCGAGATGACCCGGGCGATCGACCAGTCCCGCCGGTTCGTGCACGTCGAGTTCTACATCGCGACGCTCGACGACACCACACGCCCGTTCTTCGAGGCGCTCGCGCGGGCGCAGGCACGGGGCGTCACCGTGCGGTTCCTGCTCGACCACTGGGCGAGCCGCGGCTACCCGGGCTACAAGGACACCCTGGCGTTCATGGACCAGGCGGGCATCGAGTGGCACCTGATGCTGCCCCTCCTGCCGCTGCAGGGCAAGTTCCAGCGCCCCGACCTCCGCAACCACCGGAAGATCATGGTGATCGACGGCTCGGTCGCGTTCACCGGCTCGCAGAACCTGATCGACGCGTCGTACGACATCAAGTCCCACATCGAGAAGGGCATGGTCTACAAGGACCTGTTCGCCCGGTTCGAGGGACCGGTCGTCGCCGGGCTCAACGCCCTGTTCGTCACCGACTGGTACAGCGAGACCGACGAGCTGCTGCTGCGCGAGAGCGACCCCGTCCAGCGGGCCGACCGCGGCGATGCGCTCGACTGCCAGGTGGTGCCGTCCGGCCCGGGCTTCGACGGCGAGAACAACCTGCGCCTGTTCAACGCGCTGCTCTACTCGGCGCAGCAGAAGGTCTCGATCACGTCGCCGTACTTCGTGCCGGACGACTCGATGCTCTACGCCATCACCACGACGGCGCAGCGCGGGGTCGACGTCGAGCTGTTCGTCGGCGAGATGGGCGACCACGCCATGACCTGGCACGCGCAGCGCTCCTACTACGAGGAACTCCTGCGGGCCGGCGTGCGGATCTGGCTGTACCGGGAGCCGACGATCCTGCACGCCAAGCACTTCACGATCGACGACGAGGTGTCGGTGATCGGGTCGAGCAACATGGACATGCGCTCGTTCAGCCTGAACCTCGAGGTCTCCGTGATGGTGCGCGGTCACCGCTTCGTCGACGCCCTGCGCGAGGTGCAGGACTCCTACAAGGAGCACAGCTTCGAGCTCACGCTCGACGCGTGGGTCGACCGTCCGCGACGTTCCAAGGTCCTCGACAACGTCGCGCGGCTCACGGCGGCGCTGCAGTAGCCGTCGCTGTCGCAGCGTCGCAGCGTCGCACCGTGCGTCGTCCTCCACCCGGTGCGACCTTGGCCGCACCGTGCGTCGCGACAGCGGGGCACCCGGCGAGCAAGCCCGCGGTGAACGGACAACCCTGCACCGTGCGGTGAGCGTTCCGCGGCTCACGGCGGCGCTGCAGTAGCCGCCTGGAGGCCCGGTGCGGGTCCGCCAGGTGCGCTCAGCGCATCGGGACGAGGGACGCCACGGCCCCGACCACCCGCTCGAGCGGTCCGCGGCCGAGGAACCGCCGCCACAGCATCGCGAAGACCACCGAGCCGAGGGCGAACCAGCCCCAGGCCTCGGCCGACTCGGGGTAGGTCGGCAGCATCGCGATGACCAGGAGGTGCCCCGAGTACACCGTCAGCGGCATCGACCCCACGGCCGCCAGGGGGAACGCGATCCGCTCGGCGACGCGCCCGCGGCCGTCGAACACGAGCAGGCAGAGGGCGATCACTGCGACCGCCACCCCGGCTGTCCCCACCACGTCGACGACCGACGACGAGTGGTCGCGCGGGGACAGGAACAGCTGTGCGAGGGCCTGGCCGGGGGTCGACGCGTCTCCCGCGGACGGGACCCCGGGGAACGCCAGGGCCGCATCGTCGGGCAGCGGGGCGAGGACGGACCCGGCGACGTACGCGGTGGCGGCGACCAGTGCGCCGGACGCCAGGAGCAGGACCTGCCGACCACGGTCCTCCAGGCCGACCCGGGCGACCGCGAGCCCCACCAGGACGTACGCCAGGAAGGTGACCACGGGGTAGACCAGGCCGAGCTGGACGCCGATCATGCCGGCGTCCGCGTAGGCCGGCGCGATCGTCAGCGCGGCGAGCGGCGACAGCACCGCGCAGAGCGCGGCGATGCCGAGCAGCGCCGCCGGTCGGACGCGGAGCACCGGGACCACCAGCAGGAACAGCACGCCGTAGGTCGGCAGGATCACGTACACGGGGGTGTCGAGCGCCATCAGGGCGAACCCGATGACGACGACCACGACGGCGCGGATCGCGAGCCGTGCACGGATGCGGCCGATGGTGGGCGGGCCGGGTGGGTCCGTGCGGCCGCTCGTCAGACCGATCGAGACGCCGGCGAGGACCGCGAACAGCGTGGACGGGCGCCCGTGGGCGACGGCGGTCCAGGTGGCCGGGTCGGTCCAGTCGAGCTGCTCCGCGATGCCGCCGATGTGTGCGGCCATCATGCCGAGCAGCGCGACCGCACGGGCCACGTCGACGCCCTGCAGCCGCATCCCCGACGCGGACGCGCCCCGCACCGCTGTGAACGGGACGGGGCGCGTGTCGGTCATGGTGTCGTCAGCTCGTCGGGGTGTCGACGCGTCCGAGCGAGACCTCGATCATCTCGTCGCGCGGCACCACCTTGATGCGCTCGCGCCCGTCGACCGCACCGAGCGCCTGCTCGTGGGTGTCGAGGTGGTGCCAGCCCTCGAGGTCGGTGTACTCGACGCCGCGCTCGCGGAGCAGGGCCGGGATGGCCTCGTCGGAGAGGTCCTCCGGGGTCCACCAGCTCGCCTGGTCGTTGACGATGTGCTGCACGGTCTCCATCGCGTCGGACTTCGTGTGTCCGATGAGCCCGACCGGTCCGCGCTTGATCCAGCCGGTGGCGTACACCCCGGGGATCTGCTGGTTGTCGTCGTCGAGGACCTGGCCCTCGTGGTTCGGGATGACGCCGTGCCGCTCGTCGAACGGCACACCGGGCAGCGGGGAACCGAAGTACCCGACCGCGCGGTAGGCGGCCTGGATCGGGATCTCGCGGATCTCGCCGGTGCCCTCGACGCCGCCCTCGCCGTTCGGCCGGGTGCGCTCGTAGCGGATGGCGGTCAGCTTGCCCTGCTCGTCGCCGACGAACTCGATCGGCTTCGCGTAGAAGTGCAGGTGGAGCCGGCGGCTCGCCTGGCCGACCTCGCGCGTGCGCCACTGCTCGAGGACACGGTTGATCACCATGACCTGCTTGTTCGTCGCGATCGCGGTCTTCGACGCCTCGTCGTGGTCGAAGTCCTCGTCGTAGACCACCATGTCGACGTCACGGACCTCGCCGAGCTCGCGGAGCTCGAGCGGCGTGAACTTCACCTGCGCCGGACCACGGCGGCCGAAGACGTGCACGTCCGTGACGGGCGATGCCTTCAGGCCCTCGTAGACGTTCGCGGGGATCTCGGTCGGCAGCAGGTCGTCGGCGTGCTTCGCCAGGATGCGGGAGACGTCGAGGGCGACGTTGCCGACGCCGATGACCGCGACGCTCTCGGCGTTCAGCGGCCAGGTGCGCGGGACGTCGGGGTGGCCGTCGAACCAGCTCACGAACTCGGCGGCGCCGTACGAGCCATCGAGGTCGACACCGGGGATGTCGAGGTCGGCGTCCTTGATCGCGCCGGTCGAGAACACCACCGCGTTGTAGTGCTTCTTGAGGTCCTCGAGGGTGATGTCCTCGCCGTAGCGGACGTTGCCGAACAGCCGGACGACCCCGCGGTCGAGGACGTCACGCAGGGCGTTGATGATGCCCTTGATGCGCGGGTGGTCGGGTGCGACGCCGTACCGGACCAGACCGTAGGGCGCGGGGAGCTGCTCGAACAGGTCGATCGACACGTCGTAGCCGTGGGCCTCGCGCAGCAGGATGTCCGCGGCGTAGATGCCGGCCGGGCCGGCGCCGACGATGGCGAGTCGGAGGGTGGGCACTGATCGTCTCCAGTTCGTTCGGGTGGGGGTTCCCGGGGGGCCTCCCGACCGGGCCGCAGTGCGTGCGCCGTCGGGAGGGGTGTTCAGCGGCTTCGGTCGACGACGGAGTCCGCGAAGCGGGTGAGTGCCCGTTTCACGGTGCCGTCGGGGAGCGGGGCGAGGGCGGCGACGGCTTCGCGGGCCCAGGCGACGGCGACGGCTCGGGTCGCCGCGGTGGCCTCGTGCTCGCGGAGTGCGGCGACGGCTGACTGGTACGGCGCGGAGTCGACCACGTCGTCCGGCGCACCGTTGACGTCGCGCTCGATGCGCTCGACCAGGTGCTGCGCGGACGGATCGGTCGCGGCCATCCGGCGCAGCTGCAGGACCGGCAGGGTGTCGACGCCGGCACGCAGGTCGTTGCCGGCGATCTTGCCCGTCTTGTCCGTCGCGGGGGCGAGGTCGATGACGTCGTCGACGAGCTGGAAGGCGACGCCGACCTTCTCGCCGAAGGTACCGACGGCGTCGAGGTAGGCACGGTCGGCACCGGAGAACATCACGCCGGCACGTGCCGCGGTGGCGATGAGCGAACCGGTCTTGTCGCTGAGTACCTGGATGTAGTGCTCGAGCGGGTCGTCGTCCGGCTGCGGCCCCGTGGTCTCGTGCAGCTGCCCCATGCAGAGGCGCTGGAAGGTCTCGGCCTGCATCCGGATGCCCTCGGTGCCGAGGTCGGCCGTGATGAGGCTGGCGCGGGCGAAGAGCAGGTCACCGGTCAGGATCGCCACGTTGTTGCCGTAGGTGATCTGCGCGGCGGGGACCCCGCGGCGCACGGGCGCTTCGTCCATGACGTCGTCGTGGTACAGCGACGCCAGGTGCGTGGTCTCGATGCTCACCGCGGCCTTGACCACGGCGTCGGTCACGCCGTCACCGAGCTGGGCGATGAGGAGCGTCAGGGTCGGACGGATGCGCTTGCCACCGGCGGACAGCAGGTACCGGCTGGTGGTGTCGGCCAGGGTGTCGGTGGAGCGCATGGCGTCCTCGAGCCCCTGCTCGACGAGTTCGAGCCCGTCGTCGACCGCGGAGATGAAGCGTCGGTCGGCGGGCGTGGCGAACAACCGCTCGCCGATGCCCAGCGATGCGCGCAGGCTCGGCGCGCGACGTGCGACCGGGACGCTCGGATTCAAGTGCTGCTCCGTCTTCGGGGGTGGTGACCGGTCAGTCGGCGGCCGGGTCGACGCGCGGCTGCTCGCCGGTGTTCTGGTGGTCACGGCGGGCCTTCGCACGCCGTGCCGCGGACTCGCGCACCGTGTCGGCGACGGGCTTGCGGCCACGGTGCAGTGCGACGATACCGGCCGTCAGGTTGCGGTAGGCGACCACCGAGAAGCCGACACCGCGGAGCCACTGGGTGAGCACCTGCTGGTCGGGCCACGCATCGATCGACTCGGCGAGGTAACGGTAGGCGGCCGGGTTGCTGCTCGAGAGCCGCGCGATGCCCGGGAGCACGCGCTTCAGGTAGGTGCCGTAGCCGAGGCGCAGCAGGGCGCGGGGCGGCGTCGAGAACTCACAGATGACGACGCGGCCACCGGGCTTCAGGACGCGCAGCATCTCGGCGAGCGCCTGCTTCGGGTCGTTCACGTTGCGCAGCCCGAACGAGATCGTGACGGCGTCGAACGTGTCGTCGTCGAAGGGCAGCTGCTCGGCATCGCCCTCGACGAAGGTGATCTCGGGGTGGCGTTCGCGGCCGACGGCGATCATGCCGGCGGACAGGTCGAGCGCGGTGACCTCGGCGCCCTTCTTGGCGAAGGCCGCTGCACTGGTCCCGGTGCCCGCGGCGATGTCGAGGACCTTCTCGCCGGGCTGCGGGTCGACCGCGCGGACCGTCGCGACACGCCACAGCGGGGCGTTGCCCGCCGACAGGATGTCGTTCGTGAGGTCGTACTTGGCCGCGACGTCGTCGAACATCGCCGCCACCTCGTCCGGGCGCTTGTTCAGGTCCGCTCTGCTCACACGATCAATCCTAGAGGTCCCGACCGAGCGTTCACCGGACTCGCAGCCACCCGGGCGGTGCGGGATCGGCGCGTAGCATCGGAGCCGTGACCCGAACCACCACGGCGGCGCCCCCGCTGACGGTCTCGACCCGGATCCTCGACGACCCGGGCGCCGTCCTCCGCCACACGCTCCGCGACCGTCCCCTCGCCTTCGTCCGGAACGGCGACGGCATCGTCGGCATCGGTGAGGCGCTCCGGTTCACGTTCACCGGCCCGAACCGGATGCGGGACGCCGCGGCCCTCTGGCGCAGCATCGTCGAGACCGCCGTCGTCGACGACCCGGTGCAGCTGCGCGGTTCGGGGCTCGTCGCGTTCGGGTCGTTCGCCTTCGCCGACGACTCCGCCGACGAGAGCGTGCTCATCGTGCCCCGGGTGGTCCTCGGTCGGCGGCGCGGCAAGGCCTGGCTGACCGCGATCGACACCACGCTCGGCGCGGAGCCCCTGGCCTTCACCCGGACGTCGGTCCCGGTCCCCCACGTCGGCCCGCACGTCTCCGTGGCGCTGCGTCCCGGGCACATCGACGAGGACACCTACGCCGCCGACGTGACCGAGGCGGTCCGGCGCATCGTGGCCGGGGACGCCCGCAAGGTGGTGCTCGCCCGCGATCTCGTCGGCACGCTGCCGCCGGGAGCCGATCGACGGGCGGTCCTGCTCGACCTCGCGTCGGCCTACCCGCAGTGCGTGACCTTCGCGGTGGACGGGCTGATCGGCGCCACCCCGGAGACCCTCGCCCGCACCGACGGCACACGGTTGACCGCACGGGTGCTCGCCGGCAGCGCCGCCCGGGGCACCGACGAGGTGTCCGACCGGGCCGCCGCCGAGGCCCTGGCCAGCAGTGCCAAGGACGTCGAGGAGCACACCTTCGCGATCGACAGCCTGCTCGCGGCCCTCGCCCCGCTCGCGACGGACCTGCGCGCCGACGCCGAACCGTTCCGGCTGCAGCTGCCGAACCTGTGGCACCTGGCGACCGACGTGCAGGCCACGCTGCCGCCCGACACCACGTCGCTGGACGTCGCCGACGCCCTGCACCCGACGGCCGCGGTCGCCGGGACCCCGACGGACGTGGCCGTGCGGCTCGTCGCCGAGCTCGAGGGCGTCGACCGCGGCCGCTACGCCGGGCCGGTCGGGTGGATGAGCGCGACGGGCGACGGCGAGTGGATGCTCGCGCTCCGCAGCGCCCGGATCGACGACGACGGCACCGTCCGGGCATGGGCGGGGGCCGGGATCGTGGCCGGTTCGGAGCCGGCGCGCGAGGTCGCCGAGACGGCCCTGAAGTTCCGGCCGATCGCCGACGCGCTGGCCTGAGGCAGGCGCGCGATCCAAGCGGTCGCGCGATCCGCGCGGTCGCGGGACCCACGCGGTCGCGCGACCCTCGCGGTCGCGCGGTCGCCGACAGCCGCTGGGTGGTCAGTCGGCCAGCGGGACCTCGATCACGACCCGCTCGGCTGGGTCGGTGAGCACCCGCTCCAGGTCACCCCACGTCGCCGCCCGGCGGTACTCCCACCCGAGGCCCGTGACGACCCGTTCGACGTCGACGTGCTGCGGGGTCGACATCATCCGCCGCATGTCGGCTTCGGGCGTGGTCTTCGCCACCTCGAGCCCGCGGAAGATCGCGCCGCCGTGGTCGTTGCCGACGACGACCTGCACCCGGTGGGTGCGTTCCTCGGTGCCGGTGACGAACGCCCCGAGGTCGTGCAGCAGGGTCAGGTCGCCGAGGAGCACGCGTGTGGTGCCCACGGAGGCCGAGGACTGCTCGAGCGCCGCGGCGATGCCGAGTGCGGTCGAGACGGTGCCGTCGATGCCGGCGAGGCCGCGGTTCGCGTGCACCCGGATCTTCTTGCCGAGCACCCGGGCATCGGCTTCACGGATGAGCTGCGACGCCCCGAGGACCAGCCGGTCGTGCGGCCAGGTCACCCCCCAGACGGCCTCGGCGAGCATGGCCCGGTCGACGGGTCGGCGACGGAGCGCGACCTCGTCACGCAGGAACTTGTTCCGCTCGGCGCGGTCGGCGGAGCGCTTGGCGTCGAGGTCGGGGCCGGCGTCGCCGTCCCCCAGGATCCGGCGGCTGGCGCCGACCCAGCGGCCGACCCACGCACGGTGCTCCGGCCGGGTGCGGCCCGTCACGCGGACGTCGGAGACGAAGGTGGTCACGGCGTCCGGTCGGGAGGCACGGGCCGGGTCGAAGGGGTCGGCCGCCGGTCCGCGGACGACGATCGTCTCGACCCCGTCGCGCTGCAGGAGCGCGGGGACCTCTCTGCTGAGGGTCGGGTGGCCGAGCACGACGGCGCGGCGGACGGCGCCACCGTGGTCGGCGTCGCGCAGGAGTTCGCGGTAGGCCACGACCAGGTTGCGGCCGAAGCGCGCGCCGCTCGAGACCTCGGCGAGGAGCGGCGCCCCGAGTTCCCAGGCGATCCGCTCGGCGTCCTCGCCGGCATCGTGCCCGGCGATGACGACGGTGCCCGGTTCGTCGTCCGGGGTGAGTTCGGCGACCGGCAGACCCGTGTGCGCCCGGCGGGTCGCGAACGCCAGGTCGACCTCGTCCTCGGGCACGGGGCTGACGTGCTCCGGGGCGAGTCCGGCCGACAGCGGCTCGCGGAACGCGACGTTGAGCTGCGCGGGACCGGGCTGTCCGGTGTGCCCGGCTGCGGCGGCGACGGCCTGTCGGGCGAGGGTGCGCAGGGTGTCGCGGACCGAGGCGTCGACGCCGTGCGCCGACGGGGCCTCGACGTCGCGGACGAAGGCGACGGCCTGGCCGAAGATCCCCGGCTGGACGGTGGTCTGGTTGCTGCCGATGCCGCGCAGTTCGTCGGGGCGGTCGGCACTCAGCACGATCATCGGCACACCCGAGTGGTGCGCCTCGAGCACGGCGGGGTGCAGGTTCGCCACCGCGGTGCCCGACGTCGTCACCACCGCTGCGGGTCGGTGCGTCTCGACCGCGAGCCCGAGTGCGAAGAACCCGGCGGTCCGTTCGTCCAACCGCACGTGCACGGTCAACCCGCCGGCGCGCTCGAGGGCGACCGCCGCGAGGGCGAGGGCCTGGGAACGCGAACCGGGGCTCACCACGACGTCGGTGACGCCGGCACGCACGAGTTCCTGCAGGAGGGCGAGCGCGGTGTCCGTCGCCGGGTTGCCCGAACCCGCGGGGCTGTCAGCGATCGGTGCGGCCGTCGTCGTCGCGCTCGTGGAACTGGTCTTCGAGGTCTCGGAGGGTCGCGTCGTCCTGGTCCTTGTCCGTGAGGGTGGTGCCCGGCTCCGGCGTGGTGCCGAGGAAGTCCGGGTCGTCTTCGGGTCCACGGTAGCGGGCCGACGCACCGGGGTCGGCCGCCGGGGTGCGGCCCAGCAGGAACCAGAGCACGCCACCGAGGACGGGCAGGATGATGACGAGCAGCAGCCACACACCGCGACGCAGGGAACGGACGCGCTGACGGGGCATCGTGCCACAGTCGATGGCCGCGTACACCGTGAAGGCGACGGCGGCCACGGCGACGATCAACCACAAGCGGACCATGCGGTGAAGTCTAGGTCGCGACCCTGTGATGCCCCTGCCGGTCGGCGCTCCGTAGACTCACCGTGTGAAAGCGTGGCTCCTGTACACCCTGGCTCGGCTCGGCATCTTCGTGGTGGCGCTCGTGCTCCTCCTGCTCCTGACGCCGATGCCGTGGTACTGGGCGACGATCGTGGCCGCCCTGGTGGGCCTGCTCATCTCGTACATCGCCCTGTCCGGACTGCGCACGCAGGTGGCCCTGAGCCTGGCGAACCGCCGCGGTACCCCGGAGCGCGACGCGGACTCGGACTTCGAGGACGACTTCGTCGACGCCGCCGACTCCGACGCCGCGGCCACGCCGACCGTCCGTCCGGTGTCCGACGCCGACCGGCACGAGTCGCGCCGGGACACCGACGCCGACTGATCAGACGGAGCCGGGGCGGGGCCGTCCGGTGGAGCAGCCGGAACGGCTACGGCTGGACGGCCAGGGTGATCCCGAGCACCACGCCGAAGGCGAGCGAGGCGAACGACGACAGCTGCAGGGCCGTGATGAGCTCGCGGGGCTTCCGTGACGACACCCCGATCGCCAGCGCCGGCAGGGCAAGCAGCAGCGAGAAGTACGTGAAGCCCGTGCGGAAGTACAGCAGCACGAACCAGAGCAGCACGACGTACGGCAGCATCAGGAACAGGCCGTACAGGACGCGGGCCACCGGACGACCGACGACCACGGCGAGCGTGCGCTTGCCCGCCAGCTGGTCCTCGTCGATGTCGCGGATGTTGTTCACCATCAGGACCGCGCAGGCGAAGAACCCGGCGGCCACCGCGGCTGCCCAGCCGCTGACCGTGACCTCGCGGATCTGCACGAACTGGGTGCCGAGCACGGCGACCAGCCCGAAGAAGACGAAGACGAAGACCTCGCCGAGGGCGTTGTACCCGTACGGCTTCTTGCCACCCGTGTAGAACCAGGCGGCGACGATGGCGGCTGCCCCCACGAGCAGCAACCACCACAGCTGGGTGAGCAGCACGATGACCAGGCCGGCGACCGCGGCCAGGCCGAAGAACGTCAGGGCAACGGTGAGCACGGTCCGGGGCTTGGCCAGACCGGCTCCGGTGAGTCGTGCCGGGCCGACGCGGTACTCGTCGGTGCCGCGGACCCCGTCGGAGTAGTCGTTGCTGTAGTTCACACCGATCTGCAGGAACAGTGCCACGGCCAGGGCGAGCAGCGCGACGGCGAGGTGGCCGTCCTTCGCCAGGTAGTCGCCGAAGTCGCCGGGCTCCCCGCTGTCGACGAACGCGACGGCGGTGCCGAGCACGACCGGGACGACACCGAGGGTCAGGGTGCGCAGGCGTGCGCCACCGATCCAGTCGCGTGCGGTCGCCTTCCGCTTGGTGCGGGCGGGGGCAGCGGCCTTCGCCGGGTTGCCGGACCGGCCCTGCTTCTGCGTCGAGTTCTTCGTTCGTGCCACGAGCACCGATCATATTGCCGATGCGCCGCCCGGCCGCTCGCGGTCCCTACGGGCGGCCCGGCTCCACGAGCGCCTGCACGGCCCGACGGTCGGGTTTGCCCGACGACAGCATCGGGATCCGGTCTAGCACGACGACGTCCGCCGGCCGGGCGGCACGGCCCAGGGTGGCCCCGACGTGCGCACGTACGGCCTCGACGTCGAGCGGCTGCTCGGTGACGACGACCGGGACCTCGCCCCACTCCCCCGCTGCGCGCCGGACGACGACGGCGCTCTCCTGCCCGGGCAGCCCGCGGACGAGCCGCTCGACCGCACCGAGCTGGACCTTCTCGCCGCCGGAGATCACCACGTCGTCGAGGCGTCCGAGCACGCGGACCACGCCGTCGGACAGGGTCGCGGTGTCCCCGGTCCGGTACCAGCGCAGCCCGTCCCGTTCGACGAAGGCCGACGCCGTGCGGGCATCGTCGTCGAGGTACCCCTCGGCGAGCATCGGCCCCGCCAGCTGCAGCTCGCCGTCGACCAGCGCCGTGCGCACCGTGCCGAACGGGACGCCGTCGTACACGCATCCGCCGCTCGTCTCGCTCGCACCGTACGTCGTCACGACCCGGACCCCGGCCTCGAGCGCACGCTGCCGGAGCGGCGCCGGGGTGGCCTGCCCGCCGACCAGGACCGCGTCGAACCGGGCGAGCGCACGGGTGGCGTCCGGGTCGTCGAGGACCCGGGCGAGCTGCACCGGCACCAGCGAGGTGTAGCGACGCGACGCGGCCGGACCGGTGACGAGCCGTTCGGCCGCCTCGGTGAACGCGGCGGCCGCGAAGTGCCCGGGCGGCACGACGACCGGTTCGGTGCCCGCGGTGATCGAGCGGGTCACGACGTTGATGCCGGCGATGTAGTGCGTCGGCAGCGCGAGCACCCAGCGCCCGGGCCCACCGAGTGCCGCGTCCGCCGCGGCGGCACCGGCGAGGAGCGCCTCGGACGAGAGCGCCACGCGCTTGCCGGTGCCGGTGGACCCGCTCGTCTCGACCACCAGGGCGACCGCCTGCCGAACCTCGGCCGGAGGTGGCGTCGGCAGTGCCGGTGCCCCCTCGGCGACGGGGAGCAGTGCGGGGCCGCCGGCGAGTGCTGCCTCCAGGCCGCGCAGCACGGCCGTCGGGTCCGACGTACCGGTCGCGACCAGCGGACGGGGCATCAGTAGTGCCAGGGGAACGCGGTCCACTCGGGAGCGCGCTTCTCGAGGAACGAGTCGCGACCCTCGACCGCCTCGTCGGTGCCGTAGGCCAACCGCGTCGCCTCGCCCGCGAACACCTGCTGGCCGACCATGCCGTCGTCCACAGCGTTGAACGCGTACTTGAGCATCCGGATCGCCGTCGGCGACTTGCCGAGCACGATCTCGCCCCAGCGGATCGCCTCACGCTCCAGGTCCTCGTGCGGCACCACGGCGTTCACCGCACCCATCTCGTACGCGCGCTGGGCGGAGTACTCCTGGGCGAGGAAGAAGACCTCGCGGGCGAACTTCTGCCCGATCTGCTTGGCGTAGTAGGCGCTGCCGTATCCACCGTCGAACGAGCCGACGTCGGCATCGGTCTGCTTGAACTTCCCGTGCTCGGCGCTCGCGATGGTGAGGTCGCAGATCGCGTGCAGCGAGTGCCCACCGCCAGCGGCCCAGCCGGGGACGACCGCGATGACGACCTTGGGCATCATCCGGATCAGCCGCTGGACCTCGAGGATGTGCAGCCGCCCCATCGATGCCTGGGCGGCCGCGGGGTCGACGCCCTCGGGCGGGGCGCCCTCGTCACCGACGTACTGGTAGCCGCTCCGCCCCCGGATGCGCTGGTCGCCGCCGGAGCAGAACGCCCACCCGCCGTCCTTCGGGCTCGGGCCGTTGCCGGTGAGCAGCACGACACCGACACGGGGGTCCTGCCGGGCGTCGTCGAGGGCGCGGTAGAGCTCGTCGACCGTGCGCGGGCGGAAGGCGTTGCGGACCTCGGGACGGTCGAAGGCGACCCGGACGATGCCCTTGGAGACGTGCTTGTGGTACGTGATGTCGGTGAACTGCTCCGCGATCGGAGCGGTGGTCCAGACGTCGGGGTCGAACAGGTCGGAGACGGGAGCAGCCATGCTCCCAACGTACCGCCGGGCGTCTGGCGGGTCAGGCGCCCATGTCGGTCAGGATCTCCGGCGCGACGAACACCATGATCACGATGAGGATCACGGGGTTCGCGAAGAACGCCAGGACGACCCCGACAGCGCCGTACCAGCGTCCGAACGAGCCGACGGCGGCAACGAACCCGAGCACGGCGGCGACGAGCGTCAGGAACACGACGACGAAGCAGATCCCGAAGGCGAAGTTCGTGTCACCGCCCATGAACACGGCGAAGGCACTGGCGTCCACAGCGGCGGACACCACGGCCAGGCCGAGGGCGATCTTGCCGACGACGGGGTTGCGGCGCTTCGTGCCACCCGTCTGCCGGACGTCGACGGTGTTGCGCTGCATGAGGCGGGCGAAGTCGTCGGAGTCGCGCCCGGGAGCCGCCGCGGATCGAGCGCCCGCTGCCGGGCGGGTCGCCGCCGAGGGTCGCGCTGCAGCTGCCGGACGAGCCGAGGCCGCCGGGCGTGCCGCTCCGGCGCTCGACGGGTCGGACGGGCGCTGCGATGCACGCTGCTGTGCTGCGCGCTGCCGCGGATCCACCGCCACCGAGCCTCCCTCGTTCCGGGTCGTTCCCCTGCCGACCGAGGCCGACCGATGCATGCTAGTGCCCTGCCCTGGCGGTCCCCTCCGAGGAACCGGCGGGCCCCCTGGGTGCGGTGGGAGGATGGCGGACGTGCTCCCCGACCTCGCCGACCTCCTCGCCGACGCCCACGTGGTGGCCCTGCCCATGCGGGTGCGGTTCCGCGGCATCACCACGCGCGAGGCGGTCGTGCTGCGCGGTCCCGCCGGCTGGACCGAGTTCTCGCCGTTCGTCGAGTACGACGACGCTGAGGCCGCCGCCTGGCTGCGCGCCACCGTCGACTTCGGGTGGACCGACCACGAACCCGCCGCCGACTCCGTGCCGGTCAACGCCACCCTCCCGGCGATCGCCGCCGCCGACGTCGCCGACCTGCTCGCGCGGTACCCCGGCTGCACGACGGCTAAGGTCAAGGTCGCCGAACCCGGCACGACCGTCGACGACGACGTCGCCCGGGTCGCCGCCGTCCGCCGGGTGATGGGGCCCGAGGCCACGGTCCGGATCGACGCCAACGGGCTGTGGAGCGTGGAGCAGGCCGCCGCGGCACTCGAGCGGCTCGCACCGTTCGACCTGCAGTACGCCGAGCAGCCCTGCGCGACGGTGCCCGAGCTCGCGGAGCTCCGGTCGCGGATCGCCGGCCTCGGCGTCCGGGTCGCCGCGGACGAGAGCGTCCGGAAGGCGAGCGACCCCCTCGCCGTCGCCCGGGCCGGCGCCGCCGACGTCCTGGTCGTGAAGGCCCAGCCGCTCGGGGGGATCACCGCGGCCCGTGCCGTCATCGCCGACGCCGGGCTGCCGTGCGTCGTCTCCAGTGCGCTCGACACCTCGGTCGGGCTCGGCATGGGAGCGTTCCTGGCTGCCGCGGCGATGACGCCCGGGTACGCCGCCGGGCTCGGGACGGCGGCCATGTTCGCCGGGGACGTCACGACCGATCCCCTGCTGCCGGTCGGCGGTCGGGTGCCGGTGCGCCGCGTCGACGTCGCGCTGGAGCTGGTGGACCGGTACGCCGCGTCGCCGGAGCGCACGGCGTGGTGGCGTGCGCGGGTGGCCCGCGTACACGCCGTGCTCGCAGCCGCCGGATAGCGCGCCCGCCGCTCGGTCGGGTCCGTCGAGGGTGCACGACACGCCACTCGCGTTCGCCGAGGTCACCCGTTCCGTCGTTCGGACGGCCCCGGAACGACGGTTTGTGCGACCACGCCGCTCCGCACACGGCATGTCGTGACCGCTGGCGGGGTCCGCCGGACCGGTCGCGGCTCTCGACGTACCCCGGACGACGGACGGGAGGCACGGTGCCAGCTGGCACCGTGCCTCCCGTCCGGTCGTGATCGCGACCAGGGCCGCGTCAGCGACCCGCGTGACTCACAGACCCGAGTAGCTGTGCAGGCCCTTGAAGAAGACGTTCACGACCGAGAAGTTGAACATCACCGCAGCGAAGCCGATGAGGGCCAGCCAGGACGACCGCGCACCGCGCCAGCCACGGGTCGCACGAGCGTGGATGTAGCCCGCGTAGACGACCCAGATGATGAAGGTCCAGACCTCTTTCGTGTCCCAGCCCCAGTAGCGGCCCCAGGCGCGCTCGGCCCAGATCGCACCGGCGATGAGCGTGAACGTCCAGAGGACGAAGCCGACGAGCAGGACGCGGTAGGTCAGGACCTCGAGCCGGTCGGCGTCGGGCAGCGTCGCCATGAAGCGGAGCTTGCCGGAGGCCGTGCGGCCCTGGCGGTACGTCTGCACGAGCTGCGCCACCGCGAGCCCCGCGCCGAGCGCGAAGAACCCGGTGCCGGCGATCGCCACGAACACGTGGATGACCAGCCAGTACGACTGCAGGGCCGGCTGCAGCGGGACGACGGGGACCCAGTAGTTCACGGTCGCGATGCCGAGCAGGATGATCGTCAGGCCCGTGATGAAGACACCGAGGAACTTCAGGTTCTGCCAGAACTGCACGAGCAGGAAGATCAGCGTGATCAGCGCCGTGCCGGTCAGCGAGAACTCGAACATGTTGCCCCACGGCACACGGTCGGCCGCGATGCCGCGGAGGACGACCGAGGCGACGTGCAGGACGAGCGCGAGGATCGTCATCGCCATGCCGACGCGCTCGAACTTCGTGCCGCGGCCGGCGGAACCGCCTGACGGCGGTGCGGCGACCTGCTCGAGCACGACGGTGCCGCCGCGGACGGTCGCGACCGTCTTCGCGCCGGGTGCTGCCGCAGCGCTGGCCGCGTCGGCAGAGCTGTCGTCGGCGCCCGCGTTCTTCGCGGCGGCCGTGACGTCGCCGGAGCGTTTGGCCATGTCGAGGGCGAACGAGATGAACGCGACCACGTACACCGCCATCGCGGAGTACGTGAGCACGACCGAGTAGGTCGCGAGGTTCGTGGTCATGTCGTTCACTGGGGCATCCTAACTCCGAGGTCCGACGTGTGACGCTGTGCGATGTCCGCGACGGCCCGTTCGAGGTTCGGGTCCTCGCCGCGTGCGAGTCCGGCGTACTCGAGGTCGTACTCGCCGCCCGCCGTGTCCGTGCGCGGGACGACCTTCACCCAGACGCGACGGCGCGGGACGAACAGCGAGGTGAGCAGGCCGAGGGTGGAGAGCAGGGCGAACCCGCCCACCCAGAGCTGCGAGGGATCGTGGTGCACGTCGAGGGAGACGTACCGCTTGACGCCGTCGAACGTGATCGACCCGGCGCCCTCCGGGAGCTTCTTCGTCTGGCCGGGCTTCAGCGCGATGCTCGCGGTGTCCGACTGCCGACCGGCGATCTGGTCGAGCCCCTTGGTGCTGAGCGTGTACACGCTCTGCGGGACTCCGCTGTCGAGCCCGAGGTCGCCCGTGTAGACCTGCAGCGTCAGCAGCGGGTTCTGGGTGTCCGGGTAGGCACTCGAGTAGGCGCCGCTCGCGAGCTTCGATGCCGTGGGGTAGAAGAACCCGACCATGCCGAGCTGGTCCGGCTTCGCGTCCGGCACCTTGATGACGCCGGTGGAGGTGTAGTTCGCGTCCTCCGGCAGGAACGGCACGACGTCCTTGAAGGCCACGTAGCCGTCGCCGTCGCGCACCGTGACCTGCATCGCGTAGCCGTTGCCGAGCAGGTAGACGTTCGTGCCGCCGACGTGCAGCGGATCGTTCACGCCGAGACGGCTGGTCTTCGGCTCGCCGCCCTTCTCGGTGCTCGTGACCGTGGCCGAGTAGTCGAGCGCCTGCCCGAGGGCGTCGAGGTTGCGCTCCTCGTACTTCGTCACGAACTTGTCGAGCCGGAGGTTGTAGCCCTTGAGGTCGGTCTGCTGGAACCAGCGCCCGGGGTTGAACGAGTCGTAGGAGCCGAGCACGTTGGAGAAGGTCTGGCCCTCCACCAGCAGGCGCTGTCCGGTGAAGCCGAAGCCGCCACCGACGCCGACTGCCAGGAGCACCCCGACGAGGGCGGCGTGGAACACCAGGTTGCCGGTCTCGCGCAGGTAGCCGCGCTCCGCGCTCACAGAGTCGCCGAACCGCTCGACGCGGTACCCGGACCGCTTCAGGATCGCCATCGCGCGCGTCACCGCGTGCTCGGCGGACGGGAGGCCCGTGGTCGCGTCGATCCCGGTCGTCCCGTCGATCATCGCGTCCGGCCGCACCGCCACGGTGCGGAAGCCCGCCAGTCGCGTCAGACGCGCGGGGGTCTTCGGCGGACGGGTCCGCAGTGCCTGCCAGTGGTGCTTCGTGCGGGGCACGATGCAGCCGATGAGCGAGATGAAGAGCAGCAGGTAGATCGCGGAGAACCACACCGAGGTGTAGGTGTCGAAGACCTGCAGCTTGTCGAGGACCGGGTAGAGCTGCGGGTGGTCCGCCTTGTACTGCACGACGCCGTTCGGGTCGGCGGTGCGCTGTGGGACGAGCGAGCCCGGGATCGCCGCGAGGGCGAGCAGCATGAGCAGGAACAGCGCCGTGCGCATGCTCGTCAGCTGCCGCCAGAAGAACCGGAGGTACCCGACGAAGCCGAGCTTCGGCTGGTTGATGCCGCCGTCGGTCGGGCCGGAGCCGTCGACGTGGTCGGACGGTCGCTGCGGGTCGGAGGCGCTGTCGGCTCCGTCGCCTGCGCCCGTCGGGATGTGCTCGTTCAGGTCAGACCGCGGGGACAAAGCTCTGGATCACCGCCCCGACGCTCGACATGACGGCCGACCAGATACCGGTGACCATGAGCAGACCGATGACGATCAGGATCGCTCCTCCGATGATGTTGACGGTGCGCATGTGACGCTTCACCGCCGCGATGGCCCCCGTGGCCCAGCCGGCGCCGAGGGCGACGAGGACGAACGGGATGCCGAGCCCGAGGCAGTACGCCACCCCGAGCCACATGCCCTGCCAGGCGCTGCCCGACTGGACGCTGAGCAGATTGATGGCCGCCAGGGTCGGGCCGAGGCACGGGGTCCAGCCGAGGCCGAACACGATGCCGAGCAGGGGGGCGCCGAGGAGCCCGGTGGCCGGGGTCCAGCTGGGCTTGATGGTGCGCTGCAGGAAGGTGAACCGACCGACGAACACCAGGCCCATCGCGATCACGACGACCCCGAGGATCTGCGTGATGAGGTCGCGCCACCGCACGAGCCAGAAGCCGAGCGCGCCGAACACCGTCGTGTACGCCACGAACACCGCGGTGAACCCGGCGATGAAC
This sequence comes from Curtobacterium sp. MCLR17_059, assembly GCF_003234665.1. Classification (NCBI taxonomy): domain Bacteria; kingdom Bacillati; phylum Actinomycetota; class Actinomycetes; order Micrococcales; family Microbacteriaceae; genus Curtobacterium; species Curtobacterium sp. MCLR17_059. The sequence goes on along the minus strand of NZ_QKSU01000003.1, from coordinate 105,584 downwards.
AGCAGCACGCCGAGCACCACACGACCCCGACGCTGCCCGCCCTCGGCGACACCGCCGACGTACCCGAGGTACCCCGGCACCAGCGGCAGCACGCACGGGGACAGGAACGACACGAGCCCGGCGAGCGCCGCCACGGGCAGCGCCACGGCCATCTGGCCGCTCAGGATCGCGTCGGCGAAGGGGTTGGAGGTCACGGGTCAGGAGGCCTTGCCGGCGTCGAGCTCGTCGCTGACCAGGGTCTGCAGGATGCTCGTGCCGTCGATCGCGCCGAGGACCCGGGCGGCCACGCGGCCCTTCGTGTCGAGGACGATCGTGGCCGGCACCGCGTTCGGTGCGATCTGCCCGGACATCGCGAGCTGCATCGTGCCCGTGCGCTGGTCGAGGACCGTCGGGTACTGCACGTCGAAGGTGCGCTCGAAGGCGGCCGCGGTCGCTGCTTCGTCGCGGACGTTGACACCGATGAACGCGACGTCGTCGGCGTCGGCGTACTCGTCGTGCACCTTGTTGAGGTACTTCGCCTCGGCACGGCACGGGGGGCAGCTGGCGTACCAGAAGTTCAGGACGACGACCTTGCCGCGGAGGTCCTTCGACGAGACCGTGTCACCGTTCGAGTCCTCGGCCCGGAAGGTGACCGGGTCGGTGCGGTCCTTCGCGGAGACCTCGGTCACGGCACCGTCACCGGAGATGTAGTTCTGGGTCGTGCCGTTGCCGTACTGCTTCGCGATGCCGCCGCTGTCCGACGAGCAGCCGGACAGGACGAGCACGGCGGCGACGGTCGTCGCTGCGAGGACCGCGAACCGCTTGCTGATGACGCGCGCACGCTTCGTGCTGTTCACACTGCTCCTTCGTCGACGGCGGTCGCGCGCAGTTCCTGCGCGGGGTCCGCGTACCCGACCTCGGTGAACCGACCGGTCGACGTGGCGGGCACACGTTCGACGGTGGTGATGCTCGACAGGTCACAGCGGCGCTTGCGCGGGTCGTGCCACAGGGGCTCCCCCGCGAGCTTCCGGTGGACCATCCAGATCGGCAGCTGGTGGCTGACCAGGACGACGTCGCCCTCGTCCACGCTCTCCCACGCCGTGGTCATCGCCGCGAGCATGCGGTTGGCGATCGACTCGTACGCCTCGCCCCAGCTGGGACGCAGCGGGTTCACGATCCACGGCCACTCCGCCGGGCGGCCGAGCGAGCGCTTCGTGAACCCGGGGGGCTGCCCCTCGTAGCGGTTCGTCGGTTCGATCAGGCGCTCGTCGAGCGTCACGTCGAGCCCGTAGGCGGCCGACCAGGGTGCGGCGGACTCCTGCGTGCGCTGCAGCGGGGACGCCACGATCCGACGCACGTCAATGCCGGCGTCCTTCCAGGCGGTCGCGGAGGCCTGCGCCATCCGCGTGCCGAGTTCACTCAGCCCGAAGCCCGGGAGCCGGCCGTAGAGGACGCGGCCCGGGTTGTGCACCTCTCCGTGCCGGACGAGGTGGAGACGGGTCGCGGGCATGGGTTCCAGTGTAGGTCGCCCGCGGTTCCCACCGCCCCCTCAGGTGATTCACCGGATGCGGAAGCACTCAGCCGCCGAGCTCACCGGAGAGCCGCCCGTGCAGCGCGATCGACCCCGTGTCGAGGTTCACCACCTCGACGGTCGACCCGTGCTTCGCGAACCGCTGTTCGACCCCGTCGAGCGCCGCGACCGTGGACGCGTCGAACACGTGGGCGTCGGCCAGGTCGATGATCACGTGTTCCGGGTCCTCGGCGTACGAGAACCGTGTGACGAGGTCGTTCGACGAGGCGAAGAACAACGCCCCGCGGACCCGGTACCGCACGGTGCGGTCGTCGACCGGCTCGCGCACCACGGTCACCACGTGCGCCACCCGTCGGGCGAAGACCAGGGCCGCCACGACCACACCGACGAGCACCCCGGTCGCGAGGTTCTCGGTCACGACGACCACCACGACGGTGACGAGCATGACCGCGGTCTCGCCGAGCGGCATCCGTCGGAGGGTGCGCGGTCGGATGCTGTGCCAGTCGAACGTCGCGACGCAGACCATGAGCATGACCGCCGTCAGTGCCGCCATCGGGATCTGGGCCACGAGGTCGTGGAGCACGATCGTCAGGACCAGCACCGAGACACCGGCCGCGAAGGTCGAGACGCGGGTCCGGGCACCCGCGGTCTTCACGTTGATCACCGTCTGGCCGATCATCGCGCAGCCGCCGGTCCCACCGAAGAAGGCGGACGCGATGTTCGCGACGCCCTGGCCCCACGACTCGCGCCACTTGCTCGAGCCCGTCTCCGTGATGGAGTCGACGAGCTGCGCGGTGAGCAGTGTCTCGATCAGCCCGACGATCGCGACACCGAACGCGTACGGAGCGATGATCTGCAGCGTCTCGAAGGTGAACGGCGTCGTGATCCCGCCGAAGCCCGGGAGCGCCGTCGGCAGTTCGCCCTCGTCGCCCACCGTCGGCACGGCGACGCTGAACACCATCGTGATGCCGGTGACGACGACGACCGCGATGAGCGGTGCGGGGATCGCCTTCGTCAGGAACGGGAAGCCGACGATGATCGCGATGCCGAGCGCCGTCAGCGGCCAGACGATGAACGGCACGTCGTCGCCGAGCAGGTTCGGCAGCTGGGCGGTGAAGATGAGGATGGCCAGGGCGTTCACGAACGCGACGTTGACGCTGCGCGGGATGAAGCGCATCAGCCGTGCCACCCCGAGGAACCCGAGCACGAGCTGGAACACGCCGCCCAGGACGATCGCGGGCACCAGGTACTCGATCCCGTGCTCCCGGACGAGCGGGGCGATGACGAGCGCCACCGAGCCGGCTGCGGCGGAGATCATCGCGGGGCGACCACCGACGATCGAGATCACGATCGCGATGACGACGCTCGAGAACAGGCCGACCGCGGGATCGACCCCGGCGACGACGGAGAACGAGATCGCCTCGGGGATGAGGGCCAGCGCGGTGACGATGCCGGCCAGGACCTCTCGGGTGAGCATGCGGGGCGAGCGGAGGGCGGCGAGGACGCTCGGGGCCGTCGGCGCGTGTGTGATCACGGACATCGATCGGAACTCTACCCTCACGTGAGGGTAGAGTCGTACGCCGTGAGCACCAGCGACGCCCCCGACACGATGCACATCGGCGAGCTCGCCGACCGCGCCGGCATGTCCCTGCGCACGATCCGGCACTACGACGAGGTCGGGCTGCTCGTGCCGAGCGGCCGCACCACCGGCGGCTTCCGGGTCTACACGGCGCAGGACCTCGAACGGTTGCTCGTGATCCGCCGGATGAAGCCGCTCGGGTTCACGCTCGACGAGATGGCCGAGCTGCTCCGCGTGGTCGACGCCCTCGCGACGAAGGACCCCGAGGACGAACCAGCGCTGGCGGCCCGCCTCGACGCGTACCTCGAGGACGCCCGCGCCCGCCACGCCAAGCTCGTCGAGCGGGCCGGCATGGCCGAGGAGTTCATCGGCACGCTCGGATCACTCCGCGCGTCGCTCCCCTGAGCCCTCGAGCACGCCAGCCGCGATGAGGCGACTCCGTTCCCGCTTCGCCTCGGCCATCTCCTCCATCATCTCCCGCAGCCGATCGTGTTCGGCGATCACCCGACGTGCTCGCCATGGCCGGAACCAGTGCCGTTTGCGCACATTCGCCTTCCACTCCTCGTCCCGCCGCACGAACAAGGCCTTCACCGGGTCCCGTTGCGTCACGTCTGCTCCTCTTCCGTCACCAGTTCCAGCACGAGCTTGCCGATGACCTCGTCGGCCTCGCGAAGAACCTGCATGTTGTACATCGCTCCTGCGACGAGTCTCCCGATCTCGACACGACCCACGTCCGCGTCTGTGACGTGGTCGACCACCCAGACGAATCGTGACCAAGCCCGGTCGCGCTGTTCCCGCGCGACGTCCCGCCGCCACCGGATGACCGCCCACAGCCCACCGACGACCGCCACGAGCAGCGTGAACGCCGCCGTGCAGAGCGCAGCCACCACCACCGCGACCGCCGCAGGCGGCCAGGTCGCGAGCTCCCCCGTCCCCGTCCCCACCCGGCCCCCCTCTCGGCCCGCGACCCGGCCACGTCGAGAACGCTACGGAGTCCACGCACCCCGCCACGGGCCTCCCGGCCATCGGTGGAGAACACCGGACCCAGGCGGCCCTGTGGAGGGAAGAACCCTGCCGCCCACGCCCCCGGACGCAGGCGGTTAGACTCGACCACCGTGATCGAACGCACCCGCATCGCCGACCTGGCAGCCCTCCCCGACGGTCCCGTCTCCGTGGCCGGATGGGTCGAGACCGTCCGAGACCAGAAGAAGGTGCAGTTCGTCGTGCTTCGCGACGAGACCGGCGCCGTCCAGCTCGTGAACCCGGCGACGCGCGAGGCCGAGGACGGCGACGGCGCCGCACAGTCCGCCCTCGCGACCACCAACGAGATCTCCGGCCTGGCGCACGGCACCTTCGTGCACGTCACCGGCACGCTGAAGCACGACGAGCGCGTGAAGCTCGGCGGGCTCGAGGTCAAGATCAGTGCGCTGCAGGTGGTGAGCGCCGCGATCCCGGAGACCCCGATCGCCGACGACTCGTCGCTCGACAAGCGTCTCGACTGGCGCTTCCTCGACCTGCGCAACCGCAAGCAGAACCTGATCTTCCGCATCCAGACGACGCTGGAGCACGCGTTCCGCACGTACTGGGTCGACCGCGACTACATCGAGATCCACACCCCGAAGCTCATGGCGTCGGCGTCCGAATCGCGCGCCGAGCTGTTCCAGCTGGAGTACTTCGAGACGACCGCCTACCTGGCCCAGTCGCCGCAGAACTTCAAGCAGATGGCGCAGCCGGCCGGCTTCGGTGCCGTGTTCGAGATCGCGGACGCCTTCCGCGCCGACCCGTCCTTCACGAGCCGCCACGCCACCGAGTTCACCAGCGTCGACGCCGAGTTCTCGTGGATCGAGTCCCACGAGGACGTCATGGCGATGCACGAAGAGGTCCTGGTCGCCGGCATCACCGCCGTCAAGGAGAAGTACGGCAAGGACATCGCGGAGGTCTTCGGCTTCGAGCTGCAGGTCCCCGCGACGCCGTTCCCCCGCGTGACCCTGGCCGAGGCGCGCAAGATCGTCGCCGACAGCGGCTACGACGTCGTCCGCGCCGACGGTGACCTGGACCCCGAGGGCGAGCGCCGCGTCGCCGCCTGGGCGAAGGAGCACCACGGCTCCGAGTTCGTGTTCGTCACGGAGTACGACGCCTCGATCCGGCCGTACTACCACATGCGGAAGCCCGGCGACCCGTCGGTCACCAACAGCTACGACCTCATCTTCAACGGTGCCGAGATCTCCACGGGTGCCCAGCGTGAGCACCGCGTCGACGTGCTCGAGGCGCAGGCCGTCGAGAAGGGCCTCGACCCGGAGGAGCTCGGCTGGTACCTCGACTTCTTCCGCTACGGCGTCCCGCCGCACGGCGGCTTCGGTATGGGCCTCGCACGCGTGCTGATGCTGATGCTCGGTGAGCCGTCGATCCGCGAGGTCACGTACCTGTTCCGCGGCCCGACGCGCCTGACCCCGTAGTCACCAGCGAGTGAGCAGAAAAGGTCGCCTCCGGAAATCGGAGGCGACCTTTCTGCTCACTGGACGCACGCAGCGCACGCAGCGCACGCAGCGCCGGGGGCGGGACGGGAGGCCCGGCTCAGCTCTGCCAGTCGATGGCGGCCCGCGCCGTGACCAGTTCGCGGATCTCCGCTGCCGCGGCCTGGTGCTCCGGGTGCACCTGGTACGCGTCGAGTCCGGCGAGGTCGTCGAAGCTGGCGACCACGGCGACGTCGTGGTTCTTGTCCGGGTAGGCGACGTTCTCGACGACCTCGAGCGACCGGATCGACTCGACGGTGCCGACCAGACCGGTCAGGAGTTCGCGGATGCGGGCGATCGACGCGGCGCGGTCGAGGTCGGTCCGCAGGGACCAGGAGACGACGTGGGAGATCATGCGCGGGCCTCGGCCTTCTCGAGCGCACGTGCGAGCCGGTCGGCGTCGACGTGCCAGTTGCTGTGGACGCGCCCGTCGATCAGCACGACGGGGATGTCCTCCGCGTACTCCTGGCGGAGGGCGTCGTCGTCGAGGATCGAGCGTTCCTGCAGGGTCACCCCCGGGTGGTCGGCGACGACGCGTTCGACCACGGGTCGGGCGTCGTCGCAGAGGTGGCATCCGGGCTTCGTCAGGAACGTCACTGCGGGCATGGTCCCAGCGTAGTCCGGGAACGCGAAAGCCCCGGCGAACCGGGGCTTCTCGTGCAGGTCCTCCGACCTGCGCAGACCTGTGAGGGTCTACTTCTTGTTGCGTCGCTGGTGACGCGTCTTGCGAAGGAGCTTGCGGTGCTTCTTCTTCGCCATGCGCTTACGACGCTTCTTGATGACAGAACCCATGTGGACCTCGCTCGGACTGATGCTGATGTACGGACACCGGGCCGAAGAGACCGCGGAAAATCAACCTGCCCGAGTCTACCGGCTGCCCGCTGGGATGTCGAACGCGCGCTCAGCCGACGTCCGCCACGCCACCGCGCAGCACGTCGGCGACGGCTGACTCGGGGACGCGGAAGGAACGGCCGAAGCGGATGGCGGGGAGCTCACCGGCGTGCACCATCCGGTACACGGTCATCTTCGAGACGCGCATCATCTCGGCGACCTCAGCGACGGTGAGGAAGCGCACGTCGTCGAAACTGCCGGTCATGGTCCGCCTTCGGGGCTCGCACGCGCGCTGCGCACGGGAGTGGTGTGACCTGTGTGGTCAGTGGCAACTGTAGAGGCGTGTGCGACCCGGTGTCCAGGATCAGTCCGCGCCGCGTGCACCGGCGCCGCCCCGTCCTCGGAAGCCCGAGCGGCAGGGCTCAGTCCTCGTCGCCCCGGCGGGTGAAGCGCTTGCGGCTGCGGTCGACGACGCGCTCCCAGCCCTGCTGCGCGCCGGAGATCGCCGCGGTCGCCCGGTACGACGCCTCGGCCATCACACGACCGAGCTCGGTGCCCACCTCGACGGTCGCCTTGCCGGCCGTGCCGTTCCGGCGGATCGACACCGGCTGGCCGTCCGGCGTCCACGCAGTGGTGGCCGGGGTGCCGTCGGCGTCGACCGCGCCCGTGAACGGCAGGACCCAGTCCTCCAGGTGCACGAGCGGCTCCGGGTCGAGCCGGTAGTAGCGGTGCTGCCCCTCTTCGCGACTGGTGACGAGCCCGATGTCGCGCAGGACGCGCAGGTGCTTCGACACCGTGGGCTGGCTGACCCCGAGGCGTTCGACGAGCTGGCCGACGCTGAGCTCGCCGCCGGTGACGTCCGATCCGTAGGCGGACAACAGCGTGCCGAGCAGCTCGCGCCGGGTCGGGTCCGCCACGACGGAGAAGATGTCGGCCATGGGGCAAGGCTAGCCGGGGCACCACGGATGTACCATGACGAACCGTCCCGGCCCATGTCCTCGGAGGCATACGCATGCTCGACCGAACCGAGCCGATCCCGCACCACGTGAGCGTCGGCCGACGGCGAGCGAGCCGGATCGCGACGGTGCTGCGCTCGTCGCCGTCCCGACTGGCGATCGTGGTGTTCATCGCGCTGATCTTCCTGTTCACGGTGCTCTTCATGACGCCGTGGGCCACCGCGGACCGCAGCAGCACCCACTTCGCGGACGCCCTGTTCACCGCGGCGTCGGTGGTCTGCGTCACCGGGTTGTCCACGGTCGACATGGCGACGCACTGGTCGGTGTTCGGCAAGGTCCTGGTGGTCATCGGCACCCAGATCGGCGCCGTCGGTGTCCTGACCTTCGCGTCGATCCTCGGCCTGTTCGTCACCCGCAAGCTCGGCCTGCGCGCCAAGCTCATGGCGGCCGGCGACTCGAACCCGCTCCGCACCCACCACGGCGCCGTGCCCGAGGGCCAGGCCGTCCGGCTCGGCGAGGTCGGCACCCTGCTCGCGACGGTGGCGGTGAGCACGCTGTCGATCGAGATCGTCCTCGGCCTGCTGCTCCTGCCGTCGGTGCTCATCGCCGGCATCCCGTTCTGGACAGCGGTCGGCGACTCCTTCTACTACGCGGCGATGGCCTTCACGAACACCGGGTTCTCGCCGAACGCCGATGGCCTGGACCCGTTCGCCCACGACTACTGGTTCCTGACGCTGCTGATGATCGGTGTCGTGGCGGGGTCCATCGGGTTCCCGGTGATCCGTGCCCTGACGAAGCAGCTGCGCACCCCGCGGCGCTGGCCGATCCACGTCAAGCTCACCCTGGCGACGAGCGCGATCCTGCTCCTCGGCGGTGCGGTCGTCTACACCGCACTCGAGGCGTCGAACCCGACGACCTTCGGCGAGGAAGGAGCCGGGCGCACCGCGTTCCAGGCGCTCTTCCTGTCGACGATGACCCGCTCGGGAGGCTTCTCGCTCGTCGACTTCGACCAGCTCAACGGCTCGAGCCTGCTCGTCACGGACATGCTCATGTTCATCGGTGGCGGATCCGCCTCGACGGCCGGCGGCATCAAGGTGACGACCCTCGCGGTGCTGTTCCTGGCCGCGGTCGCCGAGGCCCGCGGTCGCCAGAGCATGGAGGCCTTCGGTCGCCGGATCCCGAGCGACGTCCTGCGGGTCGCGGTGGCCATCGTGCTCTGGGGAGCGACGATCGTGGCCGTCGCGACCGTGGTGCTCCTGCAGATCACCGACGACTCGCTCGACCGGGTGCTGTTCGAGGTGATCTCGGCGTTCTCGACCAGTGGACTGTCCTCCGGCGTGTCCGCGGACCTGCCGGAACCGGGCAAGTACGTGCTCGCCGCCACCATGTTCCTCGGCCGGGTCGGTACAGTGACCATCGCCGCTGCCCTGGCCGCCAGCCAGAGCCGGCAACTGTTCCGCCGTCCCGAGGAGAGGCCGATCGTTGGCTGACCGCACCCGTTCGTCGCACCAGCACGGTGCCATCAGTCACGACGCCCCCGTCCTGGTCATCGGGCTCGGGCGCTTCGGGGCCGCCACCGCCGGCCAGCTCGAGCGCCAGGACCGCGAGGTGCTCGTCGTCGACACCGACGCCGGACTGGTGCAGAAGTGGTCCGACCGGGTCACCCACGCGGTGCAGGCGGACGCGACCGACATCGACGCGCTCCGGCAGATCGGCGCGCAGGACTTCGCCATCGCCGTCGTCGGCACGGGCAGCGACCTGGAGTCGAGCGTCCTGATCACGGCGAACCTGGTCGACCTCGGCGTCCCGCAGATCTGGGCGAAGGCGATCAGCCGCTCGCACGGCACGATCCTGTCCCGCATCGGCGCGAACCACGTCGTCTACCCCGAGCGCGAGGCCGGCGAGCGCACGGCACACCTGGTCTCCGGCCGGATGCTCGACTTCATCGAGTTCGACGACGACTTCGCCGTGGTCAAGATGTTCCCGCCGCGCGCGGTCCGCGGCAAGGACCTCGCCACCACCGTGATCCGCACCCGCTTCGGCCTGACCGTGCTCGGCATCAAGCCGCCCGGCAGCCCGTTCGTGCCGGCGACGCCGGACAGCGTCATCGGTGAGGACGACGTCATCATCGTCTCGGGTTCCGAGACCGACCTGGAGCGCTTCGCCGCGTACGAGTAACGACCAGCGGACGGACAGGAGGCCCGTGGCGGCGTCGCCACGGGCCTCCCGTCCGCACAGCGGTTGCGTCTACGACGCGGCGATCTCCTCGGCACGCGCGATCGCGGCACGCGACGCGCGCAGCAGCGTGTCCGCCAGGTCGGCGTCCTGCAGCACCGCGACGGCCCGCTCCGTCGTGCCCTTCGGGCTCGTCACCGCGCGGCGCAGGTCGGCGGGCTCACGGCCCGACCGCTCGAGCAGCTCGACCGCGCCGCGGACGGTGCCCTGCACCATCGTCGCCGCCTGCTCGTGGGTGAACCCGAGCTCCTCGGCGGCACGCTGCCACTGCTCGATCAGCAGGAAGACGTAGGCGGGACCGGAACCGGACACGGCGGACAGCGCGTCGAGCTGCGACTCCGGCACCTCGATGACCTCGCCCGAGGCGGTGAACACCGACGACGCCAGTGCGACGGCCTGGGCGTCGGCCGAGGTGCCCGCGCTGATGCCGGTGACGCCGTGGCCGACGCCGATCGGGGTGTTCGGCAGGGCACGGACGACGCGGACGCCGGCGGGCACCCGTGTCTCCATGCTCGCGGTGGTGGTGCCGACGGCGACGCTGACCAGGACGGCGCCGGGCTCCAGGTCGTCGGCGACCTCGTCGAGCAGGTCCGCGATCATGTACGGCTTCACGCCGACGACGACGAGGGCCGCGCCACGGACGGCCGACCGGTTGGCGTCGGGGTCGGTGTCACTCGCGGTCGCGTCGAGACCGCGCTCCCGGTGGGCAGCAGCGGACGCCTCGGACTTCGTGGTGAGGGTCACGGTGGCCGGGTCGAGTCCCGCGGCGAGCAGGCCGTCGAGGACCGCGCCGGACATGGAGCCGACGCCGAGCAGGGCGGTGCGGGGCAGGTCGATCGTCATGCTCCCGACCCTACCGACGCCACCCGCCTAGGATCGTGTCGCAGACCACGAGAAGGGGACAGCTGTGAGCGCTTCCGGAGGCACGAAGGCGATCTTCGCCGCACTCGGTGCCAACATCGGCATCGCGATCGTGAAGTTCATCGCGGCGGCGATCAGCGGATCGGCGTCGATGCTGGCCGAGGGCGTGCACTCCCTGGCCGACTCCGCGAACCAGCTCCTCCTGCTGCTCGGTGGCCGCAAGGCCCGGCGAGCGGCGGACCAGGAGCACCCGTTCGGCTACGGGCGTGAACGCTACGTCTACGCGTTCGTCGTCTCCATCATCCTGTTCTCGGTCGGCGGTGTGTTCTCGCTCTACGAGGGCATCGAGAAGCTCGCCCACCCGCACCCGCTCGAGAACTGGTGGCTCCCCCTCGTGGTGCTCGTCATCGCCATCGGGCTCGAGGGCTTCTCGCTCCGCACCGCCCTGAACGAGGCCCGACCGCAGAAGGGCTCGCAGAGCTGGGTGCAGTTCGTCCGCCGTGCGAAGGCCCCGGAGCTGCCCGTCGTGATGCTCGAGGACACCGCGGCCCTGCTCGGCCTGGTCTTCGCCCTGTTCGGCGTCGGCCTGACGGCGATCACCGGCAACGGGGTGTTCGACGCGATCGGCACCATGCTCATCGCGGCGCTGCTCATCGCGGTCGCCGTGGTGCTCGGCATCGAGACGAAGAGCCTGCTCGTCGGCGAGGGCGCGACCGCCGCCGACGTCGAGCGCATCAAGCAGGCGGTGCTCGACGGCCCCGAGGTCGACGCGATCATCCACCTGAAGACCCTGTACCTCGGACCGGACGAGCTGATGGTCGGCGTGAAGGTCGCCGTCGACGGGGACCGCCGGCTCGGTGACGTCGCCGCCGGCATCGACACCGTCGAGCAGCGGGTCCGGAGCGCCGTGCCGATCGCCCGGGTGATCTACGTCGAACCGGACGTGCTGCGCACCGGGCCGCAGCCGCCGACCGAGGCGATCGTCATCCTCGCCGCGGACTGAAGAAGTCGTCGAGCAACTCGGCACACGCCTGCTCGAGCACGCCGCCGATGACCTCGGAGCGGTGCGGCAGCCGGCGGTCCCTGGCGATGTCGTAGACGCTGCCGCTGGCGCCCGCCTTCGGGTCCCACGCGCCGAACACGACCCGTGGCACCCGCGCGGCCATGACGGCGCCGGCGCACATCGGGCAGGGCTCGAGCGTCACCACGAGCGTGTGCTCCTCGAGGTGCCAGTCCCCCGTCACCGCCGCTGCAGCACGCAGCGCGAGGACCTCGGCGTGGGCCGTCGGGTCCTGTCGTGCCTCGCGCTCGTTCCGGCCGGTGGCGACCACGACGCCGTCGCGGTCGAGCACCACGGCGCCGACCGGGACGTCGTCGGTCTCCAGGCACCGTCGAGCCTCGTCGAGCGCGCGCTCCATCGCCGGGACGAACGGGCGGGCTGCGGGCTCCTCCACGGGACCTCCTGACGGTCGACGGCACGCTAGGCTCGACCCTATGCGAGTCCACGTCGCCGACCACCCGCTCATCACCCACAAGCTCTCGGTGCTCCGCGACCGTACGACGCCCTCCCCCACGTTCCGCGCCCTGACCGAGGAGCTCGTCACGCTCCTCGCGTACGAGGCCACGCGGGGCGTCCGGGTCACGGCGACGCCGATCGACACGCCGGTGGCGCACACCATGGGCGTCGCGATCGCCAAGCCGCGGCCGCTCGTCGTCCCGATCCTCCGCGCCGGGCTCGGCATGCTCGAGGGCATGGTCAAGCTCGTCCCGACGGCCGAGGTGGGCTTCCTCGGCATGGCCCGCAACGAGGAGACGCTCGAGCCGCAGACCTACGCCGAGCGCCTGCCCGACGACCTGTCCGGGCGGCAGTGCTTCGTGCTCGACCCGATGCTCGCAACCGGTGGCACCCTCGCCGCCGCGATCGACTTCCTGTTCGCCCGCGGTGCGCAGGAGATCACGTGCGTGTGCATCCTCGGCGCCCCCGAGGGGCTCGCCATGGTCGAGCAGGCCGTCGGCGACCGCAACGTCTCGATCGTCCTCGGTGCGCTCGACGAGAAGCTCGACGAGAACGGGTACATCGTCCCGGGCCTCGGCGACGCCGGCGACCGGCTCTACGGCCTGGCCGAGTAGCGCAGACCCGATACGTCACGGACAGGAGGCGCGGTGCCAGCTGGCACCGCGCCTCCTGTCCGTCGTGGCGCGGTCGCGCTCACCGCACCCGCCGGTTCCGGGCGCACCAGGTCGTTCCGGGCGTACCAGGTCGGTTCGGGCGTACCCGGTCGGTTCTTTCCACCCGGTACGCCCGATTCCACTTTCCATCGCGGGCGCAATGGGAAAGAACGGGCGTGGCGCTCGACGTCCGTGCGGTCGCGCCCAGCGCACCGTCCGCGCGGACGGTTGACACCGCGTTGGTATACCGCAGATACTCGTCACATGACTGCAACCGTGTCCACCCGCGTCCTCTCCGAGGCGTGCTCCTCCGCAGGGGCAGTGGGGACCGTCGGCGTGATGATGCCGACCATGCCGGTCATGCGTTGTCGAATGTGTGCCTGATCGGCACCCGTTCCAGCCGGATCCCCCGCGACACCACCCCCGTCGCGAGCGCGTGATCCCCGGGTGACGGACACCGTCGGCGACGCGCACCACGTCACGAGGTCTGTCTCCCGTTCCCCCGGGTCGGCCCCGGTCCGCAGCAGGACCGCAGGGCACATCGGCGTACCGCCGTACCCGGGATGACGCATTCGACACCGGCCGCCGCGCCACCCGCGCACCGGCCACACCGCCCGGAGAACCACCATGTCGCTCACCATCGCCCAGCCCCGCACCGCGCTCCGCTCCGCACCGGCCCCGACCGACCTCGGCACCGTCACCCCGATCCGTCCGCGCCCGGCCTCCCCGGCGGCGACCGGACCGGCCACCGTGCCGACGAGCCCCGTGGTCGCACCGCAGCGGAACCGTGCACTCCCCGAGGGCACCGAGGCCCGCGGCTTCGCCCTGTACGTCGGCATCGACGAAGCGAAGGCCGCCGCCGCGGGCACGACCCTGGCCGCGGTGGTCGAGCAGCTCAAGGCCCTCACGGCGCAGCTCGTCCCGTCGTCCGAGACGTACGCGGCCGTCGCCGTCGCCGCCGAGCACTCCGGTGGCCGGGACGTCGACGTCGTCCGCCTCGCCCTGCAGGACCGCTCCGCGGTGGCCGCCCGCAAGCAGGCCGAGAAGCCCGAGCCCGAGGAGACCGGCGTCGTCATCGACATCTCCCGGAAGCGCGTGACCCTCGACGGCGAAGCGGCACCACTGACCTACAAGGAGTTCGAGCTCCTGCAGTTCCTGGTCCTCCGCGAGGGCCAGACCGTCGACCGGTCCGCGATCATCGACGGCCTCTGGTCGGACGGCGAGGACGAGACCCCGAACGAGCGCACAATCGACGTGCACGTGCGTCGGCTCCGCTCCAAGCTCGGCGCGTTCGAGGAGATCGTCCGCACCGTGCGCGGCGTCGGCTACCGCTTCGACCGGCACGCGGACGTCGCCGTGCGGTACGCGTCGACCCCGTCGCCCGACCTCTTCTGAGCCTGATCGGCTGCTCTTGGTGAACTCGCAGCGAACCGGCCCCGGAGAGGCTGGCGCGCCGTTACCGCTTCGTTATACAGTCGGTGGTGCAGACGGTGTTTGCTGTGGCACCGCCTGTGGAATGTGATTGCAGGAAACTCTTGGTGCAAGGGAGAGGGCCGGTTGCCGACAGGCGGCCGGCCCTCGTGCATGTCGCCCGGCTCCTGTCGGACCCCGTCGGTAGTGTGGTCAGACCGTACGACCGGAGGGAACGCGAACGTGAGCGAGACACGCCGCAGTGAGAAGGCGACCGCCGTCGCCGCCTGGGAAGCGCTCTTCCGCGCCCAGGTCGCCGTGATGCGGAGTCTCAACGCGGACTTCCCCGGCGACGAGATCTCGTTCAACGAGTACGACGTCTGCTTCAACCTGTCGACCCAGCCCGGCCGCCGCTGCCGCATGCGCGACCTCACCGGGCACCTGCTCCTCACCCAGCCGAGCGTCAGCCGCCTGGTCGACCGACTGCTCGCCCGCGGCATCGTCGAGAAGCAGCCGGACCCCACCGACGCCCGCGGCGTGATCGTGGCACTGACCCCGCACGGCTTCGACGTCTACCGCCAGGTCGCCGTGCAGCACGCGGCGAGCATCGCGCAGCAGGTCGGCGCCGGGCTGTCCGACCCCGAACTCCGCACCCTCACCGAGCTCTGCACGAAGCTCCGGCTGGCGGTCGGCACGGCACCGGGTCGGCGATCGACGACCCGCCCGGTGGCCGCTGCGGATGCGGCGACGGTGTGACCGGCGCGATCGTCTGGCTCCGTGACGACCTGCGGCTGTCGGACAACCCGGCACTCCGTGCGGCGATCGACCACGGCGGCGACGTCACGGTGGTGGTCGTCCTCGACGAGCAGTCCCCCGGGCTCCGTCCGATCGGTGCCGCGAGCCGCTGGTGGCTGCACCACTCCCTGACCGCCCTCGATGCCGACCTGCGCGAGCGGGGTTCCCGGCTGGTCCTCCGGCGCGGTGCCGCGGCGACGGCGATCGACCAGCTCGTCGCCGACACCGGAGCCGACGCCGTGTACTGGAACCGTCGGTACGGCGCCGTCGAGCGTGACGTCGACGCCGGCATCAAGGCGGCCCTGAACGACCGTGGCGTCGAGGCGCACAGCTTCGCCGCGAACCTGCTCTGGGAACCGTGGACCGTGCTCACCGGGCAGGGCGAGCCGTACAAGGTCTTCACCCCGTTCTGGAACGCCGTCCAGGCGCTGCCCGAACCGCGCCACCCCCTGCCCGACCCCGACGACCTGCCCGCTCCGGCCGACGTCACGGGTGATGCGCTGGCCGACTGGGCACTGCTGCCGACGAAGCCCGACTGGGCCGGCGGCCTCCGTGACGCCTGGACCCCGGGCGAGCACGGCGCGCAGCAGCAGCTCGAGCACTTCGTCGAGCACGCGCTCGAGGACTACGACCAGCGCGACGAGCCCGCGATGGAGGCCACGAGCAGCCTGTCGCCGTTCCTGCGGTGGGGCGAGATCAGCCCGTACCAGGTGTGGCACCGCCTGCACGAGCGGCTCGAGCCCGCGCAGCGCCAGAACGCCGCCGCGTTCCTCCGGCAGCTGGCGTGGCGCGAGTTCAACTGGAACGAGTACTTCCACTGCGACGACATCGCCACCGTCAACGTCCGTCGGAACTTCGACGCGTTCCCGTGGCGTGATCCGGAAGCGGCCGAGCTCGACCGCTGGCGGCAGGGCCTGACCGGCTTCGACCTGGTCGACGCGGGCATGCGCGAGCTGTGGCACAGCGGCGCCATGCACAACCGGGTGCGGCTGGCCGCCGGCAGCTTCCTCGTGAAGAACCTGCTCGTCGACTGGCGCGTCGGGGAGCAGTGGTTCTGGGACACCCTGGTCGACGCCGACCCCGCCAACAACGCGGCGAACTGGCAGTGGGTCGCGGGCTCCGGCTTCGACGCCGCCCCGTACTTCCGCGTCTTCAACCCCGATCGGCAACTCGAGCGCTTCGACCCGCACCGCGAGTACGTCCACCGCTGGGTCCCCGCCGGCGAGCTGCGGCCCGAGCCGATGGTCGACCTGAAGGCGTCGCGGCAGCGGGCGCTCGACGCCTACGAACGGATGCGGCGCTCGTGACCGGGTCGCACCCCGCGATCGCTGCGGTCGTCGACCAGGTCGACGAGCTGTTCCGTGCTCGCGTCGAACAGGGCATCGCGCCGAGCGGCGTGTGGGGCGTGTTCGACCGCTCCGGCCTCGTCGCGTCCGGCGGGCACGGTGACCGCGGTGACGGCCGGAGCCCGGACGCCGACACCGTGTACCGCATCGCCTCCTGCACCAAGAGCGTCACCGCCGCGACCCTGCTGACCCTCGTCGCCCGGGGTGCACTCGACCTCGACGCGCCGATCACCGACTTCGTGCCGGCCTTCGGCGCCGTCACCCTGCCGACCCCGGACTCCCCGGTCCCCACGGTGCGGATGCTGCTGACGATGTCGGCCGGGTTCCCCACCGACGACCCCTGGGCCGACCGGCAGGAGTCGATCTCGGACGCCGAGCTCGACGAGGTCCTGCGCGGCGGCCTGCTGTTCGACTCGCTGCCCGGCACATGCTTCGCCTACTCGAACCTCGGCTACGCGCTGCTCGGCCGGGTCGTCGCCGCCGTGACGGGGCAGCCCTTCACCGCTGCCGCCAGTGAGATCGTGCTCCGTCCCCTCGGCCTCACCGACACGGTGTTCAGCGCCGCCGAGTCGACCGGCTTCGTGGTCACCGGTGTCCGCGGACACGAGGGCGACTGGGAACCCCTGCCGATGACCGGCCCCGGCGCCTTCTCGTCGATCGGCGGGCTCTTCTCGACCGTGCGTGACCTGGCGCGCTGGGCGACACACCTCGGTTCGGCGTTCTCCGCCGCACCGGAACCCGGCCCGGTCTCCCCCGCTGACCGCCGGCTCATGCAGCAGGCGATGCGGGTCGTCCCGTCGTCCGTCGTCCCGGGTTCGGCCCGCGCGACGGCGTACGGCTTCGGGCTGTTCGTCGAGCAGGACGACCGCTTCGGCGAGCTCGTCTCGCACTCCGGCGGCTACCCGGGCTTCTCCGCGCACATGCGGTGGTCCGTGCGCGACGGCCTCGGGGTCGTCGCGTTCGAGAACGCCACGCAGGCGAAGGTCTCCGCGGCCGCGCAGCAGGCGCACGACCTCGTGCTCGACGCGGCGCTGACGGTCCACACATTCGACGCGCCGGAAGCCGACGCCGACGTGACCGGACCGAGCACCGGGGTGGTGGCGACCACCCGCGCGACGCGAGCCGCCCAGGCCGCCGTGACGCGCCTCCTGGCCGACTGGCGCGACGACCTGGCGGACGCGATCTGCACGCCCAACGTGGCGATGGACGTGCCGTACGACCGACGGCGCCGGGCGGTGGCGCAGGCCGTCGCGGACGTCGGTGCCGATCTCGGTGCCGCACCGGTGTCCGAGTACTCGGCGGCGCCGTCGCACCTGCGCTGGTGGCTCCCCGGCACCTGCGGGCGGCTGCGCGTCGAGATCCGGCTCGCGCCCGCCGCCGCGGGGCGCGTCCAGACCCTGAACGTCGTCGCTGAACCGTCGGAGCGCTGATCTGACGGCGCGCTGACCCGACGGCACCACGCGGGTACCCGTCAGCTCAGACCGGCGGTCGACCGCCCACGAAGCCGAGCGCCCGCGCGGCGACCCGGGTGCCCTCGCGGGCTGCCGCACCGACGCGGACCGGATCCGTCGCCCACGCACGGACGAACCCCGCGACGAAGGCGTCCCCGGCGCCGATGGTGTCGACGACGGTCGCCGGTGTCGCTGGGACCCGGTGGACGCTGCGGCCCCGGCGCCCGATGAGCGCGCCGTCGGACCCGGCCGTGACGACGACCAGCGGGACGTGCTCGGTCAGCCGCCGCACCGCGGCGTCGAGGTCGTCTCCCCCGGCGAGGGCGAGCGCCTCGTGCTGGTCGGGGAAGAGCACGTCGACGCCCCGCAGGGCCTCGAGGAACCGGTCGGCACCGATCGTCTCGATCACCGCCACCGACGAGGGGTCCACCGCCACGCGCGCCGGGCCCGTCCGGGCGCACGCCACGAGGTCGGCGAGCCGGTCGGCACCGCCGCCGAGCATGGCCGCGCCGGTCAGGTGCACGATGTCGGCGCGGGCGACCACCGACGGCGGGACGTCGGCGGCGCTGATCTTCCCACTCGCGGCGGGGTCGGACATCGCGGTGCGACCGTGGTCGTTGCGGACCGAGACGACGACCCCGGTGGACGTCATCGCGTCGTAGCGCAGGTGGGCGCGGACCCCGGCGTCCTCGAGCGCGCGCTCGTGGCGGTACACGTCGTCGACTCCGACCCGGGCGACGACGTCGACCTCGGCCCCGAGCCAGCCGAGCCACGTGGCCGTGTTGCCACCGGCACCGGTCGGCCGGTGGCGGATCTCCGCAGCGGGGTCGTGCACCCCGATCCGGTGCGCGGTGGTGTGCACGAGGACGCCGTCCAGGACGTCGCCGACGACCAGGAAGCGTTTTCCGGCGCCGCGACGACGGCCCGCGACCACCCGTCCGGCGCGGGTCCCGTCGGGCCGTGACGGCGGCAGAGCGCCCTCGTACGGCATGGACATCCGCAACAGTCTACCCGGAGCCGAGTTTTTCTCCGTTTCTATCGGTGAAAACGGAGGTTTCGCGGAGAGATCGCACACAACGACCAATGGTGTCACTGATATACCGGCTGCTAGTATGTGGGCGGTCGCGCGACCACCGCCCCGACGACGGAGATGCCATGCCCAGGAAGCCCGACCCCACCCGCAAACCCGCGATCCTCGAGAAGGTCGTCGACCACTTCGTCGAGACCAAGATCGAGGACGTCACGGTCCGGGGCCTCGGCCGCGTGCTCGGGACGAGCGCCTACCCGGTCGTCTACCACTTCGGCTCCCGCGACGCCCTGATCGACTCCGTCGTCGAGCACCTCGCGACCTCGCACCGAGCGCCCGCGCTCGACCCCGCGGCCGACACGGACGCCCTCGCCGACCACCTGGTCGCGACCTTCGGCGGGCTCGACGACCCGCACCGTGCGCTGGCCGCACGGCTCACCTTCGAACTCGGGTCGGTCGAGTCCCTCGACGGGCGTGACCGGCAGCGCCGCGCGCACCGCTGCCAGGTCGCCGCCGTCCGGGCCTGGTGCCGAGCACACGGCGCCGACCCCGTCCTCGCCGAACGCGCGGCCCAGCACACGGTCATGGCCGCCCGCGGAGCCCAGTGGGGCGCGCTCGTCGACGGCGCGCACACCGACGCCGACGCTGCACTGCGTCGCATCGCCCACGACCTGGCAGCCAGCACGGCCGCCGCAGACCGCGTGCGCTGAGCGCACGCACCCACGCGATCGCGGACCGCTCGCGTACCCGGCGACGGGACACGGCGACGGCGCACGGCCCGGAACGTGACCCGGACCACGAACGGGAGGCACGGTGCCAGCTGGCACCGTGCCTCCCGTTCGTCAGGTGGTCACCGTGGTGACCCGCCGACGCGGATCAGAGCGTGACGAACCGCTGCGACTTCGCGTTCTCGAAACGAGCGGCGACGTTCTCCCAGTCGACGATGTTCCAGACGGCCTTGACGTAGTCCGCCTTGACGTTCAGGTAGTCGAGGTAGAAGGCGTGCTCCCACATGTCGAGCATGAAGATCGGGACGAGGCCGAACGGGATGTTGCCCTGCTGGTCGAAGAGCTGGAACGTGGTGAGCTTCTGGCCCACGGTGTCCCAGGCCAGCACGGACCAGCCGGAGCCCTGGATGCCGTTCGCGACGGCGGCGAACTGTGCCTGGAACTTCTCGAACGAACCGAAGAACTCGTCGATCGCCGCGGCGAGCTCGCCCTCGGGGACCTTCGTGTCCGGGCCGAGGTTGGTCCAGAAGATCGAGTGGTTCACGTGACCACCGAGGTGGAACGCGAGGTCCTTCTCGAGCTTGTTGATCGCGCCGAAGTTGCCGGACTCACGGGCCTCACCGAGCTGCTGCAGCGCGGTGTTGGCACCGGTCACGTAGGCCTGGTGGTGCTTGTCGTGGTGCAGCTGCATGATCTTGCCGCTGATGTGCGGCTCGAGCGCGGCGTAGTCGTACGGCAGTTCCGGCAGGGTGTACTCAGCCATGTGAGGTCCTTTCGATCAGTGGGTTGTGGACGCGGCTCCGCGGCTCACGAGAGCCGGGAACGATCGGTGAGGGAGTGGAATTCCCGGTTGTGGTAGACCAGCGGCTCGCCGCGGTCGGCACCGACGATGATGTCGAGCACCTCGGCCACGACGACGGTCGAGCTGCCGATGGGCGTCGTCGACAGCGGTCGGCAGCGGAGCGCACTCGCCGCACTCGGCAGGTAGCGGTCGCCGGACGGCAGGGTGCCCCAGATCGGGTCGTCGGCGGCCGGGCTGCCGGTCGAGGCGAAGCGCTTCGCCAGTGCGACCCCGAGGGAGTCGACCAGGTGCACGACGAACAGCGGCGCACCGAGCACGACCCCGGCCGAGCCGGAGTTCGTCGAGAGCGAGAAAACGAGGACGGGCGGGTCGACGGCGACGCTCGCGACGCTCGAGGCGGTGAGGCCGGTTGGTCCGTCGGGGCCTTCGGCCGTGATGACGGCGACGCCGGCAGGGTGCCCGCGGAAGGCGGACTTGTACGCGTCGGCGATGGTTGCCGGTGCTTCGTCGGGCATGGTGATCGTGGTCGTTCCTTCGGGAGGGGCTGCCGTCACTCGGCGGCTGCCACCCAACGTATGACCTGAACCCTGGTTGAGGTCAACGATTCACAGGTTCGGGCGTGGGCGGGCGCGCCGTGGCGGGCACTTCGTGAGCAGGAATGGTCGGGTCACGCACGGCGACCCGATCATTCCTGCTCACGAAGCGCAGCGACGCTCGCGGCGCAGCGCAGCGAGCTCAGCGGCGCTTGAGCATGACGAGCGCACCCGCGGCCGCCACCACCATGAGCACCGCGGCGACACCCGCCGTGATCGTCACGCCGGAGTCGAAGGCCGCCCGCGCCGACTCGAGCAGCACCTGCCCGGCGCTGCCGCCGAGCTGCCCCGCCGCGGCGACCGCGCCGCCGAGGGTCTCCTGCGCCGCGACGTGCGCCGCCGAGGACAACCCGTCGGGCACCACGACGTGCGCCCGGTAGGTCGTGGCCAGGATCGTGCCGAGGACCGCGGTGCCGAGCACGGCACCGATCTCGTACGCCGTCTCGGACATCGCCGACGCCGCACCCGCCTTGTCCGCCGGTGCCGTCGAGATGATGAGGTCGTTCGTCACCGTCTCGGACGCCCCGATCCCGATGCCGAGCAGCACGAACGCGAACGCCAGGGCGGCGATGGAGGCGTGGTGTCCGAGGACCGCGACCAGGGCGTACGCCGCCGCCGAGAACAGCAGCGCGACCGACACGACCCAGCGCGGGGCGACACGCGCCACGATCGGCACGACCGCGAGCCCGGCGACGATGGTCAGGACCGACC
The DNA here is from genome assembly GCF_003234665.1 of Curtobacterium sp. MCLR17_059. NCBI lineage: Bacteria > Bacillati > Actinomycetota > Actinomycetes > Micrococcales > Microbacteriaceae > Curtobacterium > Curtobacterium sp. MCLR17_059. The sequence goes on along the minus strand of NZ_QKSU01000003.1, from coordinate 84,067 downwards.
CCGGGATGAGCACAATGCCGGACGCGAACGGGTCGAGCCCCGCCACGAGCTGCAGGTGCTGGGCGATGAAGAACAGGAACCCGGTGAGCGAGAACATCGCCGCCAGGTTCATCAGCACGCTGCCGGTGAAGGCCGTGCTGCGGAACAGGCGCAGGTCGAGCATCGGCGTGCGGGACCGCAGCTGCCGACGGACGAACGCGATGCCGCAGACGACTCCGACCGCGAGCATGGCGATCGCGAGGCCGCGCTCCTCGGGGTGCACGACCGACTTGATGGCCCAGGCGATCGGTGCGAGCGCGCCGAGGGACAGGAACATGCTCGGCAGGTCGACCGGCCCGGGCATCGGGTCGCGGGACTCCGGCACGCAGAACGGCACGCCGACGAGCATGAGCACGAGGATCGGCACCGCGACCAGGAACACGCTGCCCCAGTGGAAGTGCGCGAGCAGCGCGCCGCCGACGAGCGGGCCGAGCGCGTTGCCGGCCGCGAACATCGTCGACCAGACGGCGAGCGCCATCCGCCGCTCCCCCGCGTCCACGAACACGTTGCGGATGATCGAGAGCGTGGCGGGCATGAGCATCGCGCCGAACACGCCCATCGCGATCCGGGCCGCGACGAGCATCCACGCGTCGGTCGCGAACGCCGCGGCCACCGAGAACAGCGCGAAGCCGGTCGCGCCGATCACCAGGATCCGCCGACGGCCGATGCGGTCACCGATGCTGCCCATCACGACGAGTAGACCGGCGAGCACCAGCGGGTACGCGTCCACGATCCAGAGCTGCGTGGTCGCGTCCGGGTTCAGCGCGCGGCTGATCGACGGCAGCGCGAAGCTCAGGATGGTGTTGTCGACCGAGATGAGCAGGACCGGCAGCATGAGCACGGCGAGCGCGAGGAACCGTCGGGCGCGGCTGCCGGTGACGCGGGTGGCGACGGGGCTGGTGAGCAGTGCGGACACGGCGGACTCCTGGGACTTCGAGCCGGACCAGGTCGACGGCGGGTGGTACGTGGGGCAGACGAGACGGGACGCGGGATGGACACGCGCCCCGTCAGGACTCCGTTAGTGTACCGTCCGGACGGTTTTGGTTGCAAATGCAACTGACGACGGCCGGGAGGCCCGTGCCGGTCCCGCCACGGGCCTTGCGTCGGTCCACTGGTCGCGTCGTCGGGCCTACGCCGATTCGCGGAGCAGCAACCGGTGTCGCACCGTGCGCTCGACGGCCGCGCCCGAGCGCGGCAGCTCGCCCGCGAGCATGCCGAGCGCCAGGTCGAGGGCCTGGCCGGCGACCTCGTCGAGGTCGACGGCCAGCGTGGTGAGCGTCGGCGCGACGAGCGTCCCGAGCGGCAGGCCGTCGACGCCGACCACGCGGACGTCAGCGGGGACGTCGACGCCGGCACGACGACAGGCCGACAGCACGCCGAGCGCCAGCACGTCGTTGAACGCCAGGACCGCATCGACCCGGCGGTGCTCGGCGAGGATCCGTTCGGTCCGTTCGGCACCGGCCTCTGCGGTGGGCGCGGACGCGACGACGAGGTCGGGCAGGTACCCGCGACGCCGGAGTGCCGCGACCATGTGCTCCCCGCGCTGACTCGGCGCGCCGTCGGCGGCGGCGTCGAGCACGACGGGGTGCTTCACCCCGACGTCGACGAGGTGGTCGGCGAGGTCCTCGATCGCGGCGGTCGGGTCGATCCGGACCGCGGCGCGGGTCACCGGCCCCGAGGGGTCGAGCTCGACGACCGGGACCGAGCCGAGCCGTTCGATCCACTCCGGCGCACGGGACCCGAGGTAGCCGATCACGACGTCGGTCTGGGCACCGAGGGACTCCACCATCCGGTCCGAGTCGCTCGCGAGCCCGACGTCGGCGAGCATGACGTTCCACCCGCGGGCGGCGGCCAGGCCGAGCACCGCGGAGGCGAGTGCCGGTGCGTAGGGGTTCCGCAGGTCGTTGACGACGAGCCCGAGCTGGTGGTCGCCACCCGTGACGAGCCCGCGGCCGAACCGTGACGGACGGTAGTCGAGCGCAGCCGCGGCCTGGAGCACGCGGTCCTTGGTCGCCGCGCTGATGCCGGACATGCCGTTCATCGCGCGGGTGACGGTCTGCCGGGACACCCCGGCGGCCGCGGCGACGTCGATGATCGTCGCGCGGCCGCCCGGGGTCAGGCGCGGAGGTCCAGCCATGCCACCTGTTCCGGGGAGAGGTCGACGGAGAGGCCGGTCATGGACGACCGGGCCTCCGCGATCGTACGGGGTCCGAAGAGCGGGAACGTCGGGAACGGCTGGTTGAGCACGTACGCCAGGGCGATCGCCGTCGCGGGGACGCCGAACTGCGTGCCGAGTTCCCGCGCACGCCGGAGCCGCTCGAAGTTGTCGTCCGAGTAGTAGCAGCGGACGAGTTCGGCGTCGCTGGTGTCCTCGGGCGTCGCGCGGCCGGTGAAGAAGCCGCGGGCCTGCGACGACCACGGCAGCAGCGGGACCTGGCGTTCCTCGAGCCAGGCCTTCGATGCCGCATCGGTCGCGTGTTCGCAGCCGTCCCACGGCACGTCGTACGCCTCGGCGAGACCGAAGTGGTTGCTGAGCACCTCGAACCCGTGCTTGCCGTTGGCCCGTGCGTAGGCATTCGCCTCGTCGAACCGTGCCGGGGTCCAGTTCGAGCCGCCGTAGACGCGGATGCGGCCGGCCCGGCGGTGTTCGTCGAGCACGTCGACGAACTCCCCCACCGGGATGTCGGGGTTGTCGCGGTGCATCATGTAGATGTCCGCGTAGTCGGTGCCCTGGCGCTCGAGGCTCTCGAGCAGCTGCCGGGTGATCGACTCCGGGTCACAGTGCGGGGTGTGGGCCCCCTTCGTGATGACGACCACGTCCTCGCGGATCCCCCGGTTCTGGATCCACCTGCCGAGCCGGCCCTCGAGGACACCGCCGCCGTAGATGTAGCCGGTGTCGAAGACGTTGCCGCCCTGCTCGACGAACAGGTCGAAGATCGCGCTGGCGTGTGCCAGGTCGGGCTGGTTGTCGACGCCCATCACCAGGCGGGACATCCGCTTGCCGACGCCCGGCACCTCGCCGTAACGCATCGGGTTGCCGTCCTGCACGGTGAGCGGTCGGCCGGACACCGTCGGGATGTCGGCGGTCTCGGCCTCGAAGGGGTAGCGCAGGCCGATCGCCGCGCGCCACCTGTCGAGCGTGCGGGTGGTGGCGAGGGTCTCGTCGATGGTCATCTGCGCCGCCTCGACCGCACCGGCACGCAGGGCGTCGGTGGTGGCGTCGGCTTCTCGGGCGTAGGGGTGCTCACCCGCGAACGACAGCGAGCGAGGGGGTTCGTCGACGGTGTGGATCTCGATGGTGGGATCGTCGCCCAGGGTCCACGGGTCGGTGAGCACGATGCGACCGCGCGAGCCGGACACCGACACGGCGTTGTCGTCCTGCACGAAGACGCCGGTCCGGACCGTCGCCGTGATCCCGCCCCGGTAGGTGAGCTGCGCGACCGTCCACTCGTCGACCCCGGTCGGCCCGAGCGTGCCCGTGGCGGTGAGGTCCACCGGTTCGGCGACGGCAACCCCGGTGGCGGCCTGCACGATCGCCGCGGCCATCGTCACCGGGTACCCGCCGACGTCGAGGATCCCGCCGCCGGCGGTGTCGACGTCGAACAGGCGACCGGTGCGCTCGCCCGTCCGGAACGCGAACGAGGCGTCGACGTGGGTCACGTCGCCGATCGCGCCGTCGCGGATCAGGTCGAGCAGTGCCGCGGTCTGCGGGTGGAAGCGGTACATGAACGCCTCGACGAGCGGCAGGCCGGCCTGGCGCGCGGCGTCGGTGAGTGCCATCGCGGTGCCGTGGTTCACGGCGAGGGGCTTCTCGCACAGGACGGCCTTGCCGGCCTCGAGTGCGGCGAGCACGAGCCGGGCGTGACCGGTGTGCACGGTCGACACGTAGACGGCGTCCACCCGCGGGTCGGCGAGGACCTCGTCGTAGGTCCCGGCGGTCACGTCCGTGAACCCGTACCCGGCGGCCTCGTCGGCGAAGACCTGCGCCCGCTCGGCGGACGAACTGCCGGCCGCGACCAGGACGCCCCCGCTGGCGGGCAGCTGCGAGAGGAAGCGTCGGGCGATGCCGCCGGGGCCGAGGACAGCCCACCCGGGGCGGTCGGTGGTGGTCGAGGTCGGGGTGGTGGCGGTGTTCGCCGTCTGCGCTGACATGCGGGTCCTTGTCGTCTCGTGAACCTTCACGGTCGGTTCGACGCTAGCGGGCGCCAGAGCGATCGGCAATGGTCCTGCGGCTATTCGTGAGCGTTCACGGCGACCACGGGTCAGCTGGCGTCCGCGCCCCCCGGAACTGCTCCTAGACTCTCGGCATGGCCAGTGCCCGCGACCGTGTCCTCGACAGCTTCGTCGCCATCGTGTGCGAGGAAGGCGAGCGTCCCGCCACGCTCGACGCCGTCGCCGCGCGCGCCGGCGTCTCGAAGGGCGGGCTGCTCTACCACTTCGGCTCCAAGGCCGCCCTGGTCGAGGGGCTCTGCGAACGCCTGTCCGACCTGTCCGCGATCGACGTCGAGCGCATGCAGGACGCCGAGGACGGTGCCGCGCGCTACTTCGTCCGCAACTGCCTGTTCGTCGGCAGCGAGCTGGACCTCGCCCTGCTCGCCGCGAGCCGCCTGCAGCAGGCCGGTTACGAAGAGGCCGGACGCACCCTCGACGACACCGAGAACGCCTGGCTCGCCACCCTCGTCGACGCCCTCGGCGACGAGCCGACCGCGCAGGCCGTCAAGCTCCTCGGCGACGGGCTGTACCACCAGGCCTCACTCGGTGCCGCGAGCGAGGTGCGACCGAAGCGGGGCAGCGTCGACATGGAGACCCTGCTCACCGTCGTCGACCGTCTGATCGCGACGCGACCCGGAGCGTGAACCGGCACACCCCCGGCTGGGGATAGACTGGGGAACGATCCACTCGTCGACACCCGGAGGTATCCCGTGGGCCGCGTCATCGCCGCTGTTTTCTCGATCCTGCTGCTGCTGGTGTCGATGTACCTGTTCGGGTTCGCCTTCCAGGTCGAGTCGGGCCAGGCCTTCGTCTTCATGGCCGGCGTGCTCCTGATGAGCCTCTCCTTCTTCCTGCCGATCCACGTGTTCGGCAAGCGCTAGCCAGCAAGCACCGCCGCTGACCAGCAAGCACTGATCAGCACACACAGAACGGCCCCGCACCTCACCGGTGCGGGGCCGTTCTGTGTGGCGTGTCCGGCGCCTCAGACCGGGAGGCGCAGGGACCGCAGCGTCACCGCGGTGCTGATCGCCGCGTGTGCGGCCTCGGCGCCCTTGTCCTCCTTGGAGTCGGGCAGCCCGGCGCGGTCGAGTCCCTGCTGCTCGTCGTCCAGCGTGAGCACGCCGAACCCGACGGGCTTGCCGGTGTCGATCGCGACCTGCGTCAGGCCGCTCGTCGCAGCACCCGAGACGTACTCGAAGTGCGGGGTGCCGCCGCGGATGATGACGCCGAGCGCGACCGCCGCGTCGAAACCGGCCTCGAGCGCGGTCTTCGCGACCACGGGCAGCTCGAAGCTGCCGGGGACGGGGATGACCTCGGCCGTCGCCCCGAGCCGCTCGACCTCGCGCTGTGCGCCGGCCAGCAGGCCCGCGGCGATGGTGTCGTGCCACTGTCCGGCGATGACGGCCACCCGGATCCCGGTGCCGTCGACCTGATCGCGGTCCGCCGCGCCTGCTCCGCTCATCGTGTCGTTCCTTCCGTGGGCGCTGCGGTCGCTGCCGCCGCCCGGTCTGCCGCGTCCAGCCACTCGGCGAGCGCGGCGATGGTGATGACGGGCACGCCCTCGCGTGCCCCGAGTCCGACGAGCGCCGGCAGCCGCATCATGCTGCCGTCCTCGTCGACGATCTCGCAGATCGCCGCAGCGGGCCGGAGTCCGGCTGCTGTGACGAGCTCGATCGCTGCTTCGGTGTGCCCGGCGCGCTCCCGGACCCCGCCCGGTCGTGCGCGCAGGGGCACCACGTGTCCGGGTCGGTGCAGGTCGTCGCGCACCGAGGTCGGGTCGGCGAGGACCCGCAGCGTCCGGGCGCGGTCGTGGGCGCTGATGCCGGTGGTCACGCCGACGGCGGCGTCGACGGTGACCGTGTAGGCCGTGCCGCGGACGTCCTCGTTGTGCGCCACCATCGGCGGCAGGTCGAGGGCGTCGGCGATCTCGGTGCTGAGCGGCGCGCAGATGAACCCGGACGAGTGCGCGACGGTCCACGCGATCCACTCCGGCGAGGCGAGCTCGGCGGACAGGATGACGTCACCCTCGTTCTCACGGTCCTCGTCGTCGACGACGATCACCGGGCGCCCGGCGGCGATCGACGCGATCGCGGCCTCGATGCTCGACAACCCGAGTGCCTGCGGGACGGCACCGGCCTCGGCGACCATCACCGGGCCTCCGATCCGACGGTCTCGAGCGACTGCGCCGCGGCGTCGAGCCGCAGCATGCGGCGGACGTGCCGTGCCAGGACGTCGGTCTCGACGTTCACCCGGTCACCCGGCACGCGGAGCCCGAGCGTCGTCGCCTCGAGCGTCTCGGGGATCAGGCTCACCTCGAACCAGGCCGCGTCGGGCGCGGTGTCCTCGGGTGAGACCGCGCTGACCGTGAGCGAGACGCCGTCGAGTGCGATCGAGCCCTTGTCGACCACGAGCGGGCTGAGTGCGGGCGCGAGCGAGAACCGCACGCGTCGCCAGCCGTCACCGTCGGCCGTCTCGAGCACCGTGGCGGTGCCGTCGATGTGGCCCTGCACGATGTGCCCGCCCAGGCGGTCACCCACCGAGGCGGCGCGCTCGAGGTTCAGGCGGTCCCCCACCCGGAGTGCACCGTGGGCGCTCATGTCGAGGGTCTGCTTCATGACGAAGGCGGTGAAGGTCTCGGGGGTCTGCTCGACGACGGTCAGGCAGACACCACTCGTCGCGATCGAGTCGCCGTGCCGGGCGTCCTGCACGACAACGGGGCCGTGGACGGTGAGCGCGACGGAGTCGCCCTGCTGCTCGACGGCGGTGACGGTGCCGAGTTCCTCGATGATGCCGGTGAACACTGGTGTCCTCTCAACGGGACTCCGGGGGCGTTCGACGATCGTCGGCATCGACGGACGGGTCGCACCCCACGGGTCGTGGGGTCGTCCTGTCCGCCCAGCGCGCCTCCCATCCGGACTTTCACCGTCGGTCCCGGAATCCCACCGGGTCAACCTCTGTCGGGTTCGCACCCGTCATCAGTTCGTGGACTGTCACCACCGGCTCGGAATTACACCGACCCCGGAGCGCTTGCGTAGTCGGAACGATACCCCAGGCCGCTGACGGCCGCGCCACGGTGGCAGCGCCGTCGTAACCGGGCGTCTCCCCCGGGCGCGGTCAGCACGTGGCACCCGCGGTGTCCGGCGTCCGCGTCCGGCGTCCGCGTCCGGCGTCCGCACTGCGACGATGCACGAGTCGATCGACGAGCGGTCCGTCGGAACATGCATACGCATCCGATGCGCCGACATGTTCCGACAGGACATCCGTCGATCCTCCGGTGTTCTGTCGTGGAACGCGCACGCCCCTCCGCGCACGGTGATGAGGGGCGCCACGGTGTGACGCCCCTCGATCACCCGCCGGTCAGTGCCGGCGACGGAGCACGAGCGTGCCCGCTCCGGCGAGGAGCAGCAGGAGCGCGAACCCGGCGGGCAGGACCGGCGAGCCGGCTCCCGTGTAGGCGAGCTCCGGCTGGCCGGCACCGGCCGCGGCGGCTGCCGCGACGGTCCCGGCGCTGGTGCGGACCCCGCTGGTGGCAGCGGTCGTGGTGGTCACCACACCCGCAGTGGAGGCCCGGGTCGGCTCGACGACGCCGACCACGCCCACCGGGATGGTCGCCGTGCCGGGCGTGGTGCCGGTGTCGGTGCCCGTCCCGTCGGTGGGGACGGTGCCCGGGTCGGTACCGGGGTCCGTACCGGGGTCGGTGCCCGGGTCGGTGCCGGGGTCCGTGCCAGGGTCGGTGCCGGGGTCCGTGCCCGGGTCCGTGCCCGGGTCGGTCCCGGGGTTCGTGCCGGTGCCGGGGGTGGTGCTGGTGCCGTCACCGACGATGCCGATCCCGTTGCCGCCGATCGTGATCGGCAGGCTGATCACCGGGGTGACCTGGGTGCCGGAGAGCAGGCCGCCGTCGCCGGAGGTCGAACCGCCGGTCGTCGGGGTCGTCGTGCCGGTGGCCGGAGCCGTCGTGCCGCCGGTGCTCGTGCCGTCACCGAGGACGCCGATGCCGTTGCCACCGATCGTCACCGGGACGTCGACGACCGGGGACACCTGCGTACCCGAAGCCGTTCCGTCCGAACCCGAGGTGGTACCACCGGTCGCCGGAGCGGTCCCGGTACCCGTGCCCGAGCCAGCAGCGGGCGCCGTGCCCGTCGCGGTCCCATCACCGAGGACACCGATGCCGTTGCCACCGATCGTCACCGGGACCTCGACGACCGGGGACACCTGCGTACCCGAAGCCGTGCCGTCCGAACCCGAGGTCGAACCACCGGCCGCCGGAGCAGTTCCGGTACCCGTGCCCGCGGCGGGCGCCGTGCCCGTCGCGGTTCCGTCACCGAGGACACCGATTCCGTTGCCACCGATCGTCACCGGGACGTCGACCAGACCGGTCACCTGGGTGCCGGAGAGCAGTCCGTCGGTGCCCGAGGTGGTGGGCGCCGACGGGGCTTCGGCAGCCGCCACCGGGGTCGCCGCCGCCGGGGCGGTCGACGTCGAGGTGCCGTCGCCGAGGACTCCGATCCCGTTGCCGGAGACCGTCACGGGGACGGTCACGGCCGGGGCGACCTGGGTGCCGGAAGCCGTGCCGTCCTCGCCCGAGGTGCTCGGAGCGGAAGCGGCAGGAGCGGCAGGAGCCGGAGCGGGGGCAGCAGGCGCCGGAGCCGGAGCAGCCGCGGGTGCGGGTGCGGCGGCCGAGACCGCGTCACCGGCGACGGCAACGGCGTTGCCGCCGACCGTCACCGGTGCCGCGACGTCCGGCACCACCTGGGTGCCCGAGAGCGTGCCGTCCTGGCCCGAGGTGCTCGGGGCAGGAGCGGTCGTGGCCGGAGCAGGCGCCGGGGCCGGGGCCGGAGCGGCGGGCGTGGACCCCGTCGCCGTCGACACCGCGTCGCCGAGCACGGCGATCGCGTTGCCGCCGAGGGACACCGGGGCGTCCACGGCGGGGGCCACCTGGGTGCCCGAGACGGTGCCGTCGGCACCGGATGTCGTGGCCGCGTTCGCCGCAGCCGTGCCGCCGAGCGTGAGCCCGCCGACGAAGAGGGCGAACCAGAGCCCTCTGGAGACGTACTTGTTCATGGTCGTACTCCCTGATCGAGATCGTCACCGACCGCGGACGCAGCCGGGATGTGTGCGTGCCTGCCGTGGCGGACAGGCGCACCGATCTCAGTCAGGGGCGACGTCGTGCTCGCCGACGACCGATGCGGGGACCGCGTCGTCGGAGAGCGTGCCGCGAGACCCCACGGCGAGGGAGACGATGTCGTCGGTCGAGCCGACGATGCCGACGGCTGCTGCGCCGCCGGAGGTCGAGGAGGCACTGCCACCGAGCACGCCGGCGTCGGCTCCGTCGAACGGGAGCCCGTGGCCCTCGCCGTCCGCGGGGACGAGCAGCGCGTGTCCGCCGAGGGTCGCGTCCTGCACATCGACGGCCGAGACGACCGGGCCGACCGTTGCCGTCGTGGCGGCTACGTCGACGGGCTCCGACGGGCGGAGTCCGGCTGCGCGGTCGCCCACGGCATCGGCGGCGACGACGGGTGCGGGTGCGGGTGCGGCGGGCACCGTGGCGCCCTGCGGGGCGACGGTTCCGGGCCGGACGGGTGCGTTCGCGACCGGCACCGACGGGACGGGCCCGGCGGACGGGTTCGAACCGCCGCCCACCGGGAGCGCGGGGACGTCGACGACGGGGGCCGTGCCTCCTGGCAGGGTGCCGCCGACGGACGGGACGACGCCCTCGACCACGTCGGGGACGGTGCCCACGGTCGTGCCGACCGAGCCAAGCGTGTCGTCGACCAGGCCCGTGACCGGGCCGGTGACGGTGCCGAGGGTGTCGTCGCCGAGGACCGTGCCGACCACCGGGACGCTGCCGACCACGTCGTCGACGGTGTCGACGACAGTGATCACCGGGCGCGCGTCGGTGACGCGTTCCACGGTGCCGGTGACGGGGCGCAGGACGTTCGCGACGGTGTCGGTGGCCGGCCTGGAGGCGCTGCTCACCTGGTCGACGACCTGTCGCACCGGGCGCGTGGCCGGGTGGGCCGCAGGGGCGGTCGTGGTCGGCTGGGCAGCCGGTGTGGTCGCGACCGGAGCGGGGCTCGACGGCGCGGGGGCTGCGGGAGCTGGAGCGGGGGCTACGGGTGCGGGAGCTGCGAGTGCGGGCGCTGCGGGCACCGGAGCCGGTGCGGGCGCGGGGGCCGGAGCGGGCGCGGGGGCCGGAGCAGGTGCGGGTGCCACGGCTTTGCGGACAGGATCCGTCACGCCGCCGACGACCTTGCCGACCTCACCGGTCACGCCCTGGACGGTGCCGCCGACGCCGTCGACGACGCTGCCGACGAGTCCGCGCTGCTCGGTCGGTGCGGCGGAGGTCGTCGCGGCGGAGGCCGGTCGCGCGCCGAGGAGCAGGGACAGCAGCACGAGGGCGGCGAGGGTCCCGACGCCCAGCAGGACGATGCGGAGTGCGGCGCGCCAGGGTGCGCGCAACGGGTGGTCCATGCGCTCACCTCCTGATCTCGGCTGCGCACGTAGAGTGGTTGACCGGCAATGTACGCCGATCCGGTCCGGAACACACCCTGTTTCGGAAGAAATTCTCAGGAAGGGCCGTCCGTGGTCTCGATCTTCAACGCTCCGACCCGCAACCTGGACATCGTCACGCTGCACGAGATCCTGCGGCTCCGCCAGGACGTCTTCGTCGTCGAGCAGGAGGCCGCGTACGGCGACATCGACGGCCGTGACCTCGAGCCGGGCACGGTGCAGTTCTGGGCCGGCAACGGTTCGGTGGACGCGACGCTCCGCCTGCTCCGCGAGCCCGACGGCACCGAGCGCATCGGCCGGGTCGCCACCGCGAAGCACGCCCGCGGCCAGGGCCTCGGCGCGCAGCTCATGGAGGCTGCGATCGCCGAGTCGCGCTCGCCGAGCATCGCCCTCGGCGCCCAGTCGCACCTGGAGCAGTGGTACGGCCGATTCGGATTCGTGCGCTCGGGCGACGAGTACCTGGAGGACCGCATCCCGCACATCCCGATGACCCGGAAGCGCTGACCCGACGGCGCTGTTCTGACCGCGCTGATCAGGGCTTTCGCGCGTCAGGCCCGCCAGCGCCGGAGCTCGTCGAAGGAGCGGCCCTGGGTGGCCCGGTCGGCGACGAGGCGTTCGAACACGATGTTCGTCTGCGTCGTCGCCACCGAGGGGTCGCCGCTGAGTTCGTCGGCGACGAAGTCGCGGAGCTGCTCGGTCGACTCGCACGCGATGTGCACGAGGAAGTCCTTGTCCCCCGCCAGGAACGACACGTCCTGCACGACGGGCACCCGCAGCAGGCGCTTGGCGAAGTCCCGCAGTTCGTGGCGGGCCGCGGCGTGCACCCGGACGGACACCATCGCCTCGATCGAGAACCCGAGCCGGGCGACGTCCACCTCGGCCCGGTAGCCGCGGATGACCCCGGCGTCCTCGAGCGCGCGGACCCGTGCCAGGCAGGTCGACGGTGCTATCCCGACGGCGGCCGCGAGCCGGTTGTTCGGGATCCGGGCATCGGCCGACAGGGTCCAGAGGATGCGCTCGTCGACCTCGTCGAGGCGCGGAGCGGGGTCGGGGCGACGTGCGGGACGGTCGGACACGGCTCGACGCTACCGCGACGGCGCGAGCAGGGCGCGGAGGGCGTCCTCGAGCGCGGCCGACACCACGGCGTCGTCGGCGGAAGCCAGTGGTTCCACCGCGGTGGACTGCCGGAGCATCGACATCCCGAGCACCACCGCCAGCGCGATCTCGGCACGGACGAGCAGTTCCTCGGACCCGGCGCCGCCGACCGTGCCCGCGAGCCGTTCGGCGTACCGGCGCAGCGTCTCACGGCGGATGGCATCGGCGCCGTCGTCGCCGGAGGACCGGAGCAGGAGCATCAGCTGCAGGGAGTCGTCGTCGGTCGGGGCGCGCACGATGTGCGTGATGATGCCCGTCAGCGCTCGTTCGAGGCCCTGCTGGCTCGTCTCCTCGGCTCCGAGGTCGCGCACGACGCGGTCGAGGCAGGCGCGGAAGAGCCCCTCCTTCGAACCGAAGTACCGGTTGATCAGGGCGACGTTCACCCCGGCGTCCCCGGCGATGTCGCGGACGGTCGTCGCGCGGTACCCGTCGAAGGCGAACCGACGCCGGGCGGCCTGCACGAGCAGGAGTCGGGTGGCCGCGGCGTCCTTGCTCATGGAGCGCAGCCTACCGGTCCTCACAGGGATGTAAGCAAGCGTTGACATGCCCTCTCGAACGCGTACGCTCGTCATGTCAGCAATTGTTTACATCGACGACCACGACGACACGGAGCACGATGACCGACACCATGCAGAGCCCACGGACCGGCTCGCACCCCACCACCGACGGACGCCGTCCGAACAGCACGGCGATCATCGTCTACCTGTCCCTCGGCGGCCTGTCCTTCGCGGTCCTGCAGTCGCTGGTCGCCCCGGCGCTCTCGACCATCGGGCAGGACCTCGGCGCCTCCACCAGTGCGACGAGCTGGGTGCTCACCGCGTACCTGCTCTCCGCCTCGGTGCTCACGCCGATCCTCGGTCGCCTCGGCGACATGATCGGCAAGCGCAAGGTCCTCATCGTCGTGCTGTCGATCCTGCTCGTCGGCGCCGTGCTCGCCGCCCTCGCCCCGAACCTCGGCGTGCTGATCGTCGGGCGCGCGCTGCAGGGTGCCGCCGGAGCCGTGATGCCGCTGTCGATCGGCATCGTCCGTGACGAGCTGCCGAAGGAGAAGGTCAGCGTCACGATCGGTCTGCTGTCGGCGATCTTCGGCATCGGCGCCGGTGTCGGCATCGTCGCGGCCGGGCCCATCGTCGAGCACCTGTCCTGGCACTGGCTGTTCTGGCTCCCCGCCGTGCTCGTCGTCATCGCCCTGCTCGGCGCGGTCTTCGGCATGCCGGAGTCCCCGGTGCGGAAGCCCTGTCGCCTGGACACGGCCGGCACGTTCGTCCTCGCGGTGTCGCTCGTCGCCATCCTGCTCGCCGTCAGCGAGGGCGAGACCTGGGGCTGGGGCGACGGCAAGACCATCGGCCTGCTGGCCCTCGGCGCCGTCGCACTGGTCGTGTTCGTCCTGGTCGAGCTCCGGGTCGCCGAGCCGCTCATCGACGTCCGGCTCTTCGCGGTCCGCGGCGTCTGGACCGCCCACGTCGTCGCACTCGTCTTCGGGTTCGCGATGTTCGGCACCTTCGTCCTCGTGCCGACGCTGCTGCAGCTCCCGACGGCGCTCGGCTACGGCTTCGGCAAGGACGTCACCCAGGCCGGTCTCTTCCTGCTGCCGACCGTCGTGATGATGGTCGTCGCCGGGCCCATCGCGGGCATCCTGGTGCGCAAGGTCGGCCCGAAGCCACCGATGCTCATCGGCGGGTTCGCCATCGTCGCCGCGTTCGTGCTGCCGGCGATCGCACACGCCGAGCTGTGGCAGGTGGTGGCCTCCGGCGTCCTGACCGGCATCGGCATCGGCATGGCCCTGGCCGCCTGCTCGAACGCGATCATCGAGAGCGTCCCCGCGAACCAGACCGGTGAGGCCATCAGCGCCAACACGGTCGTCCGGACCATCGGCTCGAGCGTCGGCACCGCAGTCATCGCCGCGCTGATCACCTCGCACAGCACGCCGCAGGGACTGCCCACCGACGACGCCTTCACCATCGGCTTTTGGGCGTGCACCGGTGTGGCGGTCGTGGCCGTGCTCGCCGCCGTCGCCGCGCCGTCGATGCGTGCCCGCCGCGCAGCGGCCGCCGCCCGTGGGATCGACGACCTCGAGGAGGTCGCCGAGTAGGGCCGTGGGCCCGACCACCCGGGAGGCCCGTCCAGCGTCGACGACGCGGGGCGGGCCTCCCGTCCGTTGCGCAACCTGGGAACGCACCGGGCGCACGCGAGCCAGCGTGACGATCATCGGACCGGTCGCGTCCTGTCAGGGGACGCGGACCGCCGCGCCCGGACAGGAGACCCCATGAGCAGCACCGACCACGACGACACGACCGCTCCCGGACGGCCGTCGTTCCGCGACACCGTGACCGCCGGACTCGTGCAGAAGGCCCTCGAGCCGGTGCTGCGCGCCGTGCGCGAGGAGGTCGCCTCGGCGCGGCGCGAGATCGGCGAGCGTGCGAGCGGTGCGAAGACCGGGCTGGTGCTCACCGGGGTGGCCGTCGGGTTCGCCCTGACGACCCTGGTCGCGCTGGCCGGCTTCGCGGTGGCGCTGCTCACCCTGGCGCTGCCGCTGTGGGCGGCGACCGGGATCACCTTCGTCGTGTTCGCGATCGTGACCGCGATCCTGTTCGTCGTCGGCCTGCGCGGGATCCGGCGGGGTGTGCCGCCGGTGCCGAAGGACACGATCCAGGCGGCGAAGCAGCGGGTGACGCACGCGGCGGACGCCCCGACGGACAGCGCCGCACGCGACTGACAGACCCGACGGACCGGCTGCGGGGCCGCGACCGCCAGCGCGCGCTCCGCTACATCGCCATGGTCATGCCGACCACGGCGACGGTCATCGCGAAGACCTCGCCGCTGCGGACGGCCCGCCGGTCCTCGCGGCCCCACTCGTACCGGAGCAGCCAGCCGCTGAACGCGCAGTAGCCGATCACGCCGGCCCCGAGCACCGCGGACAGTGCGATGCCGTGCCCCGCGTGGTCGCCGGCGACGCCCGAGGCGTGGCCCATGAGCAGCATCCCCGCCATCACGACGGCGGAGAGCGCGCGGTGGACGTCCATCGGCTCCGCGCGGCGACCGTCGGCGCGGCGGCGACGCATCACGGGCAACGGCGCGAGCAGGAGCAGGAGGGTCGCGGCGAACAGGGTCCACACCGCTCCGGCGTCGACGACGGGCATGAGCATCGCGACGAGCATCACGCCCGCCGGCACGATCACGCCCGGGCGCGGTCGGTAGCGGTCACCGACGATGCAGCACACCGACGCGAACTGCGGCACGACGAGCATGGCGTCGGCGACGGTCTCGTGCACGTGGGGCGTCCTCGGTGCGGCGGAGTGGTGCGGGGTGGGGTCAGTCCTCGGCGCGGGCAGCGGCCTTGGCGGCGCGCTCCTGCTTCACACGGGCGTTCTCGGCGTGCACGGCGGCCTGCGTCGCACGCTCACGGACGAGCCACTCGGGCTTCTGCTCGAGCAGCGTCTTGATGTCCGCCGTCGTCAGGGCGTCGTCGATCCCCGCACGGCTCAGGCCGGAGATGGAGATGCCGAGCTTCTGCGCCACGACGGGTCGCGGGTGCGGGCCGTCGCGTCGGAGGTCCTCGAGCCAGGTCGGGGGTTCGGTGCGGAGCTCGTCGAAGGCGGTCCGCGTGAGGGGAGCGCTCTGGAAGGACTCCGGAGCCGCCGTCAGCAAGATGCCGAGCTTCTTCGCAGCCGTCTCGGGCTTCATGGTCTGTTCCTGCGCCATGAGGACAAGGGTACGGCCCCTATGCTCGTCTGCATGACCGCGGCTCTCACCATCGCCTTCGTGCCGGGGGTCTCCCCCGCAAAGTGGGCCCGTGTCTGGCGGGAACGCTTCCCCTCCGTCGAGCTCCGGCTGCGGCCGATCGGCGCCGACGACGTCGACGACACGCTGGCCGGCGAGGCCGACATGGTCTTCGCACGCATGCCCGTGTCCGAGCAGCACAACGCCATCCCGCTCTGGACCGAGACGGCCGTCGTCGCGATGCCCAAGGACTCCCCCCTCGCTGAACTCGCCGAGGTCGACCTCGCCGACGCCGAGGTCCACGTGATCGACGCCGGCCCGGTGCCGGCCGACATCGACGGATCGCTCGACCTGGTCGAGGCGAACGTCGGCGTCGTCGTGCTCCCCCAGTCACTGTTCCGCGCCGCCAGCCGCAAGGACCTGGTGGGTCGTCCGCTCATGGACGCCGAGGGCACGCGCATCGCGCTGGTCTGGCGGGACGAGGACGCCACCGAGACCACCGAGGAGTTCATCGGCGTGGTGCGCGGGCGGACCGCCAACAGTTCACGCCAGCCAGGAGGCCCGGATCGCGACGACGACGGCTCGCGTCCGGCTCGTGGCGGCGCCAAGGCCGGGTCGGGTGCCAAGGGTTCGTCCAGCGGGTCGGGTGGGTCCGGCGGGTCGGGTGCGTCGGGTTCCAAGGGCGGCGCCGCGGGCGCCGGCGGCAAGGCCAAGGCGAAGTCGCCCGGCAGCGGCAAGTCCGGCGCCGGCAAGAAGTCGAACACCGGCAAGGGGCCGACACCCGGACGCGGCAAGATGCGCGGCAAGCCGAGCCGGGGTTCCAAGGGCAACCGATGACGGACACGCGGCTGGCACCGATGCCGGCCACGCGCCTCCCGGCCTGGCTCCAGCGCACGATGGCCGAGTACGTCGAGTCCCGGATGCAGGCGGGCGAGACCCGCGAGCAGGCCGAGGCGAACGAGCAGCAGTCGCGGGACCGCTGGTTCCCGGGCGGGTCCCCCGCTGACGGGCACCTCGTGTGGGACGTCACCGACCAGGACGACACCGTCATCGGGTACCTGTGGATCGGACCGCTCACGCCGGGGAGCACCGACTGGTGGGTGTTCAACGTCGAGATCGACGAGGCACACCGGCGCCGTGGGCACGCACGGCGGGCGCTCGAGCTCGGGCACCGCGCCGCTGCGGAACACGGCGCGACGAGCATCGGGCTGAACGTGTTCGGCTACAACACCGGGGCGCAGGAGCTCTACGCGGCGCTCGGGTACCAGGTGACGTCGGCGCAGATGCGGAAGCCGCTGGTCTAGCGCGCGGCGGCCGGGCGGCGGCGGCTGCTGCTGCGGCTCCGCGGCTGCTGCGGCGGCCGCGGCTGCGGCTGCTGCTGCGGCTGCTCGGGTCACAACACCCCGCGTGCATGGCCCCGAGCGGTCACGAAGTGTCGACTGGCCGCGCGCGGAACGACGTGTCGTGACCACTCGGCGGAGACCAGCGGGGATTCGTGACCGTCCGAAGGTCCGCGTCAGCGCAGGACGGCTGCGGCGGCGCGGGTCACCCTCGCGCCGCGCGACTCCTCGGCTACTGCGCGGGCCCGGGTGACGACGACGGCGTCGGCGCGCTCGGCCGATCCGTGGTCGAACGGCGGTTGCGGGTCGTACTCGATCTGCAACTGGATCGCCTCGGCCGCGGGCTGTCCGGCGAGCTCGGCGGCGAGCCACAGCGCCATGTCGATGCCCGCGCTCACCCCGGCGGCGGTGACGACGGCACCGTCCCTTGCGATCCGAGCGTCCACCGGCTGCGCGCCGAAGGCCTCGAGCATCGGCTTCGAGGCCCAGTGGGTGGTAGCGCGTCTGCCGGCGAGCAGCCCGGCGGCGCCGAGCACGAAGGCACCGGTGCACACCGAGGTGACCCACGTCGCGTGCTCGGCCTGGCGCCGCACGAAGGCCACGACGTCCGGGTCGAGCATCGCGTCGAAGGCACCGTCACCACCGGGCACCACGAGCACGTCCGCGGGGCCTGCATCCCTGATCGTCACGGTGGGGACGAGCGCCAAGCCGCAGTCGCTCGGCACCGGGTCGAGCGTCGCCGCGACGTACTCGACGCGTGCGCCGGGCACGCGGCTGAGGACCTGCGCCGGACCGGTCAGGTCGAGCTGGGTCAGGTGCGGGAACAGCAGGAACGCGATCCGGATGTCGTCGGCCATGTCGTGACCATAGTCCCGGGGTTCACGTGCTCGTGCTCGTTCCTGCTCGTGTGCCTGGGCTGGGCTGGGCTGGGCTCGCCTGTCAGCTCCAGACGCCGGAGGTCCCGCGCCGGTGGCTGCCCATCAGGTGGGTGTCTACGATGTCGGCCCCTTCCGTCGGCGTTGACATCGTGCTTGGTCGATCGAATCAGACACCCCAGTCGATTTCACGAGCCTTCACCAACCAGGCCCCGTATGACGCGGCCTCCCAACAATTGAGCCCCTTTCTCGTGAGCCGCGATTTAATTCTTTCGACGAGGACACTCTCGATGCTGCTCAACGGATAGTGGGACGCTTGACGCATTAGGTCACCCTTCAGGACATAAAACTCATCGAGAGCAAGCAACTTGTAGCGAGAATCTAGATCGGATTCCGAGAAAAAGATAGACAATCGAGCCCACTGACTATCAGTGTATCCCGGGTGGCGAATAGCCTCGAAGACCAGAGACTCGGGGTGATTTATATCTATAACGCGCGCATTTAGCCAGTGCTCATGAGCCGCCCATTTGTCGAAGAACGGACTTAAGCCCACAAAATTTCGACCTACGAGGCGATCCATGTTGCAGTCACGACAACAGGGCACCAAGTTCAGCGGCTCGACTGACAAACGTGGATGTTCTGATTTCGGCACGGTGTGATCGAGAGTTTTTGCAACGTTGATTCTGCAGTAAGGGCAAAGGCCCTCCGCCGCGTCAATTAGTTTTCCGCGAAGAGCTTTCCCCGGCACGCTCCCAACAAGACGTGTCTCGTAGAGCCACGTCATATCCTCCTTCACGATAGGCGAGAAGGTGGTTGGCATCACACCCCCGGGGCTTCCGGCCAAAACGCTGGCCCTAAATGCGACTTCATCCGACTCAATGACAGCCTCATCTGCATCAATCCGACCCCTGCGAGCTGCACATGCAATGCCTGGAACTATCTTTTTACGCACTTCGCTTCCCGTCAATTGCACGGGAGCCAATAATTTCAAAGTACGCGCTCCGATTTGAGGTACATGGAGCGCAGAATAAGCTTGGCCTCGTCCCCAATTTCGCCGCCCAAGGAAGCCAGGGCGGCTTGGTAATCCGTGTTACGCTCGGCCGCCCCAGCGAGGATGCTGTGATATCCAGACTTGACCATGCTCAAGCCAAATATATCCCGAGTGAGAACCCCCACGTTCTCTCCAAAGGTTTCGGCTTCAGGCTGACGCACACCGGTATGGCCGTCGACGTTCCATAACTGCCATGCACACTGTCGCGGAACCTCCTGCAGGACCACTGGTGAGTGGGTCGCCACGAGTGCAAGTCCATTGATCTCCGACATCAGAGTTGACAACGCACGAGTAAAGGCCCCGAGAAGTGGTGGGTGCAAGTGACTCTCGGGCTCGTCGAGAAGCACCAGCGTGCGCTCGTCACAGAAACGCACAAGGTTCGCGAGGGTGAGAAGGACGATTTTATGGCCCGAACTCAGCGACTCGTAGTTCAGGTTCTGCAATGCCTCCGGGTTCGCGATATCGTGCGATTCGAGCACCGTGTCGGCTTCCGCCAGTAGCCGAAAGAGCCGAATGAGCCGACGAGCTCGATACTCTAAGCACGCCGCGACGAGCTTCGAAAAAACTTCCTGCTGCCCGATATGCGCGGTATTCCCTGCGTCAATCCAGGGAAGATGAACATTCTGCACTCGAAATTGTGCCTGATCGAGGTCTGAACGCTCCTCATCCTCAAATACATCAAACGCGCTGAAGCTCACCGAAACGACGCCGGAAATCAGCTCGCGATCGCGAACACTGAGGAATTCGGGTCGGTGCTTCTCGGGGTCGCTATTGTCAAGGGCCCATCGTACGTTCTTCAGCGCAGTCGTCTTACCTGCTCCGTTCGCTCCGATAATGACGTGCACGTTAGTAGGCAGAGAATGGGATGAGTCCGCCTCAAAAGCCATCAACGGAGAACTGGATTTGTCTTCTGGCCGAAGATAGTAGGTTAACGAGAACTGTTCATTTTTCTCCCCGCCCTTCAATATCCGGCGGAACTGATTCTCGACGGTAGGAATTGAAACGGATCGAAACAACGACTTCCGGACCACGTCTTCGAGGAGGAGGTCTTCTATGTTTCCGTCAAATTGCGTGAGATCCTGAACAGCTTCAAGAAACTCTCGGGCGGTATCGAGGTCCGTTTGACCGACAAGGTTCGCGTAAAATTCCGGATCTTGCCCTACCGAGAAGTACGAATCATCCAATTGATCGAACACTGCCGCGAGTGGGGTGAAATAGGTTTGCCCGAAAGCCCCATCAGACTTCATCCCCCTCTGACCGATCTTCGTGAGTCCGATGGAATGTCGTTGGGCGCCGTCCGCTATCTCTACCGCAAATGTAGTTCCGAAGCCATAGTCATCCCATTCACTTCTCGTCAAATGGACGACGATGTCCCCAATTGACCACGTTGCAGTCTCAGAGTTATCTACGACAAAAATGAGTGCCATCGATCGCGTCCCTCTCATTGAACTGGAGCACGATCAACTCTCGAGCAGCCAACGTGCGTACCATCAGTACAGTCTCGCACTCTTGCCACTAGCAGGGGTGGGCCCCACTCGGGTTCGGTACTTTTTGTAGGTGACTATGGAGTGTGCAGCGGGCAGGAGTCCGTCGCCGTGCATCAACGGCCGCCACTCTCGGTGTCCTGCGACATGTCTGCACGCAACGCCACCCCGGCGTCGGACATGGCCTGCATCGCCTCGGCAGCAGACCGGCCAACTATCTCAGCAGCGAGCGACCGCGCCATTCCGATGCCCGTCGTCACACCGACCGCTGTGACGACCGAGCGGCCAGGCGCGAGGGTTCTCGAACTCACGTGGCGACGCTCAACCTGCCCAATCAGGGCGCATCAGTCAGCTCCAGACGCCGGAGGTCCCGCGCCGGTGGCTGCCCATCAGGTGGGTGTCGACGATGCCGAGCGCTTCCATCAGGGCGTACATCGTGGTCGGACCGACGAAGGCGAAGCCGCGCTTCCGCAGCGCCTTCGACAGGGCGAGGGACTCGTCCGACTTCGTCGGGACCTCGGCGGACGACCGTGGCTCGGGGGTGGTCGTCGGCCGGAACGACCACACGAAGTCGGCGAGCCCGCCGTCCTGCCGCAGGGCGATCGTGGCGTTCGCGTTGGTGATCGTCGCGAGGATCTTCGCGCGGTTCCGGACGATCCCGGCGTCGGCCATCAGGCGTGCGACGTCGTCCTCGCCGAAGGCCGCGACGGTGTCGGCGTCGAAGTCCGCGAAGGCGGCCCGGAACGCCGGTCGTTTGGCGAGGATCGTGCGCCACGACAGACCGGACTGGAACGCCTCGAGCGAGAGCCGCTCGAACACACCGCGTTCGTCACGGACGGGCATGCCCCACTCGGTGTCGTAGTACTCGCGCAGGAGCTCGTCCGACGACGCCCAGACCGGCCGGGCGAGGCCGTCGTCGCCGGTGACGAGGTCGGGCACGGGCGGGGCGGCGACGGGCTCGGTGCTCATGCGACCATCCTGGCGGGCGCCGCCGACAGCCGATCACTCACTCGGCGGGCGGGCCGTCCTGCGTCGCCTGCTCGTCCATCCACACGTACTCCCAGCGGTGTCCGTCCGGGTCGGTGAAGCTCCGCTGGTACATGAAGCCGAGGTCCATCTCCGGGCGGTCTTCGATGCCGCCGGCAGCGACCGCGGCGTCGACGACGCGGTGGACGTCCTCCTTCGACGGGGCGCTGAGCGAGTTGATGACCTCGATCGTGTCGGCGTCGGCGATCGTCTTGTCCGTGAACTCGGCGAACTTCGCTGTCGTCAGGATCATGACGTAGATCGTGTCGGACACCACCACGCACGCCGCGGTGTCGTCGCTGAAGGCCGGGTTGATCGAGTACCCGAGTGCCTCGTAGAACGCCTTCGAGCGCTCGAGGTCCGTGACGGGCAGGTTGATGAAGACCATCGTGTCCATGGCGGTTCCTTTCGTCACGCTCAACCTGGACCCACCTGGAGCAGCGCGCAACCGTTTCGTGGGGGAACCAACCGGTACACAATATGCTGGTCGGACGCGGGCGTACGTGGACGAGTCAGAACCCGGTGGTGGACGGGACGAGCCGACGAGCCCGATCCTGGTTTGCTGACGCACGCCCCCGAAAGCGCAAATCCTCGGGCCCGCGCTGGCTGCAGGACATCCGAGGATCACTTTCGACCGAGCAGCACCCGATCGACATATCAATGCTACCCGCAACGCTCGGCCCCAGTCAAGGCGCCGGCCGCCGCGGCCGGAAACGACGAAGTCGCTGTCGTCCGACAGCGACTTCGTCGTTCCGCGTCTGGCCGGGGACGCCCGACCAAAGCAGCCTCAGGCCAGCTCGCGCCCCTCGCCCGCGGCACG
The DNA here is from genome assembly GCF_003234665.1 of Curtobacterium sp. MCLR17_059. Classification (NCBI taxonomy): domain Bacteria; kingdom Bacillati; phylum Actinomycetota; class Actinomycetes; order Micrococcales; family Microbacteriaceae; genus Curtobacterium; species Curtobacterium sp. MCLR17_059. Next base: position 61,835 of record NZ_QKSU01000003.1, on the reverse strand, counting down.
CTGGTGCGACTCGGACTCGGCCTGGCCGATGATGTCCTCGGCGGGCACCGGGTTCAGGCGGTCCCAGAGGAAGAACAGGCCGCCGCCGACGAGCAGCGAGATCCCGACCCACAGGTTGATGTGGATCCCGCCGGTCTTCTCGGGGTCGGTGTTCCAGTGCACGATCCCGACGATGGTCGTGATCACGCCGTAGAGCACGAACAGGCCGCCGAGGATGCGGCGCAGGTCGAGTCGGCGGGTGGAGCGGACGAGGGCTGCCTTCTGCTCCTCGGTCATCGCGCCGGGGGTGGTGGTGTCACTCATGAGAAGTGGTCTCCTTCGCGGATCAGAGGAACGGGAGGTACAGGACGACGCACAGGACGAGCGCGACGGTGCCGAGCAGTGCGGGCGAGCGGTACCAGGCGGTGTCCGTCGCGACCGAGTCGCCGTGCAGGTCGATCTTGCCCACGCCGTAGACGAGTCCCCCGAGCTCCTTCTCGTCCTTCGGCTTGGTGAGCATCGAGACGACGAAGCCGACGACCAGCACGGTGACGAACGAGATGATCGCGCCGTACAGGGTCTCCGCGGTCGCGGTGGCGAACAGGTCCGGGTTCACCAGGTAGGCGATCCAGGTGATCGTCGGGGTGACGATGCCGAGGACGTAGCCCCAGAGCGCACCCTGCGTCGTCATGCGCTTCCACAGCAGGCCGAGGATGAACACGGCGAACAGCGGTGCGTTGAAGAACGAGAACAGCGTCTGCATGTACGTCATGATGTTCGACGCCTGGGCCGCGATGAACGCGGTCGCGATGCCGACCACGACGCCGACGACGGTGACCCAGCGGCCGGTCTTCAGGTAGTGCAGGTCGGGCATGTTCGGGCGGATGTAACGCTGCCAGATGTCGTAGGTGAAGACGGTGTTGAACGACGAGACGTTCGCCGCCATGCCGGCCATGAAGGACGCCAGCAGGCCGGTCACCGCGATGCCGAGCACACCGGTCGGCAGGTACATCTGGATGAGCTTCGGGATCGCGTCGTTGTAGGTCAGCGTGCCGTCGGCGAACTGGTTGCCCACGACGGCCGCGGCGATGAGGCCCGGGATCACGACGATGGCCGGGATGAAGAGCTTCGGGATCGCGGCGATGAGCGGGGTGCGGCGGGCCGCGGACATGTTCTTCGCCGAGAACGCGCGCTGCACCTCGGTGAAGTTCGTGGTCCAGTAGCCGAAGCCGAGCACGAAGCCCAGGCCGAGCACGATGGCGAGCCAGTTGGCGCCGATCGGGTTGGTGACGTCACCGAAGCCGGTGCCGGCCCAGGCCTGCAGGTGCTGCACGCCCTGGGTCTCGGTGATGGCCTTCGACAGGCCGTCCCAGCCGCCGACGCGGTGCAGACCGACGATCGTCAGCGGGATGAGCCCGGCGATGATCACGAAGAACTGCATGACCTCGTTGTAGATCGCGCTCGAGAGCCCGCCGAGGGTGATGTAGACGAGCACGAAGCCGGCGGAGACGATGATCGCCAGCCACTCCGGCCAGCCGAGCATGGCCTCGATGACGATGGCCATCGCGTACAGGTTGATGCCCGCGATGAGCACGTTCGACACCGCGAACGCGATCGCGTTCACCAGGTGCGGCGCCTTGCCGAAGCGGCGCAGCATGAACTCCGGCACGGAGCGGACCTTCGAGCCGTAGTAGAACGGCATCATCACGAGGCCGAGGAACACCATCGCGGGCACGGCGCCGACGAGGTAGTAGTGCAGGGTGGCCATGCCGATCTGGGCACCGTTGGCCGCCATGCCGAGGATCTCGGTGGCGCCGAGGTTCGCGGACACGAACGCCAGGCCCGTGATCCACGCCGGCATCGAGCGGCCGGACAGGAAGAAGTCCATGCTCGTCCGGACCTGCTTGCGGGCGGTGAACCCGATCCCGATGACGACCGCGAAGTACACGATGATCATCAGGTAGTCGACCCAGCCCAAGTCGAGCCGGATCCCTTCGTTCGCTGCAGCGAGAACCATTCACATCTCCACGTCAGTGTGTTGCAGTCGACAACTCTGCCGACCCGGACGGAGACGTTACACCGATTTGTGACCGTTCACATAGCCAGCGCATGCATCGTCCGAGCCGCGCAGCGCTCCCCCCGGTTCGCTACGCTCGGCCCATGACCGACGCGTCGCGCATCCTCGTCCTCAACGGCCCGAACCTCGACATCCTCGGGCGCCGCGACCCGGAGCAGTACGGCACCGTGACGCTCGCCGAGATCGAGGCGATCGTGCACACCGAGGCGGCCGTGCACGGGCTCGAGGCCGACTTCCGCCAGACGAACCGCGAGGGCGAGCTGGTCGAGTGGCTGCACGAGGCCCTCGACGACTTCGCCGCGGTCGTCATCAACCCCGCCGCCTACGCGCACACCTCGGTCGCGCTGCACGACGCGGTGGAGGCCCTGTGGGTCCCCGTCGTCGAGGTGCACCTGTCGAACACGTGGAAGCGCGAGCCGTTCCGCCACGTCGACCACGTCGCCACCGCCGCGACGGCGGTCATCGCCGGCGCGGGCGCCGACGGCTACCGCCTGGCGGTCGCACACGTCGCGTCCCTGCTCGGCTGAGCCAACGACGGACTGGGCCCACGCCGCCGGTACCGGGCGGACGCGCCAGCGGCCGACCGGCCGTGCCGGTGGGGAGAGGCCCGTGGCGGCGTCGCCACGGGCCTCCCGTCCGCCATCTGGTCACGCTGGGTCGCGCCCGTTCCTTCCCATGGCACGCGCGATGCCAGGTGGTTCCGGGCATACCTGGTGAGAACTTTCGACCAGGGACGCCCGGAACCACCAGGGACGCCCGGAAGAGCCGGGCGCGCGCACGAGGATCAGAACTCGGCGGGGCGCCGCACGTCGGTCAGGCCGGCGGTGGCGAAGCCGCCGCGGATGAGCGGCACGGCCCGGCGCACGGCCTGGTCGATGCGGAGCTCGAGGTCGACGCTCGCGATGTCGTAGCCACCCTCGCGCTTGGTGAAGTCCCGCTCGTTGCCGAACACCCCGAGCGGCAGGGTCGTGGACTGGAAGAACCCGAACAGCGGGCGCATCTGGTGCTCGACGAGCAGGGCGTGCCGGTCGCTGCCGCCGGTGGCGGTCAGGAGCACCGGGGTGTCGACGAGGTCGTACTGCCCGACCCAGTCGAAGAAGAGCTTGAAGGCGCCGGAGTAGGCCGCCCGGAAAGCCGGGCTGCCGACGACGAGCACGTCCGCGGCCTCCACCGTCTCGAGGGCCAGGCGGGTGCGGTCGGACATCGTCTCGCGACCCGAGGCCGCTCCGAGGTCGGCGAGCAGCGGGCCGATCTCGATCGTCTCGGTCCGGGCACCGTCGATCTCCTCGGCCAACCGGGCCACCGTCGCCGCGACCAGGGTCGAGGTCCGCGAGGGGTCCGATGGGCTGCCACTGACGCCGACGACCAGTTCTCCGCTCATGCGGTCGATGCTCACACGCTGCCGGGGCGGGCGGCACGTTCGTGACGACATGTGTCGGGTGCCAGTCGGTCGGGGTAGCGTCCGCGCCATGCAGACCTTCCTGCCGTACGCCGACTTCCGGGCATCCGCCGAGGTCCTCGACGACCGGCGGCTCGGCAAGCAGCGCGTCGAGACCCTGCAGGTGATGCGCGCACTGACGCTCCCCGACTACGGCTGGCAGCACCACCCGGTGACGGCGATGTGGCGTGGCTACCGTCCGGCGCTGATGGCGTACCAGGAGGCCACGTGCCGCGTCTGGGCCGAGCGCGGGTACGCCGACACGTGTCTCGAGAAGACCCTGCTCGACCTGGGCCGTGTGCCGGAGGACCTGGCGGCGTACGAGCGCGGCGACGTGCCGGTCCCGCCGTGGAACGACGACGAGGCCCTGCACGTCTCGCACCGCTCGAAGCTCGTGCAGAAGGCGCCGGAGCACTACCGGGAGCTGTTCCCGGACGTGCCGGACGACCTGGACTACGTCTGGCCGGGGACACCCGAACCGGCGACGCACACCGCCTGACCGTCAGGCGACCGGGATCCAGCGACCGCCCTCGCGCCGGGTGACGACGTCGGAGCGGATCTCGACCACGTCCCGCAGCCCGTAGACGGCGGCGTCGCGGACGGCCGCGGCGGCACGGTCGTCCTCGGCCTCGAAGCGCACGACGGCACAGGGGACACCACGGAGCAGCCGGACGTCCTCGGCCTCGACCACGGCGTGTTCGCGCACGAGGGCGGCCGCGGCGGGCAGGACGGCGTCCGGGGCGGTGCCGGGCGCGAGGGCACCGATCGCCAGGGTCGCACGGTACGAGGGCATGCGACGACGCTACCGGGGAACCGGATCCCGCCGTGGGCTGCAGGGGAACCGACGCCGCTCAGGGGTGCGGACGTCGACCCACGGCGGGATCGCGGTGTACGGCGGGACACGACGACAGGGGGAACGTCGCGCCCCGCGCCGGACGTCGATCAGGGGGTCGACATCCGGTCTGGGTCCACCGCGCGGCTCGGTTCAGGGGAACCACACGGTGGTGGACCTCAAGGGTGTTCGGTGTCCTCTCGGTACCGGTCCGCCTCGGTCGGTGCGGGCATCGACCGGTGGGCGGCGGGTGGCCGGACCATCGGGAGCAGGGCACTCCCGGCGGTCGCGAGCGCTCCGACCACGGCGATGATCCCGAGCGGGGCCGTGCCGAGGTCGTGCTGCGCTGCCAGGGCGAGCGCGACGAGGGTGGCCGGCGCCGGCAGGAGCTGCACCGCTCGGAAGCGGTCGTCCCGTCGTGTCCGGGTCATCATCGCGTTTGCCATGACGACACTCTGACGCAGATCGGTTGTCCGCAGAAGGGGGGACACGTACCCAGAGATGGAGTAGAACGTCTAGTACACCTCAGCCGAGGGCGCGGACGGTCGCCACGGCCTCGGCCACGGCCCCGACGACGACCGGGACGTCGTCGGCCGTGAGCGCCGCGTCGAACGTCAGACGGAGCGCGGTGCGCGCCACGCCCTCGGGGATCCCGAGCGCCGTGAGCACGTGGGAGGCCTCGGTGCTGCCCGCAGCACAGGCACTGCCCGACGACGACACCACGTCGCGCTGCTCGAGCTCGAGCAGGACGGTCTCGCCGTTGACGCCCGGGAAGCAGAACGACGCGTGCCCGGGCAGCCGGTGCTCCCGCGACCCGGTGACGAACGCGCCGGGGACCGCGGCGAGCACGCCGTCGAGCACCGCGTCGCGCACGGTGGTCGCGGTGCCCTGCCCCGACCGCACCGTCTCCGCCGCCAGCCCGAGGGCGGTCGCCACCGCCACGGCACCGGCCACGTCCTCGGTGCCGGACCGCCGCCCCCGTTCCTGTCCCCCGCCGTGCAGCAGCGGCTCGAGCGGGACGCCGGCGCGCACGGCGAGCACGCCGGTGCCCTTCGGGGCGCCGAGCTTGTGCCCGGACAACGACAGCGCGTCGACGCCCAGCACCCCGAGACCGATCGGCAGCCAGGGCGCGGACTGCACGGCGTCGGTGTGGAACCGCGCCCCGACCTCGTGCGCCACCGCCGCGAGCGCGGGGACGTCCTGCACGGTGCCGATCTCGTTGTCGGCGTGCGCGATCGAGACGAGCGTGGTGTCCGGGCGGAGTGCCGCGCGCAGCACCGCCGGGTCGACGCGGCCGTCCGGGCCGACGGGCAGCACGGTGACGTCGAAGTCGTGGAAGCGGGCGAGGTACGCGCAGCTCTCCAGCACGGCCTCGTGCTCGATGGCGCTCGTGACGACGTGCCGACCGCGGGGCGCGGCGAGGGCGATCCCCTTGATCGCGGTGTTCGCCCCCTCGGTGCCGCCGGTGGTGAAGACGACCTCGGCGGGCCGGCACCCGAGCACCCCGGCGACGGCGGTCCGTGCAGCGGTGAGTCCCCGCGCGGCCTCGTCTCCGACCCCGTGCGTCGACGAGGGGTTGCCGAACACCCCCGTCAGGTAGGGCCACATCGCCTCGAGCACCTCGCGGCGGACCGGGGTGGTGGCGGCGCGGTCCAGGTAGAACACGACTAGTCCCGCACGGGCACCGCGACGTGCTCCGTCGGCACCGCGACGTGCTCGGGCACCGCGACGTCGATGTCGAGCCCGAGGTCGAGCGCCCGCGCCGAGTGGGTCAGCGCCCCGACCGAGATGACGTCGACGCCGGTGGCCGCGATCGCCGCGACGGTGTCGAGCGACACGCCTCCCGAGGCCTCGACGAGCGCGCGTCCGGCGACGATGCCGACCCCGGTCACGAGTTCGTCCGGGGTGAAGTTGTCGAGCATGATCGTGTCGACCCCCGCCGCGACGACGGGTTCGATCTGGTCGATGCGGTCCACCTCGACCTCCACGTGCACGGTGTGCCCGAGCCGCTGGCGGGCCTGGGCGATCGCGTCGCCGATGCCGATCCCGCCGGCCAGGAGCACCGCCAGGTGGTTGTCCTTGGCGAGCACGGCGTCGGAGAGCGAGGTGCGGTGGTTGTTTCCGCCGCCGCACCGGACGGCGTACCGCTCGAGTGCTCGGAGGCCCGGCGTCGTCTTCCGGGTGTCGACGATCCGCGCCGAGGTGCCCGCGGCGGCCGCGACGTGCGCCGCGGTGGTCGTCGCGATGCCCGACATCCGCTGCACCAGGTTGAGGGCGACCCGCTCGGCCCGCAGCACGGCACGTGCCGACCCGGTCACGGTCGCGAGGACGTCACCCGCCGCGAAGTGCGTCCCGTCGGCGACGTGCACGACGGCGTGGATCGACTGGTCGACGGCGTGCATCACGGCGACGAACACCGCGCCGCCACTCAGCACGCCGGGCTCGCGCGCGCCGAGGGTCGCGGTCGCGGTCGCCTCGGCGGGGATGAGGGTCTCGCTGGTGACGTCGCCCCAGGGCGCGTCCTCCTCGAGCGCGGTCTCGATCACGCGACGGAGCGCGTGCGGCGGGATGGTGCCGGGGTCGGTGGTCATGCGGGTACCTCCTGCGGGACGGCTGCGGAGCCGTCGGCGCGTTCGTCCGTGTGCTCGTCGGGCTGTGCATCGGTGTGGTCGGCCACCCAGGCGTACGAGGCCGGGGCGGTGGGGTCGGTGTCGGGGTGGTCGGTGCGGGCGTGCGCCCCGCGGGACTCGGTGCGGGCCTCGGCGGCGAGCGCGACGAGTCGCGCCAGGTCGAGCAGCGCACGGTCCTCGTGCTCGCGCACGCCGCCGCCAGTCGGCGCGGTCAGCGCGTCGAGGTCGCGGCGCGCGCTGGCCAGCCCGACGGCGTCACGGAGCAGCCCGACGCGGTCCGTCATGACGGACTGGACCGCCTGCCGGACGGCACCGACGTCGTCGAGGTGGGTCGCGCCTCCAGGCAGGGTCGGACGGGAGGCGCGGATCGCGTCGGCCGCTCGGGGCACGCTGGTGACGTGGAGACCGGCGTCCCCGCGCAGGCGGAGCAGGCCGGGTCGCGGTGCGGCGACCGCGTCCGCTGCGCGGACCGCGAAGACGAGCCCCTCGAGCAGGGAGTTCGAGGCGAGCCGGTTGGCGCCGTGGACGCCGGTGCAGGCGGCTTCACCGACGGCGAGGAGTCCGGGCAGGCTGGTGCGGCCCTCGGCGTCGGTGGCGATGCCGCCCATCGAGTAGTGCGCGGCCGGTGCGACCGGGACGCCTTCGCGGGTCCAGTCGAACCCGGCGGCGCGGGTGGCCCGGCTGAGTCCGGGGAACCGCGTGACCAGGAACCCGGCGTCGAGGCCGGTGGCGTCGAGGAGCACGGGTGCGCCGCCCTGGTCGCGCACCGCGGCGGCGATCCCCCGGGCGACGACGTCACGCGGGGCGAGCTCGGCGTCCGGGTGCACGTCGGTCATGAAGCGGTTCCCGGCGGCGTCGCGGAGGACGGCGCCCTCACCGCGGACGGCTTCGGACACCAGGCCGCCACCGGGGACGGCCAGCCGTGTCGGGTGGAACTGGACGAACTCCAGGTCGGCGAGGACGGCGCCTGCGCGCCAGGCGGCGGCGACCCCGTCGCCCGTCGCGACCAGGGGGTTCGTCGTCTCGCGGTACAGGTGTCCGGCTCCCCCGGACGCGATGACGACGGCGTCGGCGTCGAGCCGGCGGGGTTCGCCGAGCAGGTCGAGGACGTCGACGCCGACGACCACGCCGCCGCGGACGACCAGGTCGGTCAGGCTCGTGCGCTCCAGGATCGTGACGTGCCGTCGGTGCAGTGCTGCGATGAGGGTGCGTTCGATCGCGGCTCCCGTCGCGTCACCGTCGGCGTGCACGACGCGCCACCGGCCGTGCGCGGCTTCTCGCCCGCGGGCGAGGTCGTCGCCGTACCGGTCGAGGGTCGCCGGGTCCGACGACCGGTCGAAGGGCACCCCGAGGGCGAGCAGGTCGCGGACGCGGGCCGGCCCGTCGGTGCACAGGACCTCGACGGCCCGGGCGTCGGCGCTGCCCGCCGCCGCGACGTGGGTGTCGGCCTGGTGCAGCGCCGCGGAGTCGTCGGCACCGAGCGCCACCGCGATGCCGCCCTGGGCGTACGCGGTGGCGCTGTCGGCGAGCGCCCCCTTCGTCACCAGGGTGACGTCGTGCAGGGCACTGGCGCGGATCGCTGCGGTCAGGCCGGCGATGCCGGAGCCGACGATGACGACGTGCACGGTGGTCTCCCTCGTTCGGTCGGGTCCGCGTCTCAGCCGCGCGGCTTGGCGGCGAGCATGCGCTCGAGCGCGACCTTGGCGTCGGCCTGCACGTCGGCGGGGACGACGATCTCGTTGAGGACCTCGCCGCGGACGAGTGCCTCGAGCACCCAGGCGAGGTAGCCCGGGTGGATCCGGTACATCGTCGAGCAGGGGCAGACGACCGGGTCGAGGCAGAAGATCGTGTGCTGCGGGTACTCGGCGGCGAGCCGGTTCACCATGTTGATCTCGGTGCCGATCGCGAACGTCGTCGGCTCGGTGGCCGCGGCGACGGTCTTCCGGATCAGGTCGGTGCTGCCGGCGTGGTCGGCGGCGTCGACGACGGCCATCGGGCACTCCGGGTGCACGATGACCTGCACGCCCGGGTGCTCGCGGCGGGCCTGGTCGATCTGGTCGACGGTGAAGCGGCGGTGCACCGAGCAGAAGCCGTGCCAGAGGATGACCTTCGCCGCTTCGAGGTCGCTCGTCTCGTTGCCGCCGAGGGGCTTCCGGGGGTTCCACATCGGCATCAGGTCGGTGCTGATGCCCATCGCCTTCGCGGTGTTGCGGCCGAGGTGCTGGTCGGGGAAGAACAGGACGCGCTGCCCACGCTCGAAGGCCCACTCGAGCACGGTCGCGGCGTTCGACGAGGTGCAGACGATGCCGCCGTTGCGACCGCAGAAGGCCTTGAGGTCGGCGGCGGAGTTCATGTAGGTGACCGGGATCACGGGCACGCGGCCGTCGGCGTCGGGCTCGGTGCCGTACACCGCCGTCAGCTCCGCCCACGCCGCCTCGACGCTGTCGATGTCGGCCATGTCGGCCATCGAGCAGCCGGCGGCCAGGTTCGGCAGGATCACGCGCTGGTCGTCGCGCGCCAGGATGTCGGCGGTCTCGGCCATGAAGTGCACGCCGCAGAACACGATCGCCTCGGCGTCGGGTTTCGTCAGGGCGGCGTTCGCGAGCTGGAACGAGTCGCCGAGGAAGTCCGCGTGCCGGACGACCTCGTCGCGCTGGTAGAAGTGCCCGAGGACGACGACCCGGTCGCCGAGGGTGGCCTTCGCCCGCTCGATGCGCTCGTGGAGCTCGTCGGTCGGGGCCGTCTTGTACTCGTCGGGCAGGACACCCTGGCGCGGGGCACTCGTCGGGATGACGTCGGACATCGACGACCCAGGGCCGTACCCGGGGCGGGAGTCGAAGTCCCACGTCGGCATCGCGAGGTCGGGCGTGCAGGTGCTGCCGCCGGCCTTGCCGTTGGAGATGAGTTCGATCGTCGTGGCGATGGACACGGGGCTTCCTATCGGTTCCGCTGCTGGTGCTGATCGGCCCCGGTCTGCAGCGGGCCGTTGTCCGCGTAGGCCAGGTCGGGGTTCGAGCGGTACAGGCGGGCCGGACGGTGCCGGCCCCCGCTCGTGGTCTCGTCGGTCGGCAGGACCGCGTCGGTCTTCTCGACCTGCCGACGGAAGTTCGCGGGGTCGAGTGCACGGCCGAGCACCGCCTCGTACACGCCGCGGAGTTCGGCGAGGGTGAAGCGGTCGCCGAGGAACGCCTGCGCGATCCGCGAGTACGACATCTTGTTGCGCAGCCGCCACAGGGCGTACTCGACGATGCGGTCGTGGTCGAAGGCGAGCGGCGGGTGCTCGTCGGCCAGGAACCACCGGACGTTCCAGTCGTCGGGCACGACGTTCGCCTCGTCCGGGTGCACGAGTGCCCAGTACACGATCGACACCACGCGGCTCGGGGAGCGTCCGACGTCACCGAACGCGTAGAGCTGCTCGAGGTACCGCGGCTGGACGTTCGTCGTCTCACGCAGTCGGGCGGCCGCGGAGTCCTCGAGGCCCTCGTCGTCGCCGACCCAGCCGCCGGGGAGCGCCCAGGAACCCTCGAACGGTTCGGCGACGCGACGGACGAGCGGCATCCACAGCGCCGGGGCCCCGGTGTCGGGGTGCGGGCGCAGTGCGACGATCACGGTGGAGACCGCGACGCGGATGCCTGCTTCGTCCATGGTGGAGATAGTGTCAATCTGACTCGAAGTGTTCGGGTTGGGATGACACTATCACTGCCGACGCGGCGCGCTCGTCACGAGCCGGAAACAGATCGTCACGGGGCCGAAAACTCCCGGAGGGCCGTCGCGGTTAGCGTGGAGGACATGACGACGGTGACGAGGGTGCATGCCGTGGTGTCGGGGACGGTCCAGGGGGTCGGCTTCCGGTACTGGACCGCTCGGAAGGCGGACGGGCTCGACCTCGTCGGCTACGCGAGGAACCTCTGGGACGGCACGGTGGAGGTCGAGGCGGAGGGGCCCTCGGTCGCCGTCGACTCGTTGGTCGAGTGCCTGCGCACCGGGCCACCGTCGGCGACCGTGACCGACGTCAGCCTGCGGTCGGTGGTACCGCACGGCGACGCCGACGGGTTCGCGATCCTGCACTGAGCCGACGTGCGTGGGAGCTGCGCCGGCGACCGGCGTGCTCGGCACCGATCGTTCACCTGCGGATGTCGGAGCGAAGCGGAATAATCGCATCCACTCAGGGAGTTGGCCTGTCTGCGCGTCCTGCGCCACACCCGTTCCACCCGTCGTGACCCACCAGGAGCACCCGCATGACCCAGGCCGTCGATTCCGCCCCCCGCACGGGAAGCGTCTCGCAGCCGTCCGCTGCCGAGACCCGACTCGTGATCGGGCTGCTGCTCGTCTCCGCGTTCGTCGTCATCCTCAACGAGACCATCATGGGCGTGGCCCTGCCCCGGCTCATGGACGACCTGGACATCAGCGCCGCGACCGGCCAGTGGCTGACCACCGGCTTCCTGCTCACCATGGCGGTCGTCATCCCGATCACCGGGTTCCTGCTGCAGCGCTTCAACACCCGACCGGTGTTCGTCTGGGCGATGGGCCTGTTCTCGGTCGGCACGCTGATCGCCCTGCTCGCGCCGGGCTTCACCGTCCTGCTCGTCGGCCGCATCGTGCAGGCCAGCGGCACCGCGATCATGATGCCGCTGCTGATGACGACGGTCCTGACCCTGGTCGACCCCGCGCACCGTGGCCGCATCATGGGCAACATCTCGATCGTCATCTCGGTTGCTCCGGCCATCGGCCCGACGATCTCCGGCCTGATCCTCAACGCGTTCTCGTGGCGCTGGCTGTTCGGCTTCGTGCTGCCCATCGCGATCGCGGCGCTCATCCTCGGCATGGTCAAGGTGCAGAACGTCTCGACGCCGCGCAAGGCACCGATCGACGTCGTCTCGGTCATCCTCTCCGCCTTCGCGTTCGGCGGCATCGTCTACGGCCTGTCCAGCATCGGTGAAGCCGGCACGACCGGTCCGCTCGTCCCGGTGACCGCCCTGGTCGTCGGCGCCGTGGCCCTCGCGGTGTTCATCGTCCGGCAGACGCGCCTGCAGCGCACCGACAGCGCCCTGCTCGACCTGCGCACCTTCCGCACCCGTGGCTTCACGGTGCCGATCGTCGCGATGGGCCTGAGCTTCATGGCGATGTTCGGCACGCTCATCCTGCTGCCGATCTACCTGGAGCGCGTCCTCGGCCTCGATGTCCTGCAGGTCGGCCTGCTGCTGCTCCCCGGTGGCTTGCTGATGGGCCTGCTCTCCCCCATCGTCGGTCGCATCTACGACCGCCGCGGCCCGCGCGTGCTGCTCATCCCCGGAGCGATCATCGTCAGCGCCGTGCTCTGGGCGCTCTCCACCGTGGGTGTCGACACCAGCGTGTGGTTCGTCCTCGGTGCGCACGTGGTGCTGAGCATCGGCCTGGCCCTGACCTTCACGCCGCTGTTCACCGCGGCGCTCGGTGGGTTGCCCCCGAAGCTGTACTCGCACGGCAGCGCGGTGCTCGGCACGGCGCAGCAGCTCGCCGGTGCGGCGGGCACGGCCCTCTTCGTCACGCTGCTGACGATCGGTGCGGCCACCGCCGTCGAGGGCTCCGGTGCCCGTGGGGTCCAGGTGGCCACCGCGTCGGGCGTCGGCACCGCCTTCATGGTCGGCGCGATCATCTCGCTGTTCGGCATCCTCGCTTCGGTGTTCGTCCGCCGGCCCGAGGTGCCCGAGGGCGCGCCGACGCCCCCGCCCGTGCACTGACCGACGAGCCTCGCGCACCGACCGACGAGCCGGGCCGGACGCCGGACCCGTGACGGGACCGGCGCCCGGCCCGCGCCCGTCTCCGGACCGCGTGGCAGGGTGGGCGCCATGCGGTCGACGACGAGCGAGCTCAACTGGTCCGGCACGGTCACGTACACGGCCGAACGGGTCGTCCGCCCGTCGTCGATCGACGAGGCCGCCCAGGTCGTGGCCGACGCCGATCGGGTGCACGGCCTCGGCACCCGGCACTCGTTCAACGACGTCGCCGACACCGCCGGCACCCTGCTCGACCTGACCGGGATCCCCACCGACCTGGTCGTCGACGCCGAGCACAGCACCGTGACGCTCGGGGCCGGCACCCGGTACGGCGACGTCGCGGCCGACGTGGACCGTGCCGGGTTCGCGCTGCACAACACGGGGTCCCTGCCGCACATCTCGGTCGGGGGTGCGGTCGCGACGGGCACCCACGGTTCCGGCACGGCACTGGGCTCGCTCGCCACCGCGGTGCGCGCGTTCGAGGTGCTCGGTCCGGACGGCTCCGCCCGGACGATCGACCGGACGGACACCGCGTTCGACGGCGCTGTGCTGCACCTCGGACTGCTCGGCATCGTGACCCGGGTGACCCTCGACGTCGAACCGTCCTACCGGATGCGTCAGGACGTCTACGGCGCGATCCCCTGGGACACCTTCACGGCGAACGTCGCTGACGTGCACGCCGCCGCGTACTCGGTGTGCGCCTACACCGTGTTCGGCGATGCGATCACCGAGGTCCTGGTGAAGTCGCGCGTCCCCGAGGGCGCCGAGGACGTGCCGGTCCCGGAGACCCTGGCCGGCGCACGGCGCCTGCCCGGCACCCCCGGCGACGACCACCGGACCGCGCGCGACGGCTCGGTCGGCCCGTGGTGGGACCGCCTGCCGCACTTCCCGATCGGGTCCGTCCCGAGCCACGGGTCCGAGGTGCAGAGCGAGCACTTCGTCCCGCTCCGGCACGCGGCGGCCGCCCTCGACGCGCTCCGGGGGCTCGCCGACCGGATCCAGCCGCACCTGCACGTCTGCGAACTCCGGACGATGGCCGCGGATGACCTCTGGCTCAGCCCGACCCAGGGCGAGGACGTCCTCTGCATCGCGTTCACCTGGAAGAAGCACCCGACCGAGGTCGCCGCGCTCCTGCCCGACCTGGAGTCCCGGCTCGCGGCCTTCGACGGCCGACCGCACTGGGGCAAGATGAGCTCGCTCGACCACGCGGCGATCGCCGGGCTGTACCCGCGGCTGGCGGACTTCCGCGACCTCGTCGCCCGGGCCGACCCGGAGCGGACGTTCGCATCCGCGTTCGGCGAGCGGGTGCTCGGGACCTGACCCGGGCCTCCAGGCCGTGCCCCGCTAGTCGGTCGTGAACGCGAGCGGCGTGATCGTCCGCGTCTCGCCGTCCCAGTGCCGCACGCCGCCGACGTCGAGCGTCTCCGGCAGCGGCACGGCGCGCAGCGCAGCGACGGCGCGCGGCAGGTCCTCGTCGCGCACCCGACGAGCCAGCGTGACGTGCGGCGACCAGTGCCCGGGCACCGACGTCTCGACGCCGCCGGGGGCGACCGCGTGCACCTCTCCGTGGAAGGTCGTGAGCGCCGCGTCGAGGACCACGGCGCGCACGAGCACCGACCGACCGGCACCCGCGGGGAAGAGCAGCAGCCCGCCGAGCCGGATCGCGGTCGGGACCGACGTGCGGAACCCCGCCGGCACGGGCAGCGAGTCGCCGGCGGCCAGGGTGACGTGCGGGGCGTTCGACGGCGACGGGTGCCGACCGAGGCTCGGCAGGTCGGCGTCCATCAGGGCCTGCCAGGCGGACCGCACGGCGGCGTCCGACTCCGGGCCGAGGACGAGTTCGATGCTGCGCACGATCCGAGTCAACCAAGTCGTGTCGGGACGCGTGCTCCGACGCAGGCGGCACGGATCGAGTGCTGCGTAACACGACGGAACGGAACTCGCTCCGGGGGTGGACCGCACGTCACACTCGTCTCCACGCCGCGGACCACCGCGGCTCCCCCACACGCACGGCCCACGAGGAGCACCAGCATGTCCGCAGCCCCCGCACTGCCCGAGAAGCCGAAGGGCAAGCGCCCGATCGGCTGGATCGTCGCGGCCGCGATCGTCGTCGTGGCGATCGTCGTCGCCGTCGTCGTCGGAGCCCTCCGATCCGGGAGCAACGACGCCGGTGCCGCCGGCGACGCCGCCCCGAAGACCGTCACGATCGGTGTCGCGGACAAGTCGCTCGGCTACTGGAGCACGTACACGAAGCTCGCGAAGGACAAGCTCAACGTCACCGTCAAGCTGACGAACTTCTCGGACTACTCGCTGCCGAACCCCGCCCTCAAGGACGGCCAGCTGGACATCAACCAGTTCCAGCACATCCAGTACCTGGCGGACTACAACGTCACCTCGAACGACGACCTGCAGCCGATCGGCTCGACCGCCGTGTACCCACTGCCGCTCTACGCGACGAAGTACGACAAGCCGTCCGAGCTGCCCGCGAACGCCAAGGTCGCGATCCCGAACGACTCGATCAACCAGGCCCGTGCGCTCCTGATCCTGCAGGCGGCCGACCTGATCACCCTGAAGGACGGCGGCTCGGCGTTCTCCACCGCCGACGACATCGAGACGAAGAAGGTCGACGTCCAGCCCCTCGACGCCTCGCAGACCGCGAACGCGCTGCAGCAGGGCTCCGTCGCCGCCGCCGTCGTGAACAACAACTTCGCCACCGCCGCCGGTCTGCCGATCTCGGACGCGATCTACCAGGACGACCCCTCGAGCGCGAGCGCCGCCCCGTACGTGAACGTCTTCGCCGTCCGCGACGAGGACAAGGGCAACAAGACCTACCTCGACCTCGCGGAGCTGTTCCAGGACGACGCCGTGCAGAAGGCCTTCGCGAAGGACCTGCCCGAGGCCGTCGCCCGCGACGAGAGCGCCTCGAAGCTGCAGGACGAGCTCGCCCAGGTCGAGCAGGACGCGAAGGCGGCCAAGCAGTAGTGCCGGTCCTCGTCGAACTCCGCGGCGTCTCGAAGCACTACCGCCGCGCCGACACCGGCGAGACCGTGGTGGCCGTCGAGGACGTCTCCCTGGACGTGCACCAGGGAGAGGTCCTCGGCGTCATCGGGTACTCCGGTGCCGGCAAGTCCACCCTGGTCCGCCTGGTCAACGCGCTGGAGCTGCCGAGCTCCGGCACGGTGACCGTCGCGGGCCGCGAACTGACGGCGATCCCCGAGCGGGACCGCCGTCTGGCGCGTCGCAACATCGGGATGATCTTCCAGCAGTTCAACCTGTTCCGGTCCCGCACGATCGCCGGCAACGTCGCGTACCCGCTCAAGGTCGCCGGTGTGCCGAAGGCCGAGCGGAACCGTCGCGTCGCCGAGCTGCTCGACTTCGTCGGCCTGCTCGAGCGCGCCCACGCCTACCCGGAACAGCTGTCCGGCGGCCAGAAGCAGCGCGTCGGCATCGCCCGCGCCCTCGCCGCGTCGCCCGACCTGCTGCTCGCCGACGAGGCGACCAGCGCCCTCGACCCGGAGACCACCTCCGAGGTGCTCGCGCTGCTCCGCCGGGTCAACCGAGAGCTCGGCGTCACCATCATCGTGATCACGCACGAGATGGACGCCGTCCGGCAGATCGCCGACCGGGTCGCCGTGATGGAGCAGGGGCGGGTCGTCGAGGTCGGCGACGTCTACGACGTGTTCTCGACCCCGAAGACCGGCGCCGCGCAGCGCTTCGTCCGCACCGCGCTGCACGACCGGCCCTCCGCCGAGACGCTCCGGCGCCTGCGGGACCGCCACCCGGGTCGGCTCGTCACGGTGCAGATCACCGACGAGGCCGGGCTGCAGAACCGCATCGACGCCGCGTTCCGGGCCGCCCGGGTCTCCGCCGAGCTCGTCTACGGCGGGGTCGGCGAGATCCGGGAGCGTCGGATCGGGTCGCTCACCTACGAGCTGAGCGACGCCAGTGGCGGTCCCGGTGGGCCAGGCGGTTCCGGCCGGTCCGGCGCCATCGACGCCGCGATCGCCGCACTCCGCGCTGACGGCGTCACGACCGACGAGGAGGCCGCCGCGTGAACAACAACTCGTTCCAGAGCGTGATCGACACGTTCGACGTCTTCCTCGCCGCCATCCGCGACACCATCGTGATGTCGCTGATCTCGCTGGTCATCGCCGGGGTCATCGGCCTCGCGCTCGGCCTGCTGCTCTACGCGACCCGGCCGGGCAACGTCCTCGGCAACCGCACCGCGTACACGGTGCTCAACGTGTTCGTGAACCTGATCCGCCCGATCCCGTTCGTGATCTTCCTCGCGGCGATCGCGCCGCTGTCGCGGGTCGTCGTGCAGACCACGATCGGTGTCCCCGCGGTGACCTTCGCGATCTCGTTGGCCGCGGCCTTCGCGGTGTCCCGGATCGTCGAGCAGAACCTGCTGTCGGTCGACCCGGGCGTCGTCGAGGCGGCTCGGGCCTCGGGTGCGCACCCGGTCTCGATCCTGCTGACCGTGCTCATCCCCGAGGGTCTCGGCCCCCTGATCCTCGGCTACACGTTCATCTACATCGGCATCGTCGACATGACGGCGCAGGGTGCGCTGATCGGTGGTGGCGGGCTCGGCGAGTACGCGATCACCTACGGCTCGCAGCGCTACGACTGGTGGGTGGTCTACGTCTCGGTGGCGGCGATCGTCGTCATCGTGCAGCTCGGCCAGTTCATCGGCAACCGCTTGGCGCGGGCGACGCTGCGTCGCTGACGCTTGCTCGCGGCTCGCGGGTTCTGAGGGCGACTCCCTGGAGGCCCGGTGCCGGTCCACGAGACCGGCACCGGGCCTCCGGTGCGTCGCCGCCCGGACGGACGCGCCCAGCGTCGTGCGCCGAGCGGTCACGACTCCCCGCTCACCTCCGCTGAGGTCGCACGAACCGTCGCCCGACGCCCCCGCAACCAACAGTTCCCGACCACTCGGCGCCACACCCGCGGCATGTCGTGCGACCTCGGCACGCACCGCCGACGCACCCGAAGGCCCCCCTGCCGAGCGGTCGGAACTCCCCGCTCACCTCCGCCGAGGTCGCACGAACCGTCGCCCGACGCACCCGCAACCGACAGTTCCCGACCACTCGGCGCCGCGCACGCGGCATGTCGTGCAACCTCGGCACGTGCTGCCGAGCGGTCACGACTCCCCGCTCACCTCCGCCGAAGTCGCACGAACCGTCGCCCGACGCCCCCGCAACCAACAGTTTGCGACCACTCGGCGGCACGCACGCGGCACGTCGTGCGACCTCGGCACGCACCGCCGACGCGCCCGAAGGCCCCCTGCCGAGCGGTCACGACTCCCCGCTCACCTCCGCCGAGGTCGCACGAACCGTCGCCCGACGCCCCCGTAACCGACAGTTCCCGACCACTCGGCGATGCGCACGCGGCATGTCGTGCGACCTCGGCGGTCGGCACGAGCGGCGCCGACGTGGGTCAGGCGGCGGGAGCCTCGACGGTGGTGACAGCGCCGGTCTCGCCGGGGTGCTCGTAGTGGGCACGCACCAGGATCGGGCGGTGGTCCGAGATGCCGGCCGGCAGGGTCTCGACGCCGGCGATGTGCAGGCCGACACTCGTCGCGAAGTCGAAGTGGCCCGTGAACTTGCGGTAGCGCAGGTACGTCGGCTGGTCGGACAGCGACAGCGCGAACCCGCCCTGCTCGATCTTGCGGCGCAGGTTCGTCTGGAACCACGGGTAGTTGAAGTCGCCGACCATGACCGCGGGGACGTCCTTCGCCAGCTCGCGCAGGAACTGGTGCGCGGCCTCGATCTGCTTGCGGCGCAGGGAGTTCGTCGCGGTCAGGGGCGAGGCGTGGAACGACGCGACGACGACCTCGGCGTCGGCCTCGGTGTCGCGCAGGTGCATCGCGATGAGCCGTTCGTGCGCGGGTGCGAGGACCCGGTCGTGCAGCGACTTCTGCAGCGAGTGGATGCTGAAGTCCTGCACCTCGAAGCGGTCGTCGCGCTTGTAGATCGCGAGCCCGAGCCGGTTGGTGCGGGTCGACGCGGCGAGCGAGAGGCCACCGATCGAGGGAGCGAGGTCGTTGCTGTCGCACTCCTGCACGCACAGGACGTCGGCGTCGGACGCCTCGGCCAGTGCGGCGAGCTCGCTGTTCGCGGTGTGCTCGCGGAGGTTGTAACTGACGACACGGAGCTGCGTGGGCTGCACGGTCTGCTCTGATGCGATCGTGCTCTGCTGCTCTGGCGCGGCCATGCTGCCTTCCTGTCCGGGTGTTCCGGTCACCCTGCCGCGGTCACCGTACTCGGGTACCGCGGACGGTTGCTGAGACTGTAACGCCTGCCGGGTTTCCACCGTGTGACCGTGACGGAAACGGACAGCGGCGGGATCAGGCGCGGACACGGCGGACCGGGCGGACGGTGTCGCCCGCTGTGCGACTCATCAGGATGCCCTCCACGCAGGCGACCACGAGCAGGGCGGCGATGACCCAGAACGCGGCTGCGTACGGCCCGTCGCCGCCCAGCCCGGAGGCCGCGCGGATGACCACGGCGGCGACGGCGACACCGAAGCCCGCGGCGGTCTGCTGCAACGTCGAGGACAGCGTGTTCGCGGGGGTCATGTCGGCCTGCTCGACGTCGGCGAAGGCGATGGTGTTGTACGCCGTGAAGCCCACCGAGCGGGCGGCACCGCTGACGACGAGCAGGACGGCGAGCAGCCAGAACGGGGTGCCCTCGGTCATGAACGCCATCGCGACCACGGTCAGCGCGGCGACGGCCGACGACACGATGATCACCGGGCGGTAGCCGAACCAACGGAGGAACGGGGTCGTCATCGGCTTGATGCCGAGGTTGCCGACGAACACCCACAGCACGGCGGACCCGGCGAGCACGGCGCTCCAACCCCAGGCGTCCTGGAACAGCAGCGGGAGCACGAACGGCACCGCGGACACCGCCAGGCGGAACAGGCCGCCGCCGGCGTGCGACACCCGGAAGGTCTCGAGCCGGAACGCATCGAGCCCCATGATCGGGTGCGGAGCCCGGCGGAAGTGCCGGATCGCGAGCCAGCAGCAGACCGCGCCGAGGACCCCGGAGACGACGACCGCGGTGACCGGCACGACGTCGAGCGCGAGCAGCGAGGCCATGACCACGAGCGAACCGAGCCCGACGCAGGCGAGCAGCGACCCGAACCAGTCGAACGGCACCCGCTGCGCCGCACGCTCCTGTGGCACGAGCACCAGGGCGGCGACGAAGGCGATGACGCCGAGCGGGATGTTGATGAGGAAGATCCAGTGCCACGACAGCGTCTCGACGAGGACCCCGCCGATGAACGGCGCGATGATCGGTGCGGCGAGGGCCGGCCAGGTCAGGATGGCGATGGCGGTGACGAGTTGTTCGCGCCCGGCGCTCCGGAGCACGACGAGCCGGCCGACGGGCACCATGAGCGCTCCACCGAGCCCCTGCAGGATGCGCCACAGCGTCAGCTCGACCAGCCCCGTGGACAGCGCGCACAGGGCCGACGCGATCGTGAACAGCGCGATGGCCCCGGCGAAGACGGTCCGCGAACCGATCCGGTCGGTGAGCCAGCCGGACACCGGGATGAACACCGCGAGGGTCACGAGGTACGCGGTGATCGTGACGCCCACCGCGGCGGAGTCGACCCCGAGGTCACGCCCCATGGCCGGGGCGGCGGTCGCCAGGATCGTGCCGTCCAGGAGCTCCATGAAGAAGGTCCCGGCCACCAGCACGGCGACCGCCGTGCTGCGCGTCCGTCGTCTGGGTGTCGTCGCCGTCGTCGTCATCGCCCACCGAGACTATGCCCGCGGACGTCCGCGCCGTCACGGACGGGCCGCCCACCGGACGGGACACCGGACGGGACACCGGGCGCGGCACCGACCATCCGCCGGACCCCGCACCCGCCACCCACCGGACGCGACGCAGCGCACACGACGCGGGACGGGCCTCCAGGCGCAGTTCCGGGCGATCCTCATGCTCGGGCCGACTACCCTGGCCGGGTGCCGACCCGACCACACGAACGCCGAGGAACTCGCGCGTGAGCCGCACCGACAGTGCAGGCGTGGTCGCCGCGGGCACGGCCAGCGGTCGACGACGTGTCCTGGACACCGTTGCCTCGTTGCCGGCGTGGGCGGCGGTCCTGCTAGTCTGGACGGGCGGCCGGGTCCTGTCGACCCTGTGGCTCGCGCTCGCGTACCCGCTCATCGG
The DNA here is from genome assembly GCF_003234665.1 of Curtobacterium sp. MCLR17_059. Lineage (NCBI taxonomy): Bacteria > Bacillati > Actinomycetota > Actinomycetes > Micrococcales > Microbacteriaceae > Curtobacterium > Curtobacterium sp. MCLR17_059. The sequence continues at coordinate 40,946 of NZ_QKSU01000003.1, read as the reverse complement.
TCGCGCGCTTCCGGGCAACGCGATCTGGGGCAACGAGCACGGCTTCGGTGCATTCCTGGTGGCCTGGGACGGGCAGTACTACGAGCAGATCTCGCTGCACGGGTACCCGGACGCGCTGCCGCTGGACGCCGCCGGCAACGTCGCGCAGAACGCCTGGGCCTTCCTACCGGCGTTCCCCTTCACGATCCGGGCGCTGACCGCCTCGACCGGGGTGCCGTTCGAACTCGGCGCCCCGCTCGTGGCGATCGTCGCCGGGCTGCTCGCCACCTACCTGCTGCACCGCCTGGTGCGGGACCGCGCCGGGCACGCCGCCGCGATGTGGGCGGTCTTCTTCTTCAGCTGCGGTCCGCTGTCGTTCCTGCTGCAGGTCGGGTACGCGGAGAGCATGTTCCTCGCGCTGTCGTTCGGGGCGCTGCTCGCGCTGGAGCGTCGGCGCTACGGACTACTGACGGCACTCGGCGTCGCCGCGGCCTTCACCCGCCCCGGTGCCCTGGCGATCCCGCTCGTGCTCGGCGTCGTCGCACTCGTGCGGTGGGTCCGTGCACGGCGCGAAACCGGCCGGGTGTTCGAGGGCTTCCCACTCCGCGAGCAGGTCCGGGTCGTCGCCGCGGGGCTGACCATGGTCCTCGCGGGGCTCGCCTGGCCGGTGATCGCCTCGCACGCCACCGGGACGCCGAACGCCTACCTGGAGACCGAGATGTCGTGGTGGGTGAACTTCATCGGCCGGGTGGACTTCGTGCCGCTGACGCCGTGGTTCCTCATCGCGGGCCGCTGGCTCGGCGTGGGCGGGATCCTGATCGTGGTGTTCCTGCTCGTCACGTACCCGATCTGGCTGCTCCGCCGCTCGACGCTGCGGCTCGGGCCCACGACGGTGCTGTACTCGGCCGCGTACGCGCTCTACATCTTCGCGGTGTCGCTGCCGATGGCCTCGACCCCGCGGCTGCTCATGCCGCTCGCGCCGCTGTTCGGGTCGCCCGAGCTGGTCGCGAAGCCCTGGATGCGGTGGACCTTCGTGACGGCCGCGTTGGCCGGGCAGCCGGTCCTGGTCGCGGTGCTGTGGCTGCTCGGCCCTCCGTGAGCGGCTGACGCACAGCCCTCGCAGGCGGCGGCACGCCGCCCGCGCACCGCGCACAAGCACAAGCACCGCGCGCGGCGCACCGCTACGACGCAACGCCGCCGTCCGGACAGGACGACGACGTCGCGCGCTACGCGTCAGGCGTCGCGCCTCAGAGCTCGACCGTGCCGTGGTCGCCGGTGTCCGGCTGGCTCTGCTTACCGAGCGCCGCCTTGAACATCTGCACCAGGCTGCCGACCGGCCCGGTGTCCTGGGTCCAGTACTCGACGGAGACCCCCTCGACCGTGAGCAGCCGGATCGACGGGTCCTGACGGCCCTCGGGGAACCAGGCCTCGGCGAACGGGGACCACAGCTCGTCGACGACCGAGTCGTCCTGGGTCACGGTCGCGGTCCCGGCGATGGACAGGTACCCGCCCTGCGACTCGATCGAGACGTTGACGTGCGGGTTCCGCGCGATGTCCTCGACCTTCTCGCTGCCGTCCTGCACCAGGAACCGCAGGGTCCCGTGGAACGTCTTGTCCTGCACCGCGAGGGGCCTGGCGTGCAGGTTCCCGTCCTCGCTCACCGTGGTGAGCAGTGCCGTGTGGGCGCCGTGGACGATGTCCGAGATGGCGGCGCGCTGGTCCGTCTGTGTGTCGGTCATGGTGCTCCTTTGCGTCATGCGCCCCGCTCCTGCCGACGTGCGACCGTCGGTGCACGGGGCCGTACCGTTCCGACCAGTGTGCCCCTCCGGCGCTGGACGCGTCAGCCCGGCGCGTCGACGCGGTCCGGTCGCGGTCGGCCTGGAGGCCCGGTGCACGCCCGCCACGCCGCCCCCGCCCGGCGCGCGCCGGCCTCCGAGCCGTGCATGCGTGTGCAGGAAGCGACACCACACGCGTCGATCGACAGGTGGAACGTCGTTGCATGCACACGCACCGGATGCGTGTGCATCGAGCGACCGGACACGAGTCGATCGACGCGCGGATCGTCGGAACATGCGCACGCACGGAACCGGCGGGCGGCACCGTGGGCGGGCCAGCCGGCGTCAGGCGGGTTCGCGGATCGTGGTCTCGACGTCGACGACCTGCGGGATCTTCGGCATCGAGGCGAAGCCGAACGCCACGGGCGGGTCGAGCGGCGCCAGGTCCCCGAGGGGCTCCCCCGCCCAGGTCCCCCGCACCCCGGTGACGTCGTGCGCCCCGGTGACGCCGTAGTACTCGCGCCGGCCGTTGCCCGCCGAGCCCGCGGTACCGGACCCGGGCGCGAGCAGCCGTGCCACGGGGTCGATCGCGGCGAGCCAGCGCGGGTCGCGGGCGATCGGCTTCGGGACGATGCGCAGGATCCGGCCGAGCGGCGAGATGCCGCCGACGTCGATCGAGGCCTGCAGTGCCCCGGCGGACAGCTCGAGCCCGCTGGCGGTGCGGCGGGCGCGGACGTCGACGACCGAGACGGTGTCGAAGCGGTAGGTGCCGGAGACGTACGCGGCGACGATCTCGTCGGGCGCGAGCAGCACGCTGGAGCCGTCGGGGAGTTCGAGGAACACGTCCGTGAACGGCCCGAACGGCGAGCGGTCCCACATGCCGACGACGATCCGGACGCCCGAGGTGGTGCCGACGCCCATGATCCGGCCGCGGAACCGGCGTTCGACGGCGGAGCCTGCGGCGTGACCAGCAGCGGGACCGGAGGCGTGGTCGGGGCGTGACGACATGCCCTGGACCGTACCCGCGGCCCCCGTGGGCCGATCTCGGCGGCCGCCCCGGGCCTCCCGGCCGTCACCCGCGCGCCCGCACGGACCGGAACCTGAACGCAAAACACCGGTGTCCACGCTCCGAACACCCGCGAAGGGGGGTGTGGAGCGCGAACACCGGTGTTTTGCGGACCGGACCGGACCGGACCCGGACGGGCCAGCGACCGTCAGGCGACGGGGACGGGCTGCGCCAGCAGCTCGCGCACGCGGGGCGCGACCTCGGTGCCGTAGAGCTCGATCGAGCGCATCATGTCGGCGTGCGGCAGGCGACCCGTGGCGTACCGCATGTCGAAGCGCGAGGCGCCGAGGATCCGCATGTTGCGCGCGACCTTCCGGGCGACGGTCTCCGGGGAGCCGACGTAGAGCGAACCGCCGGCCGACAGGCTCGCGCGGTACCCGGCGGCGTCGAGGGGCGGCCAGCCGCGCTCCCGGCCGAGCTGGTCGGTGACGGCCTTGTGGTACGGCCAGTAGCGCTCGGCCGCCTCTTCGTCGGTGGCGGCCACGAAGCCCGGCGAGTGCATCGCGATGGGCTGCTGCGGCAGGTCGAGCTGCGCGAGGGCCTGGCGGTACAGGCGCGAGAACGGGGCGAACTGGGCCGGCTGCCCGCCGATGATGGCGAGGAACAGCGGCAGGCCGTACGACGCGGCGCGGATGACCGACTGTGGGGAGCCGCCGACGCCGATCCAGGTCGGGATGGCACCGTGCTCGAGCTTCGGGAAGACGTCCTGGTCGACCAGACCCGCACGCTTCGTGCCGGACCAGGTGACGGCGTCGCCGCCGCGCAGGGCCGACCAGAGCTGGAGCTTCTCCTCGAACAGGACCTCGTAGTCGCTCAGCTCGTAGCCGAACAGGGGGAACGACTCGGTGAAGGAGCCACGCCCCAGGATGACCTCGGCGCGACCGTTCGACAGGGCGTCGACGGTGGCGAAGCGCTCGTACACGCGGACGGGGTCGTCGGAGGACAACACGGTGACCGCGGAGCCCATCCGGATGCGCTCGGTGCTGGCGGCGATCGCGGCGAGGACGACCTCGGGGGCGCTCACGACGAAGTCGGCTCGGTGGTGCTCCCCGACGCCGATGAAGTCGACGCCGACCTGGTCGGCGAGGACGGCCTGGTCGACGACGTCGCGGATGCTCTGCGCGTCGGACTGCAGGCTGCCGTCGGCGCGCTCGGTGACGTCACCGAAGGTGTCGAGGCCGAGCTGCAGCGGTCCGATCCGGTCGGGTGCGGGCGGCGGGACGTCCGAGGGACGGTCGGTGCCGAATGCGTTGCTCATGGTGTCCTCCTGGTCGCACTTCCATGCGTTTGCATCAACATAGCACGGCCGCGGCGTGCGCGCACCGGGCCCGGACCGGGGTCGGCCAGCCCGGACGAGTACGGTCACCCGCATGCCGAACCTCCCCGACCAGACCGGACGCCGCATCGTCGTCACCGGGTCCAACAGCGGCACCGGACAGGAGGCGGCCCTGCGCCTCGCCGGAGCCGGCGCCAGTGTCGTGCTCGCCGTCCGCAGCACCGAGAAGGGCGAGACCGCCGCCGCCGGCATCCGCGCCGCTCACCCCGCAGCCGACGTGGAGGTCCGCGAACTCGACCTCGCCGACCTGGCGAGCGTCCGCCGCTTCGCCAGCGGCATCGTCGACGAGGAACGTCCGATCGACGTCCTGGTCAACAACGCCGGCGTGATGGCCCCGCCGGAGCGCTTCGAGACCGTCGACGGATTCGAGCTGCAGTTCGGCACGAACTTCCTCGGCCCGTTCGCCCTGACGAACCTGCTGCTGCCGTCGCTGCTGCGTGCGCGCACGCCCCTCGCCGACGGTCCCCTGGCCGAGGCACCCCGGGTCGTCACGATGTCGAGCCTCGCCGCGATCCCCGGCCGGATCCGCTTCGCCGACCTGCAGTGGGAGCGCGGCTACAACGGCTGGCGCGCCTACGCGCAGTCGAAGCTCGCCGACCTGCTCCTCGCGCTGCACCTGCACCGCCTGACCGTCGAGGCCGACGTGCCCCTGGTCAGCACCGCCGCCCACCCCGGCTACACCCGGACGAACCTGCAGGCCGCGGGACGCTCGCTCGGTCGGTCGAAGCCGGTGCGGTCGAGCAACCGCGCCCTGCCGTTCACCCAGGCCGTCGAGCAGGGCACCGAGCCGCTGCTGTACGCGGCGGTCGGGCCGAACGCCGTTGGAGGCGCGTACTACGGCCCCTCGGGTCCGTTCGGCATGACCGGTCCGACCACCACCGTGTCGATCCCCGGGTCCGCGCGGAGTGCCGACCTCGCCCGCTCGCTCTGGGCCGTCGCCGAGGACCTCACCGGGACGCGCCCGCCGCTCTAGCCGAGACGCCGGCGTCTCGCCAGGACGCCTCCAGCTCCACGAGACGCCGCCGAATCCGGAGGCGTCTCGTGCACGTGGCGGCGTCGAACGGGCACGCCGGCGTCTCGCGCGCTCGAGAACGCGGGGACAGGCGGACGGGAGGCCCGTGGTCACTCCACCACGGGCCTCCCGTCCGGTGGTGGGGAGCGCACGCTGCACGCCGGCGTCATCTCGAGGCGCCCTGGAACGCACGAGACGCCGCCGTGTTCGGCGGCGTCTCGGCGAGACAGAGGCGTCTCGCGACGGACGCGGGCACGGCCGGGAGGCCCGGGTCGGGTCCGTCGCGTCGCCAGCGTCAGGCGCGGTGCAGCTCCACCGACCCGTCCAGCTTCCCGGGTTCGGTCAGGCGGGCGTGCTGCAGGACGGTGCGGCCCGGCGCGATCGCCGCGGCGACGATCGACAGGGTCGTCATGTGCCCCTCGGCCTCGTGCACGTCGCGGAGGATCGCGTCGGGGTGGTCGCTCGGCAGCGCTGCGGACTCCGCCAGCACGCCGAACCAGCCACCCCAGCCGTCCCCGGCGTCGCCACCGGAGTCCACGGTGCGGAGTTCGTCGAACGGGCCGAGCACCGGCGGGCCGGCCGGGGCGTCGACGGCGCGGAAGGCCTCGAGCCACCGACCGATGCGCGGCGCCGCGGGGTCGTCGGCCGCACCGTGCGTGACCATGTGGACGCCGGGGCCGAGGTCGGTGGTGCGGACCTGTTCGCCGTCCCAGGTCAGCACCGAGGCGCCCTCGGCCGTGGCGCGCACCAGGTTGAAGGCCCGGGTGGTCGGCAGCGTGCCGTCGTGTCCGGGCAGCAGGTCGTCGGCGACGGCGTCCACCGGCACCACGCCGCGGGTCGTCCACGTGCCGTCGACGCTCGTCACGGGTTCGGCGCGGTTGAGCACCACGGCCAGGCCGGCTCGGTCGGACGCGGCGAGCCACGCACCACCGGCGGAGCGGTCACGGACACCTCGGAGGTCCGGGTCGCGGTCCGGCCACCAGGCAGCGGGCGGGTCCCACGGGCGCTCGGGCGACTCGTCCCGCAGGGCGAGCACGGTGACGGGCCATGCAGCCCCGGGGTCGACGCGGACGACGACGGTGCACATGCCGTCGATCCTCGCACGTGGCCCCGGTAGCGTGAGCCAGGTGAACGCAGCAGCAGAGCGCACCCTGACCGTCATCCTGGGGATCACCGGGGGCATCGCCGCCTACAAGGCCGTCGGGGTCGTCCGCGACCTGGTCAAGCGCGGCCACGACGTGCACGTCGTCCCGACCGAGGGCGCCCTGCGCTTCGTCGGGCTGCCGACGCTCGAGGCCCTCAGCCGCAACCCCGTCACCACGAGCGTGTGGGACGACGTCGCCGAGGTGCGCCACGTCGCGCTCGGTCGCCGGGCGGACCTGGTCGTCATCGCCCCGGCCACCGCCGACTCGCTCGCCCGGATGGCGCACGGCCTGGCGAGCGACCTGCTCGGCACGACGCTGCTCGCGACCGAGGCGCCCGTCGTCGTCGCCCCGGCGATGCACCCGCAGATGTGGGAGCACCCCGCGACCCGTGCGAACGTCGCCACGCTGCGTGACCGCGGCGTCCACCTGGTCGGCCCGGTCGTCGGCGCGCTCACCGGCGACGATGCGGGCATCGGTCGGATGGCGGAGCCCGAGGACATCGTCGCCGCAGCACTCGCCGTGCTCGACCAGCACCCCGCCCCGGCCGGCCGCCGCAGTGCTGAGACCGGCACCGCGGCCAGCACCGGGGCCCGTGGTGAACAGGGCGACCTTGCGGGCGTCCGCGTCGTCGTCAGCGCGGGCGGCACCCGCGAGCCCTTCGACCCGGTGCGGTTCGTCGGCAACCGCTCGAGCGGCCGCCAGGGCATCGCGATCGCCGCCGACGCCGTCCGTCGTGGCGCGTCCGTGACCCTCGTCGCCGCGAACGTCGAGGGTTCGCTGACCGCCGGGCTGGACGCGACCGTGGTGCCCGTCGGGTCCGCGCTCGAACTCGCCGAGGCCGTGCACGCCGCCGCCACCGAAGCGGACGTCGTCGTGATGACCGCCGCCGTCGCCGACTACCGTCCGGCCGAGGTGCTCACCGAGAAGCTCAAGAAGGACGCCCAGGGCGAGCGCATGACGCTCGAGCTGGTGCGGAACCCGGACGTGCTCGCCGACCTCGTGGCGGCACGGCGGACCGGGCAGATCATCGTCGGGTTCGCCGCCGAGACCGAGCCCGACCGCGACGCGCGGATCGAGCTCGGGCGCGCCAAGATCAGCCGGAAGCCGGCGGACCTGCTCGTCGTGAACCACGTCGGCTGGTCGGCCGGCTTCGAGCGCGAGGAGAACGCGATCGAGGTCCTGGTGCCCGGTGGCGAGGTGGTCCGCGAGACCTCCGGCACGAAGGCCGAGGTGGCGACGGCGGTCCTCGACCTCGTCGCGACCGCACTGACGTGAACGGGCACTGACGTGAACGGGCACTGACGTGAACGGGCACTGACGTGGAGAAGCGGCACTGACCTGGTTCCGAGGACCGGCGAGCACGATGGGGCGCATGCGACGACGTGAGCGGATCCGACGTGCCAACCGCACGGCCACCATCCTGGCTGTGATCCTCGGCGGAGCCGGGATCACCCACTTCCTACGCCCGCGCCACTACGACCGGATCGTGCCGGACGCGCTGCCCCCGCGGTTGACCACGCTGGCCTCCGGGGTGGCCGAGCTGGGCATCGCCGCCGGGCTCGCGTTCCCCGCCACCCGCCGTGCCTCGGGGTGGGCCGCCGCGGCGCTGTTCGCGGCGGTGTTCCCGGCCAACGTCAAGATGGCGAACGACCTGCTCGACCACCCCCGCTCGAGCCGAGCGATGCGGCTGATCGGGGTCCTGCGGCTCCCCCTGCAGCTGCCGCTGGTCCTCTGGAGCATGCGCGTCGGTCGGCACGCACCGAAGCCGTGACCCAGCCGTCGTGGACCCGCGCGGCGGTGCCCTTGCTGCACCGCCCGGTCACCCAGCACGCCTGGGAGGACATCGTGTTCGCGCACTGGCGGCACGACCCGGCGTCGCTGCAGCGGCTCGTCCCCCGCGGGACCCGTCCGGACGTGGTCGACGGCAGCGCCTGGGTGGGGCTGTCGGCGTACGTGTTCCGGGAGACCCGGGTGCCGCCGTTCCCGTCTGCCGGGCGGCTCGGCACCATGACCGAGGTCACGATCGAGGTGCTCACGGTGGACGACCAGGGGCGGCGCGGGGTGACCTACCGCACGGTCGACACCGCGAACGTGCCCGCCATCGTGGCCGCGCACGCACTGCTCGGCGTGCCGTACACATTCGCGCACGCACGTTCCCGTCGCCGCGGTGACGCGGTGGCGCACCGCTCCGTCCGGCACCCGACCCGCGCGCTGCACCCGGTGCGGTGGGCGCGGTCGCTCCGGCAGGAACGCCCGACCGGTGCGGTGCGGCCGAAGCACGCGGCCTCGGTGCGGGTGACCGCCGGCGAGGTCGTCGACACCCCGCTGGCCGCCGAGCTCACCACCCGCGCCGGCATCCACGCGCGGTACCTGGCGCAGACCCTGTTCTGGCAGCGGCAGCACCCGGTGCTCACCACCCGTTCGGCCACGCTCGACCGGCTCGAGGGCGACCTGCCCGACGCCGTCGGCATGCCGGGGTTGTTCGACCGGGCGCCGGACTCCCTGCTCGTGGTCGACGGCACGACCGTCCGGTACGGCTGGGGCGGGGTCGTCCGGTGACGGACGCGCAGCCGCACGCACAGGCCGACGACCCGTTCGACCTCGACCGCTTCGTCCGGGCCCAGCAGGGCGTGTACGACCTCGCGCTCGACGAACTCCGCCGGGGCCGGAAGTCGTCGCACTGGATGTGGTTCGTGTTCCCGCAGCTGGCCGGTCTGGGGCGGAGCGCCACGGCCGTGCGCTACGCGATCACCGGCGTGGACGAAGCCCGCGCCTACCTGACGCACCCGGTGCTCGGGCCCCGCCTGCTCACGGCGACCGACGTCGCACACCACGCCCCCGCCCGCTCCGCCGACGCCCTGCTCGGGGGCATCGACGCGGTGAAGCTCCGGTCGTCGATGACCCTCTTCGCCCGGGTTGCGACCGACCCACAGCCGTTCGTCGCCGTGCTGGACCGCTGGTACGACGGCACCGAGGACCCGGCCACGCTCCGCTTGCTCGGAGAGCGCCCGGAACACGAGTGACGCGCGCGACGCGCACGACGCGCACGACGCGCACGACGCGCGTGACCGGCATCTGAACGTCCACACTGACACGCGCTGAGCCGACCGCAACGCCGTTGTCATATCAGGTACGGTGATGCGAGCACGTGCGATGTCGACCGTGCCCGTTCGCCCGGCGCCCCGACGCCGCCGCCCCCGAAGGAGAACGCATGCCGGTCCCCCGCAGCGCCCCGACCGAGCACCAGCTGCTCCGTGACACCGTCCGCCACAAGATCCACGACGCGATCATGGACGGCACGCTCCTGCCCGGGGAACGGCTGAACGACGACGAGCTCATCTCGTGGCTCGGCGTCTCCCGGACACCCATCCGCGAGGCCCTGAGCCAGCTGTCCCGCGCCGGCCTGATCGAGATGGCCCCGAACCGGTACACCCGCGTCACGACGCCGGACCCCGCCGAGGTCATCGAAGCGATGCAGACCCTCGGCGTGCTGTTCGGCGGCGTGGTCCGGCTCGCGGTCCCGCGCCTCGGTTCGGCGAGCCGGAAGAAGATCCTGGCCCAGCTCGACAAGACGATCACCGAGCTCGAGGCCCACGAGGTCGCCGCCGTCAACCACGACGCCCTCGACGTCTTCGCCCTGTACGTCGCCGAGTGCGGCAACGAGAACCTGCAGCGCGTCTGCCGCGACACGATGGACGGCCTGGCGTTCCGGCTGCGACTGCCGAACCTCGACGAACTGGTCGACTGGGACCGGATGACCGAGGACTTCCGGCGTCTCCGGGCGGCGACCGAGTCCGGCGACAACGTCGCGGCCGAGCTCGCGACCGAGGCGATCCACCAGCTGCCGGGCGAGAAGCACTGAGTCCACCTGTACCGGCGTACAGGAACCGCCCGTCTCGCCCACGCGAGGCGGGCGGCCGACGTTCCACGGGCCTCCCGGTCGGCGGCCCGGCCACGCGCGTGACGCTCCCAGTCCCGGGGCCGCGCGGACCGATAGCATCGCTGGCGACCACCTGAACCAGGCACCCGGAGCAGCACATGAACCCCCGCCCGACGGACCGTACCGAGGTCGCCGCACGCCTGGCCGCCGCGGTCGGTCGGATCAACCGACGGGCCCGCACCGACTCGGCCTCGCTCGGGTACGGCATCGTGTCGGCGCTCGCGTCGATCCAGCGGCACGGACCCCTGCGCCCCGGCGACCTGTCGCGGATCGAGGTGGTCACGAAGCCCACGATGACCCGCATCCTGACCGAGCTCGAGCAGCGCGGCTTCATCCAGCGCGAGGCCGACCCACGCGACGGCCGGGCGTTCATGGTGACGGCCACGCCGGAGGGCATCGAGGCGGTCGAGCAGGCCCGTGCGAACCGCACCGGGATCGTCGCCGAGCTCATCGCCGAGCTCGACGAGTCGGACGTCCAGGCGATCGCCGGCGCCCTGGCCGCGCTCGAGCGTGTCGCCCAGGGCGAGCACGCCCAGGAACCTCACACCTTCTAGGCCCCGCACGACCGTTACCGAACCGTTACCAAGCGGTGGACGGACCGTTCTGCCAGCGTTCCTGGACGCGCTGCCCAGTCTGACCGGTCATGGTGTCGGCTCCGCCTGACCGCGGCCACCCCACGGCTGCTCCCGGCGGACGGACGGGCCCCACACCACCGTCCGGTCCTCACCGGCTCGAGGACTCCTCGTCGTCGTCGACGGTGTCACCGACACCGCCAGCCTCTGGCGTGCCCGCACGACCTCGTTCGTGCGAGCAGGAGTCCCTCCCCCACCGAGCCGCCGACCTGCGGAACCGATGCGACACACCCCTGAGCTCCCCACCACGACGGCCTCGACCCGACGTGAAGCCCTGAACACCCCCACCCGCCGGATGCGCCGGGCCCTGCGGCACCGCGCGACGCTGATCGCCGGCGGTGCAGCGGTCCTGGCCGTCGCCGGTGGCGCCCTGACCGTCGGCACGCAGCCCGCCATCGGCGAGGCCCTCGGCATGCCGACGGGCACCCCGAGCGCCTCGGCGACCGCAGAGCCCGCCCTGCGCGGCACCGCGCTCGACCGCGCCCAGGCGGCCGCCACGATCACCACGGCGAAGACCGTCATGCAGACCGCGAACCACAAGGTCGACACCTCGGCGCTCGAACAGCGCGTCGACGCCCTGAGCGACTACCCGGACCTGTCCGGCGCTGCGCTGACGAACCGCATCTCGACGACGGTCGCGTCGACCACGCACGTCGCGCAGGCCAGCGCCACGCAGGACAAGCGGGACGTCGACGCGAAGGCCGCGGCCGCAGCGAAGGCCGCAGCCGAGCGGAAGGCTGCCGCCGAGGCAGCGGAGGCCGCCCGGAAGCTCGCCGCCGGCAACACCGTCGCCGGCGCCAAGGCCACGGCGAGCTCGCTCGCGTCCTCGGAGTACGGCTGGGGTGCCGACCAGTTCCAGTGCCTGGACAACCTGTGGACCAAGGAGTCCGGCTGGAACTACCAGGCCGTCAACGCGAACGGCGGCGCGACCGGCATCCCGCAGGCGCTCCCCGGCTCGAAGATGGCCACGATCGCCGCGGACTGGCGCACCAACGCCACCACCCAGATCACCTGGGGCCTGCAGTACATCAGCTCGGCCTACGGCACCCCGTGCGCGGCGTGGGGGCACTCGCAGGCGAACAACTTCTACTGATCGGCGCGGGTCGCGACGGCGACCGGCAGACGGACGGGAGGCCCGTGGCGGATCCGCCACGGGCCTCCCGTCCGTTGCGTGGTCGCGGTCAGCCCACCCGCGCGACGCGCACGTCGGTGCGGGCGGGCATCGGACCACGTCGGGCCGACCGTCGTGCCTGCTCCTCAGAGCGACCGGCGGAGGACGACGGATGCCTCGGGGGTGTTCACCTGGAACGCGAAGGTCTCCTCGACGTACATCGTGACGTCGACGCCGTCGTGGCCCAGGTAGCCGAGGGCCAGGTCCTCGCCGACGGTGAACACGAAGTCCCCGCCGCGCTGACTGATCAGCAGCGACTCGTCGATGCCGGGCGCTCGCTCGACCTGACCGCCGGTGATGCCCTCGAGCTGCTCACGCAGGGGTGTGCCGGCATCGTCGGTCTCGACGATGTCCGCCCAGTCACGGGGGCTGCAGGCCAGGGCGTACGGCCCGGCGACCCCGACGTCGCGGAGTGCGGCGACCGCAGCGGTGACCGCGGCCCGGAACGACGTCGGCGAGCCGTCGTGCGACTGCGCGGGCTGGGTCGACGCCTGCCCGGCCCCGGTGATGCCGCCCTCCGGCCACCCCCGGAGCGTCGCCCGGTTCTCGTGGGCCGCGAGCCGCAGCACGGCCGCGTCGAGGTCGCCCAGGTCGACATCGGTGGCGCCGCGGGAGGAGTCCACGAGCTCTTCGAGCGCGACGGTGAAGGTCGCACGGACCTCGCAGAGCGGCAGGACCCGGCGGCGCCGTGCGGTGATGCCGTCGGCGACCCCGCCGGTCACCGCGTCGGTGCGGCCGAGGTCCACCGAGGACCACTGCCAGCCGCGCGGTCCGTCGAAGTCGACGATGCGCCGTGCGGCGAGCGCCGGGACCAGCCGGTCACGGGCCTCGGCGTCGAGCACCGCCCAGGTGTCGGCACCGAACGGCGCGAGTTCGCGGAGGAGGTGGTTCATGGCGTGTGCCCTTCCGTGCTGCGGAGTGAACCGATGCCGAGACCGGGACCGGTGGCGTCGGGAGCCGCCACCACGGACGGCGACGGTGGTGCCGCGAGCGCGGCGAGGTCCACCAGACGATCGCGTGCGGGGGCGAAGAACGTCGCTCCGGTGACCGCGCGCGAGAAGTCGAGCAGCCGGTCGTACGTCCCGGGAGGATCGCCGACGAACATCCGTTCCAGCATCCGTTCGAGCACCCAGAGCTCACCGCTGTAGCCGATGAAGTAGGTGCCGTACTCCCCGCTGCCGGGTCGACCGAAGGGCATGTTGTCGCGGAGGACGTCGTGCTCGACCCCGTCGTCGTCGACGATGGTCGCGAGCGACTTGTGCGAGGGCCGGACCTCGGTGGCACTGTCCCGCTCCACGTTGTCCGACTTCGACCGGCCGATGATGCGTTCCTGCGCGTCCGTCCCGAGGGCGTTCCACGCCGCCAGGTCGTGCAGGTACTTCTGGACGACGACGTAGCTGCCACCGGCCCAGTCCGGGTCGTCCGCACCGATGAGTGCGGAGGCTGCCAGGTCCTGCGCGACCGGGTTCGCCGTGCCGTCCACGAAGCCGAGCAGGTCGCGGGTGTCGAAGTACCGGAAGCCGCTGACCTCGTCGACCACGGTGACGTGGTCCCCGAGCGCGGCGAGCAGCAGGCGTTCGAACTCGAAGCAGACGTCGGTGCGTTCACCCCGGATGTGGAAGAGCAGGTCTCCCCCGGTGGACGGCGCCGAGTGGACCGGCCCGGTCAGCGCGGGGAACGGGTGCAGCGCCTCCGGGCGGGCGTGCGGCGAGAACCGGTCCCACGCCACCGCCCCGATGCCGACGACGCAGGACAGGTGCGCGTCGAGGTCGCGGAACCCGACCGTCTTCAGCAGGCCGTCGAGGTCGCTGAGGACGTCGCGGACGGCATCGAGGTCGTCGTCGTCCGGCCCGACGTCGAGGGTCAGGAACACCGCCGAACGGGAGAGCGGTGCGTCGACGCTCTGCGCGTCGATGGGGACGCGGCTGCCCGGTGCGCCGGGCATCAGGGTGCGCCGTGGACGGAGGCCATGGTGTCCGCCTTTCCTCCGCAGCCGTCCTGACGGTGCGGTTCGGTGCCGTGGGGTGTCTCCCGTCGAGCATCGCCACCCGGTACCCCATCACGCCTGAGTCGGATGACCCGCTCCGCAAGGGGGGATGCCCGCGCGACCACGGGGTGATGTGGTGACCGCGTCGTCGTCGCTAGCGTCCGGAGCAGCCGCCACGGGCCTCCCGGGCGGCGGTCGACCGACGATCCAGGAGCGACGACGACGATCAGCATCTCGGACGCACGACCGGCGCACGACGACGGCACCGGGCGAGCGCTGCGCTCGCCGTCCGGCGGCACCGATCCCTTCGTGGTCGTCACCGGACCGGACGCGTCCGCCCGGGCACGGGCACTCGCGGACATCACGGACGCCGCCCGGGCGGACGGCCACACGGTCGTCCGGTGGCGTGCGGTGGGCGGTGACCCCGTCATCGAGGCCGCGTCGCTGGCCCCGTGGCTCGCCCTCGTCCGGGCGCACGACGCCGGGGCACCGGGGCCCACCCGCAGCGTCGTGCTCGTCGAGGACTTCGACGCGCTCGACGAGGACGCCAGGACCGTGCTGCACGACCTGCTCGCCGCACTGGCGCGGGACCTCGGGACGGTCGTGGTGGTCGCGGTGCGCGAGGGCCGGGCCCTGGCCGGATCGGTCACCCGGATGCCGTCGGCCGACGTCTCCGTCACCGTCACGGCCGCCTTCACCGGGGACTTCGGTCTCGTCGACACCGAGGCTGAACGGGCCGTCCGCCGTGGCACCCGACCCGATCCGTCGCTGGTGGCGGCGGTCGAGTTCGTCCGGGCGGTCCGGTCCGGTGACGTGCACGCCGGCAGGCGGACCGTCCTGACCGCGCTCCGGGAGTCCGACCGGGCGGGCACCGACGACGTCCTGGTCGCGACGCTGCACGTGCTCTGCTACCTCGGCGGGCACGACTCCTGGTGGGGCGAAGCGCTGGCGCTGACCGCCGACCGTGACCTCGACCCGGTGCTGCGGCTCGTCGAGGACTGTGTCGACGGTTCCGGCCGGACCGAGCACGAGCGTGCCGCGCTGTACCGCGAGGTGCAGGCATCGGTTGCCGACGCGCGGCCCTGGAAGGCCGTGGCACTGCACATCGCGTGGACGCTGCTCGACTCGACGGATCCGCGCCGGGACCACGTGGAGACCGTGCTCCGACGAGCGGGCGACGCCGGGCTCCTCGGCTACTTCAGCTCGTGCCGTGCCGCCGTGACGCACTACCAGGCGGGGCGGCTCGACGCGGCGCGGGCGGCGTTCGACCACGTGCACCGAGCGGCCGAGCGCTGGCAGGCCGGGACGCTCGTCGCGCTGACCGAGGCGCTGCAGGCACTGGTGCTCTCCGTGCAGGGCGAGCCGGAGCAGGCGGCACGGAAGGCCGACCGCGCAGCACGGTGGGCGGCGCAGCACGGTACGCCGCTGGTCGCCCGGGCTGCGGAGCACGCCCGCGCCGCGCTCGACGTCGCGACGGGACGGTTCGAGGAGGCCTACAGCCGCTCGGCGACGCGATCGGGCAGGGCGGGGCGGTGGCTCGAGAGCAGCTACGGACCGATCGAGTTGCTCGACGCGGTGGAGTCGGCTGCGCGGCTCCGCCTGGCCGACCACGGTGCCGCACTGGTGGCCCGGGCGGAACGGGCGTTCACCGACCAGCCGACCCCGCGCCGCTCCCTGGTGCTGCTCGCCTGCCGAGCGGTCGTCGACGAGACGCACGGAGCCCGCGCCCTCTTCGAGGACGCGCTGGCCAGCGTCGACGGCGACGTCTCGCCGTTCGAGGTGGCCCGCGTCCGCCTGGCCTACGGCGAGTGGTTGCGTCGCGGGATGCACGCCCTGGAGGCCCGGGGCCAGTTCCGGATGGCGGCGCGCGCCTTCGAGGTGCTCGGTGCCGGTGACTGGCGGGCCCGCGCGGAACGCGAGCTGCGCGCAGCCGGTGCCGCCCGTCCGCTGCCGACGGCGCTGGAGGCGGTCGACCTGAGCGAACAGGAACGCCGTGTGGCGTCCCTCGCCGCGGCCGGACTGACCAACAAGCAGATCGCCGGGCAGCTGTACCTCTCGCCGCGCACCGTGAGCGGGCACCTGTACCGGCTGTTCCCGAAGCTCGGCGTGACGACGCGCGCCGGACTCCGGGATGCACTCCTGCGACTGGGAGGCGACGCGACGGGCGACGCCCGGACGTGACCCTGTCAGGGACACCCTCGCCGGCCGCCCGCCCCGTGGGCCCCGGATGCTCCCGCCGTCACCCGCGACACCCCGGACGGACGACCCGGGAACGTCACCGGAACCCGTCGCCGGGGTAACGGCAGGGCCCGTCGCGAGCCCGCGGTCCGTTCGTAGACTCCAGCCACCGACGAGGACTGGTGGCCGCCGTGTTGACGGACGAGGAGTTGCTCCCCCGCGGAGACGAGGTCTCCGTGCCGGTGTCCGCCGTGCCACGGAGCGGGCTGCCCATCCGTGGCCGGAGCGTCGAGCAGGCAGTCGTTGCCGATGCCCTGGCCGGTCTGGCACGGGGCGCGGGTGACGTGCTCGTCGTCCGCGGCGCTGCGGGCGTCGGCAAGTCGCGTCTGCTCGAGGACGTCGTCGACCAGGCGACCACGGCCGGCCTCCGCGTGGCCGTCGGTCGCACGGACCGCGACGCACGTCTGATCCCGCTCGCACCGATCATGGACGCGCTCGGCGCCGGGACCCGGCCGATCTCCGACCGCGTCCGGCTCAGCGCGGTGACGCTGGACCCGGAGGCGCGGTACTGGCTCCTCCAGCAGCTCCAGGACGACCTGGAGCGGGCCGCGGCGTCGAACGGCGTCGTGGTCGTCGTCGAGGACCTGCAGTGGTGCGACACGACGACCCTGGCGGTGCTCCGATCGCTGTCGCGCCGGCTCGCCGACGTCCCCGTGCTCTGGGTCGTCGCGGTCCGGACCGAACACCAGGACCCGCCGGTCACGGCGACCGTCGACGAGCTCGCCGCGACGGGACGGCTCGTCGACCTCGACCCGCTGGACGAACAGGCCACGGCCGCGATGATCGCCGACCTGATCGGCGCGACGCCGGACGGCTCGGTCCTCCGTGCGGCGCGCCGGACGGAGCACATCCCGATCCTCGTCGCCGAACTCGTCCGCGGGCTCGTCGACGAGGGCCTGCTGGCGATCGCGGACGGTGTCGCCACGATGCCGGGCGCCGCGCTGCCGGCGAGGTTCGGTGCGTCGATCCGCGAGGGCCTCCGACGCCTGTCGAAGCCCACGCAGCAGCTCGTGCAGGTCGGAGCGACCCTGGGACGCTCGTTCTCGGTGCGGTCGTTGTCGGCGATGCTCGACCAGCCGGTGCAGCGACTGCTCCCCGGGCTGCAGGAGGCGATCGAGGCGGGGGTGCTCGTCGACGACGGGACGGACCTGTCGTTCCGCCACGACGTCCTCCGCGAGGCGGCGGAGTCGATGATCCCCGCGGCCGTCCGCGACGACCTGCTCCGGCAAGCGGTGGACGAACTCCTGCGGCAGGGTGTCCCACCGGTCTCGATCGCCGCGCGCATCGCCGCGGTGGCGCAGCGCGGGGACGTCCGGGCCGCCGAGGTCCTGCGCACGGTGGCGATCGACCTCGCGAGCACGGATCCCACCGAGGCCGGCGCGCTCGCCCTCTGCGCCGCCGACGTCGCGCACGGCACCCCGGCGTTGCCCGGTATCGTCGTCGACGTCCTGCCGCTGCTCTGGCACAGCGGTCGGACGGCCGAGGCCCGCGCGCTGCTCGACGACCTGCGGGGCCGCCTCGCCCCGGAGGACGACGCACGCCTGCACCTCACCCTGGCGCGGCTGCAGACCGAGGGCTCGACGCCGGAAGCGCTACGGACGGTCGAGTCCGCACTGGCCCTGCCCGGCGTGAGCGCCGGTGTGCGGTCCCGTCTGCTCGCCGTCCGCGCGCTGAACCTCGCCCAGGCGGGGCAGCACGCGGACCTCGCGACCGCGCTGCGGGAGGCCCGGGCGACGGGCGACGGTGACGCGGACCCGGTCGCCGTCGCCACCTTCGAGGCCAGCGCGTCCGTGCTCGCCTTCAACGAGGGCCGGTTCGCGGACGCGACGCAGGCGATCACGTCGGCGATGAGCCGGATCGCTGCCACCGGGGGCTCGTCGAGCACCTGGTTGCCCGAGGGACTCTGGGTGGCGTTCCTCGCGGGTGCACTCGGCGACACCGACCGAGCCGGACGCATCGCCGAGGCGAACGCCATCGAGACCCGTCGCAACCACCTGGCCCGCCCGACCGCCGCCTGGATGATGCTGCGCACGCGGGTGCTCTTCGACCAGGGCCGCCTGGAGGACGCCAAGACGTCGGCCGAGTCGGTCCTCGACCTGGCCGAGGACCTGGAGCTCGGTCAGTTCGCTGCGCTCACGGCCGGGACGGTCCTCTTCCGCACGGCGCTGCTGCAGGGCGACCGCTCAGCGGCCGACCGGACGCGGCACTTCGCCGAGGCCCTGCACGCCGATCCGGCCTTCGCACGCTCCGGCTCGTGGCTGCTGGCACTCGAAGCGGACGCACACGGCGATGTCCGGGCCGCCGTCGACCGCAGCGAGGTGGCGTGGCGGAGCCTGGAGGAACCGATCGCGTCGATGTCGAGCCCGGCCGACTTCGCCGACGACGTCCACCTCGCGCGCATCGCGATCCGTGGGGGCCGACGGGACCGGCTCGAGCGGATCGAACGAGTGGCACGGCTCCGGGCCACGGCGAACCCGGACAACGACCTGTGCGGCGGGACCTGGCTGCACGTGCACGGACTCGTCCACGACTCCGTGGAGCACCTCGGCGCGGCGGTGGAGCGGCTGCGCCGGGTCGACCGCCGGCTCGTGCTGGCCGCGGCGCTCGAAGACCTCGGGAGCGCCCTGCGGCGGCGCTCCGTGCCCGCGGCCGTCGAGGTGTGGCGGGAGGCGACGGAGCTGTTCGACAGTGCGGGTGCCCTGCGCGAGGCCGAACGGTCGCGGCGGCACCTGCGGGGCGTCGGCGTGACCGTCCGGGCGGCCACCGCCGACCCCGCTGCGTCGGGCGCCTCGGGACTCCCGGGGCTCACCGCTCGCGAGGCCCAGGTCGTCGAACGGGTCGCCGCCGGCCTGACGACGCAGCAGATCGCGTCCGACCTGTTCATCTCGACCCACACGGTGACGAGCCACGTCCGCCACGTCTACACGAAGTGGGGCGTGGCGTCCCGCCGGGAGCTCGCGGCGCGGTTCCGGCAGCACCGCTCCGGCTGACCTCCGGTCGGGCAGCGCCGGGCCGCACCGGGTCACTCCGGGTCACATCGGGTCACATCGCGGTCGTCGTCGAACCCGGCACCGAGCGCACGAACCGCCAGGTGCGGCGCGGTGGAGAAGCCGAGCTCGATCCGCCCGGAGAACCCCGCGAACCCGGCGAGCGCTCCGGCGCGGGTGCGGGTGGCGTCGAGGAACCCGAGGTGCAGGTCGGCACGGACCCCGCCCGGGCCCGGCGTCCGGAAGCCGACGAGACGCCCCGCCACCGCGCGGTGCACCGTCGTCCCGGTCGTGCCGTCCTCGGTCCGGACCTCGTCGAAGACGCCGTCGACCGAGACGGCCACCGCGAAGTCGCGCGGCGGCAGGACGGCGGCGATCCGGGCCTCCAGGTCGGCAACGGAGGCGACCGACGCGACCGTCACCACCAGGTCGGGCGAGAACGTCGAGACGACCGCGAACGCGACCGGGTCGGCCGTGTCCGCGACCGCTGCGGCGCCGTCCGGCAGCATCCGGAAGCACCGGCGGTCGAACACGACCAGGCCGTCGGCGGTGCCGGTGCCGGTGCCGGTGCCGGCGAGCGCACCGAGCCCCACGGTGCCGTGTCGACCGAGGTCCGCGACGGCGACCGGGACGTGGACGGCCGGTCGTCGGTGCCGAGGATCGTCGACGACCTGCTGCGCCCACGTGGCGAGGGTCGTCAAGGACGTGGTCCTGTCATCCGTCGTCTCCCGCACCACGCACTCCTCGTCCGGCCTCGGTTCGACCGTAGGAAGTCCGCCCGCGCGGGACCAGCGCCGTTTGACTCAAGCGCTCCGGTGGGTGCGCGGCGCACGGTTGGACCATGACTGCACGCGCGACCATGGTCTCCCCGTCCGTCCCCCCGTCCGGCACGGGGTGTGTGGAGTGCGACGCGACGGGCTCGTGGTGGGTGCACCTGCGTCGGTGCGCCGCCTGCGGGCACGTCGGCTGCTGCGACGACTCCCTGAACCGGCACGCCACCGCGCACTTCGCGGTCACCGGGCACGAGGTCATGCAGTCGTTCGAGCCCGGCGAGGGGTGGTTCTGGGACTTCGTCACGCAGGACTTCGTGGACGGACCCCGCCTCGCCGACCCGCAGGCGCACCCGACGGCCCAGTCGGTCCCGGGTCCGGCCGACCGGCTCCCCCGCGACTGGTCGGAGCAGCTGGCCGATCGACGCTGACACCGGTCGCGGCCGGCCGCGACCGGCCGCGACCGGTCAGGGCAGCCTGCGGTCGGTGTCGAGCGCCTCCGACCGGGCGATCACCTCGTGCATCGTGGTGTGCGACCGGACCTGGTACGACAGGTGTGCCACGGCCAGCACCACCGCCGATCCGACGCCCCACGCGATCGAACCCGGGTCGTCGACGCCGAGCTGGTCGACCAGGATGGCGACCCCGGCGCCGGCGACGATCGAGTTCACCACCGCGATCGCGGACGACATCGTGAACAGCAGCCGGTACCACGACGGGGCCCGGCCGATGTCGAGCAGCTCGTTCGCCGCGTGTCGCCCGCGGGGCATCGGGAAGTACGTGTCGGCCTCGGGCAGCAGCCGACCGTAGTAGCGACGGATCCGTTGCATCGCGGCGAGCGCGGCGACGTCCTCGAGCGAGGTCTCGACGAGGCGTTCGTAGGTGAACGCACCGAGCAGGACGATCACCGGGATGATCGCGCCGAGGAACCCGAGCGCGAAGGGCGTGTGCGCGAGGAACCCGAAGGCGACGAGCGAGCTCGAGAGCGTCGTGAGGTACAGCGAGGAGCGACTGCTCGACTCACTGACCGTGATGCTCCGCGCGCTCTCGAGGACGAAGTGCTCGGTCATCAGCGCGTTGAAGAAGGCGGTCGGCCGGTCCAGGGACGTGATCGACTCGGCGGCGGTCGGCAGTGTCGTGTCGGGTTCGTCGGGCATCACGGGACTCCTCGGTCAGTCGCTCGTCGCCAGGTGGCGGTGGACGAAGGTCACGGCCATGGCGCCCTCGCCGACCGCTGCGGCGACGCGCTTCACGGACCCGGCGCGGACGTCCCCGGCGGCGAAGGACCCCGGCACGTTCGTCTCGAGCCAGAACGGACGACGCTCGAGCGGCCACTGGTCGAGCGAGCCGTCGACGGCGTCGAGGTCCGGGCCGGTGACCAGGTACCCGAGGCGGTCACGGACCATGGGTGTCTGTTCGGCCCAGCTCGTGTCCGGTCGTCCGCCGATGCAGATGAACAACCGCGAGGCCGGCAGCGACACCGTGGCCCCGTCGCCGTCGGTCACCTCGATCGACTCGAGTCGGGTGTCTCCGTGGAGCGCCGAGACCCGACAGCCCGTCCGGACCGTCACGTTCGGTGCGGCCGCGATCCTGGCGCTCAGGTACTCCGACATCGTGGCCGACAGCGACGCTCCCCGCACGAGCATCGTGACGTGCGCCGCGGACCGGGACAGGTTCATCGCCGCCTGGCCCGCCGAGTTCGCCCCGCCGACCACGAAGACCTGCTCGCCGGCGCAGCCGTCCGCCTCGCTCGTCCCGGCACCGTAGTAGACACCGCAGCCGAGCAGCTCCTGCTCGCGCTGCAGCCCGAGCCGACGCCACTCGACACCGGTCGCGCAGATGTTCGCACGGGCGACGACGTGGCCGCCGTCGGCGAGGTCGGCGTGGATGCGGCCGTCGTGGAAGACCCCGCGCACCCCCTCGCGCATCACCAGGAGTTCGGCGCCGAACCGGACCGCCTGTTCCCGGGCACGCTCGGCGAGGTCCGCCCCGGCGATGCCCTCGGGGAACCCCAGGTAGTTCTCGATGAGGCTGCTCGATCCGGCCTGCCCGCCCACGGCGTCCCGCTCGAGCAGGACGACGTCGAGCCCTTCGGACGCGGCGTACACGGCAGCGGACAGCCCCGCCGGACCGGCACCGTAGATCGACAGGTCGTACTCCTGGCGGCGCGGAGCGTGGATCCACCCGAGCCGGTCGGCGACCTCGCGCAGGGTCGGTGCGACCAGTTCCGTGCCGTCGGGGAACACCACGAGCGGGAGCCGCGACGGATCGATCCGGACGGCGCCCCCGACCCCGCCGACGTCGACCGGGAACCAGTCGAACTGCACCACGGAGCGCGACAGGAAGTCCCGCAGGGCGTAGGAGTCCGCGTCGAACGGCCGTCCGTACACGCGGACGCGACGTGACGGGACCACGGCGGCGTCGGTCTCCATGGTTCCTCCGGTCCGTGCGACGACGATCGGTGCGGAACTGCTGCCGCTCCCTCACGAGCACGCTACGGACTGCCGGCGCGCTGCACGTGGTCCTGCGAGGGTCTCCTTCGGCACCGGAGGCGTCGTCGGGTCGCGCCGGGCGGGATCAGCTGCGCCCACGGCGGACGGGAGGCCCGTGGCGGCGTCGCCACGGGCCTCCCGTCCGGTCTGTGGTCGCGGTCAGCCCACCCGCGCGACGCGCACGTCGACGCGGCTGAGCGCCAGGCCGTGTGCCGCGGCGGTCGCCAGGGCGACGTCGTGGACGGCGCGGGCGACCTCGGGGGCCGGGCGGAAGCCGTCGGTGCCGATGACGATGCGCACGGCGTCGTCGTCGACGACGATCCGGAGCGGTCCGGTGCTCGTGGCGATGCTGCGGACCGCCTGCACGGCGCTCGCGACCGTCGGGCGGGAGCGGTACAGGTCGGTGACGCCGGGGACCTCGAGGACGGCGGCCTCGATCGCGGCGAGGGTCTCGTCGGTGGTGCTCATCGGGCCTCCTCCGGGTCGGTGCCGGGCTCGTCGGTGCCTGTCTCGTCGGTGCCGGGCTCGGGGTCCGGCAGCAGGTCGCGGACGACGACGTCGATCGCCTCGACGAGCAGGTCGGTCTGCTCGGCCAGGGCGCCGGCCACGGCGGCGCGGACCAGCTCGGCGGTCGCCGGGATCGACGGACCGGACGCGATCGCGATCTCGACGACCACCCGGATCGGGGACGCGAGTTCGGTGACGTCGCCGTCGAGGTGGCAGCGGGCCACGAGCACGCCCGGGACCTCGTCGCCGGTGCGGCGGATGAGGGACCGGATGGCGCCCTCGGTCATCACCGGGCGCTCGGTCTCGGACAGGGGGCGGAGCGGGACGTCGCGACCGGAGCGGGACTCGATCGAGATGTTCGCCAGGACGCCGCTGATCCAGGACTCGTCGGCCGGGGCCTCGTCGCGGGCGGCCGCCTCGAGCGAGCGGAGCGACGCGTGGCGGACGCGGATGATCGCGGCCAGGGCGTTCTGGCAGGCGGGCGAGTCGTCGATGCTCGGGTCCGCCGGCTGCATGCCGGCGTCGAGGTAGTCGGCGAGTTCGTCGATCGAGTGGCCGTCGAGGTCACCGCGTTCGAGGGCGTCGAGTGCTTCCGGGCTGTCGGGCAGGTCCGGCCGGATGCCGTCGTGGTCGGTCATCGCCATCCCTCCATGAGTCGGATCATGTTCTTCCTCGCTCGGGACAGCAGTCCCCGGACCGTCGAGGGTGGCAGGTCGAGTTCGGCGGCGATCTCGTCGTACCGGTACTCGAGCACCTCCTTCATGATCCAGCACCGTCGTTGGGCTTCGGGCAGTTCGGCCAGCGCACGTTCGACCGCGTCCTCGCGCGAGCGCGCCTCGGCGACCCGGTCGGGTGCGTCGTCGGCCGGCGCGGCGACCTCGAGCTCGGTGACGTCGTCGTGGACGCGCCGCGCGCGGATCCGGTCGAGGCACTTCCGGCTCAGGATGCGCATCAACCACGACTTCACGCGCGCGAGGTCCTCGAGGGAGTCGAGGCGGTCCCACGCGGTGATGAAGGTCTCCTGCACGACGTCGTCGAGTTCGTCGGTGGAACCGAGGGTCCGACGGGCGTAGGCGCGGAGCAGCGGGGTGTGGCGACGGATCAGGACCTCGAAGGCCCGGACGTCACCGTCGGACGACCGGCCGGCGAGGACCGCGTCGTCGAGCTCGGCGAGGGACTGGTGGTGCACGCGTTCCTTCTACTGGTGGTGGATGGTGAACGGCTGGGTGCGTCCGTCCACCGTCGTCGGACGGGTACTGGTGGGACGCATCCCGCACCGCGTTCGTCACACACCGAAGGGCGCACACCGGACGGTTCCGGTGCGCGCCCCCGACGTCGTGCGTGTCGGCTCGCCCTCCTGCGTGTCGGCTCGTCCTCCTGCCGGTCGGCTCGCCCTACTGCTGGATGAAGGCGAGCAGGTCGGGGTTGATGACGTCCGCGTGGGTCGTCAGCATCCCGTGCGGGTACCCCTCGTAGATCTTGAGCGTGGCGTTGCTGAGCAGCTCGGCCTGCTTGAGCGAGGCCGCCTTGTACGGCACGACCTGGTCGTCGTCGCCCTGCGTGACGAGGACCGGGACGGAGATCGCCTTGAGGTCCTCGGTCTGGTCCGTCTCCGAGAACGCCTTGATGCCCTCGTAGTGGGCCAGGGCGCTGCCCGTCATGCCCTGGCGCCACCAGTTCGCGACCACCGGGGCGGAGACCTCCACGCCGGGACGGTTGAACCCGTAGAACGGGCCCTCGGCGACGGCCTGGAAGAACTCGGCGCGGTTCGCGGCGAGGGCGCTCCGGAACCCGTCGAGCACCGAGATCGGCGTGCCCTCCGGGTTGGTGTCGCTCTGCAGCATGATCGGGGGCACCGACGAGACCAGGATGGCCTTGGCGACCCGGCCCTGGGGCTCGCCGTACTGCGCGACGTACCGTGCGACCTGGCCACCACCGGTGGAGTGCCCGATGTGGACCGCGTTCTGCAGGTCGAGGTGCTGCACGACCGCATCCGTGTCGCTCGCGTAGTGGTCCATGTCGTGACCGGTGCCGATCTGCGACGAACGCCCGTGCCCGCGGCGGTCGTGCGCGATCACCCGGTAGCCCTTGCCCAGGAAGAACAGCATCTGCGCGTCCCAGTCGTCCGACGACAGGGGCCATCCGTGGTGGAAGACGATCGGCTGCGCATCGCGCGGCCCCCAGTCCTTGTAGAAGATCTCTGCACCATCGCTCGTGGTGACGAACGCCATCGTGAACCTCCGTGAGTTTCTGCTCCACATGTGACGCGGACTGGCCGCTGCCTCCCGTTCGGCGGGAGACCGAAGCCCCTTCACCGTAGGACCGGCGCTCCGGCGACCGCTTGGGTCATTCATCCCGATCCGGCCGGGCACGGCTTGGTGCGCGGGCGTGTGTGCACCAGAGTTGATCCCATGTCGCTCGTCACCGCCGTCTGCCGCGTCGACCGCCTGCTGCCGGACTCCGGCATCATCGGCGTCACCGCCATCGACAAGCGTCCGGTCACCGGCAGCGTCCGGGTCCGGCCGCTCGGCCTGCGCGCCGACGTGCAGGCGAACCGCAAGTACCACGGCGGTGTGGACCAGGCCGTGTACGCCTACGCCGACGAGGACGCCGCGTACTTCGCCGACCTGCTCGAACGCGAGGTCCCGCCCGGCCTGTTCGGCGAGAACCTCCGCACCAGCGGCATCGACGTCACCGGGGCCGTGACCGGGGAACGCTGGCGGATCGGCGACACCCTCGTGCTCGAGGTGACGGTCCCGCGCACACCCTGCGGCACCTTCGCCCGGCGCATGGGGATCGACGGGTGGGTGAAGCGGTTCGCCGACGAGGGTCGGCCCGGGGCGTACTTCCGCGTCGTCAAGTCCGGTTCGCTCGCCGCGGGTGACCCCGTCGAGGTGATCCACCGGCCGGA
Organism: Curtobacterium sp. MCLR17_059; assembly: GCF_003234665.1. Taxonomy (NCBI): domain Bacteria; kingdom Bacillati; phylum Actinomycetota; class Actinomycetes; order Micrococcales; family Microbacteriaceae; genus Curtobacterium; species Curtobacterium sp. MCLR17_059. Next base: position 14,998 of record NZ_QKSU01000003.1, on the reverse strand, counting down.
ACACGGGGTGACCATCGGCGAGATCTTCGGCGACCTGGCGCCCGATCGAGCACGGGCCGTGCTCGAGTCGGGGGAACGGCTGGCGCCGAAGGTCGTCCACGACCTGTCGAAGGTCGCGGCGCGGGCCTGAGCCGGTCGAGCCAGTCGGGCCCGATCAGCTCGGCAGCACGCCGCGCGAGGGGTCGATCGGACGCTTCGCCACGGGCAGCCCGGCCACGACCAGGTCGTAGGCGTTCGCCACGAGGTCCTCGACCAGGGTCTCGTCGATGCCATTGCCCGGCGTCAGCGTGATCCAGTGCCGCTTGTTCATGTGCCACCCGGGCGTGATCTCGTCGTTGTCGCGCACGAGCGCTGCCCCGTGCGGTGGCGCGCACTTGAGGTTCACGATCGGGGTCCCACGCACCTCGGTCACCATCACGAACATCTTGCCGACGACCTTGTAGACCACGGAGCCCTCGCCGAACGGCTGGGTCTCGACGGCCGCCGGCAGCCCCAGTGCCGTGCGACTCGCGATGTCGTGCAGCTGCTCGCCGTCCATGTGACCAGGATGCCGCAGGCCGCCGACAGCGCACCCCGTTCGGGGGCAGGTCATGAGTGTCGATCACGTCGTAGGATCACCACGCCGCGCACCCGACGCGGCGGTCGCTCGCGCGATCACCACCAGTTCCAGGGGGAACCCGTGCGCATCATCCGTACCCTCGGCATCGCCGCCGCCACCGCCGTCCTCGCGACCACCGTCGTCGTCGGCGGGACCTCGACCGCGCAGGCCGCGCCGAAGTCCTACGCCAACTGCACCGCGGTGCACAAGGTCTACTCCGGCGGCATCGCCAAGAAGTCCGTCACGAAGAACAAGGTCGTCTCCGGCGGCAAGACCACCTACCGTGCGCTCAAGGGCACGGTGAAGAAGGACGACGCCCTGTACAAGGCGAACACCAAGCTCGACCGCGACAAGGACGGCATCGCCTGCGAGAAGAGCTGACGCTCCCACTCGCTCGGTGGCACCGGCACGACACCGGTGTTCGCGTGCTGAACACCCGCACACCGCGGTGCGATGCGCGAACACCGGTGTTTTGCGTGCCCGGGGCGGCGCGACGCGCTCAGAGCGTCGGGACGCCCTCGTGCCCGGACCGGGGACGCGGAGTCCCGGCGACACCCGTGACGACCGACCCCGCCGGCACGTCCTTCGTGACCACCGTGTTGGCACCGACGACGGAGTCCGGACCGATCGTGATCGCCCCGATCAACGACGACCCGGCGCCGAGCACCACGCGGTCCCCCACCACCGGGTGCCGTCGGGCCCCCGGGCCGTGGTCGCCCCCGCGTCCGCCCAGGGTGACGCCGTGGAACACGAGCACGTCGTCACCGATGACCGAGGTCTCGCCGATCACGACGCCCATGCCGTGGTCGATGAAGAACCGACGGCCGATGCGCGCGCCGGGGTGGATCTCGATGCCGGTGACCGACCGTGCGACCTGCCCGAGCAGGCGAGCCGCGAACCGGGATCCGGGCAGCCCCTGCGCGTTCCAGAGACGGTGGGTCACCCGGTACGTCCAGATGGCGTGCAACCCGGAGTAGACGATCGCGTTCTCCAGGTCGCCGCGGGCAGCGGGGTCACCGCGGCGTGCTGCGGACAGGTCCTCCCGGATGGTCCGCAGCACGCCTCGTCGAAGAGGACGATTCACGCAGTGAGCCCCTCGAAGAGCACCGTCGACAGGTAGCGCTCTCCGGTGTCGCACACGATGGCGACGATCCGCTTGCCGGCGTTCTCGGGGCGTGCGGCGATCTCGAGGGCCGCGTGGATGATCGCGCCGGACGAGATGCCCGACAGGATGCCCTCCTGCGTCGCCAGGGCACGGGCGACCCGCAGCGCGTCGTCGAGCTCGACGTCGAACACCTCGTCGATGACGCTCTGGTCGAGGACCTCGGGCACGAAGTTCGCGCCGATGCCCTGGATCTTGTGGGGACCGGCCTTGCCCTCGGTGAGCAGGGGCGAGTCCTTCGGCTCGACGGCGACGATCTGCACGCCGGGCACGCGCTCCTTGAGCACCTGCCCGACACCGGTGATCGTGCCGCCGGTGCCGACACCGGCGACGAACACGTCGACGTGCTCCTCGGTGTCGCGGAGGATCTCCTCCGCCGTGGTCTTCCGGTGGATCTCGGCGTTCGCAGCCGTCTCGAACTGGTGGGCGAGGATCGCGCCGGGGGTCTCCGCGACGATCGACTCGGCCTTGGCGACCGCGCCCTTCATGCCCTCGGGCCCGGGGGTCAGGACGATCTCGGCCCCGTACGCGCGGATGACCGCACGGCGCTCGACACTCATGGTCTCGGGCATCGTGATGACGACCCGGTAGCCACGGGCGGCACCGACCAGCGCGAGGGCGATGCCGGTGTTGCCGGACGAGCCCTCGACGATGGTGCCACCGGCCTGCAGCGCACCGGAGGCCTCGGCGGCGTCGATGATCGCGACGCCCAGACGGTCCTTGACGCTGGCGCCCGGGTTGTAGAACTCGAGCTTGGCGAGCACCTCGGCCCCGCCCGCCTTCGGCAGCCGGTTCAGCTTGACGAGGGGGGTGTTGCCGAACGCCTGGGAGATGTTCTCGTAGATGGTGCCGCTCATCCGGTCCGTCCTTCGCAGCTCAGGTCGCGCATCGCTCTTCCTGGAGGCGCGGTGTGCGCCCGATCCTAGCGACCGGACCCCAGGCGGTCCTGTCCGTGACGGCGCGTGCGCGCCCGGCAATTGGTCCACACGCTGTGGACCAATTGCCGCTTCCTCGGGCCATGCCGCTGCGCCCCGTCTCGTCCCACCGCGAGAGCGACAGATGCCCGCGGAAGGTTCACCGTGTTCTGTCGCTTTCGCGGGAGTGAGCACGACCAGCGCCGAGGAGAGTCGCTTTCGCGAAGCGAAACACACCGCGTCAGCGCACGAACGCCGTCCGGGCGAACCGCTCGTCGGTCGCCTCGAGCACCCGCAGCACGTTGCCGCCGGCCAGCGCCCGCAGGTCCGGCTCGCCCCAGCCGCGTCGGACGAGCTCCGCCGCGAGCACCGGGTACCGCGACACGTCCCGCAGGTCCGGCGGCAGCACCGGGGTGCCGTCGTAGTCGCCGCCGAGGCCCAGGTGCGCCACACCGGCGACGTCGCGGGCGTGCTCGACGTGGTCGGCGACGTCCGACACCGTGACCAGGGGCGGTTCGCCGGACATGCCCGACTCCTCCCAGTCCGCCCACGCCCGCGACACGAACTTCGGCACGAAGGTGATCATCACGACGCCACCGTTGTCGGCCAACCGGGCGAGCACGTCGTCGGGCACGTTCCGCGGGTGGTCGTCGATCGCGACGGTCGACGAGTGGCTGAACACGACGGGCCGGGTCGCCACGTCGAGGGTGTCCCGCATGGTTTCCGGGGCGGTGTGGGACAGGTCGACGAGCATGCCGATCCGCTCCATCTCGGCGACGATCTGCCGCCCGCGGTCGGTCAGGCCGCCGTGCGCCCGCTCCCCGGTCGCGGAGTCGGCCCAGGGGGTGTCGTCGTTGTGGGTGAGCGTCATGTAGCGGACGCCGAGCCGCGCCAGGGTCCGGAGGACCGCGAGGTCGTCACCGATCGAGTGCCCGCCCTCGGCGCCGAGCAGCGACGCGATCCGGCCGGAATCGACGGCGGCACGGACCTCGGCGGCGGTGCGGGCGAGCGCGAGGTCGTCGGGGTAGCGCTCGATGATCCGGTGCGCGAGGTCGACCTGCTGCAGCGTCGTCGTCACGGGGTCCGGGTCGTCCGCGGGCACGAACACCGACCAGAACTGCCCGACGACTCCGCCGGCACGGAGCTTCGGGATGTCGGTGTGCAGCGAGTCGGTCTCGGTGTCGATGCCCTCGACACCGGAGTCGTGGCTGTCACGACGCTCCCACGGCAGGTCGTTGTGGCCGTCGATGACCGGGAACGGGAGCGCGTCGAACGTCATCCCCCGACGCTACCGCCCACGCCGTCATGGCTAGGCTCCAACCGTGCAGCCCGTCACCCTCCGCACCGAGCGACTGGTGCTCTCGGCCCCCGACCTCGGCGACGCCGACGACGTGGTGGCCTACGCCAACGACCCCGACGTCATCGCTTCCACCCCGGTGCCGGTGCCGTACGGGCACGCCGAGGCACGGTACTGGATCACTGACGTCGTCGCGGCCGGCTGGGCGGCGGACAGCCGGTACGAGTTCGGTATCCGGCGCGCGGACGACCTCCGGCTGCTCGGCACGGTCGGGCTGTTCGCCTTCGCCGACGGGGCCGCCGAGATCGGCTACGCCATGCACCCGGACGGTCGCGGCTCCGGCATCATGACCGAGGCCGCCGAGCGCGTGCTGCAGTGGGCCTTCGCCGGTCCGCCCGAGGGACTCGGTCTCGTCCGGGTACAGTGGCGCGCGATCGCCACGAACACCGCGTCGGCCGCGGTCGCACAGCGGCTCGGGCTTCGGTTCGAAGGACGTACGCGGTCGAGCGTGCTGCACCGCGGCAGCCGGCACGACCAGTTGCTCGCCGCCGCGTTGCACGACGACGATCGGTCCACCCCGACGGTCTGGCCGACGTCGTGACCGTCTCGTTCCAGGTCGTGACGGAGCTGCCGGTTCCGCCGGAGCGCGCCTTCGCGCTCTCGCTCGACATCGGCGCGCACGAGCGATCGATGGCCGCGACCGACGAACGCGCCGTTGCCGGCACTACGGCCGGCACGATCGGCCTGGGCGAGTCCGTCACCTGGCGTGCGCGGCACTTCGGGATCGTCTGGCGGATGACGAGCAGGATCACCGCCCTGGAGGCGCCCCACCGCTTCGTCGACGAACAAGTGCGTGGGCCGTTCGCCCGGTTCCACCACGAGCACCGCTTCGAGCCGTCGGCCGGCGGCACGCGCATGGTCGACACCATCACGTTCCGCGCACCGCTCGGCCCGCTGGGCCGCCTGGCCGAGGTGCTCGCGCTGGCCCGGTACATGCCGCGGCTCATCGCCGACCGCAACGCCTCGCTCGCCGCCGAACTGCGTGCCGAGCTGCGCGCCGGATCGGACGGCGATCAGGGCGCAGCGAGCTCCCCCAACGCGTCGTAGGCGGTGGCGACGGCGTCGACCCGCACCCGGCCACCGGGACCCGAGGCGTCGTAGACGTCGTTCGTGATCGCGGCGACGACGGCGAACAGCGCGGCCATCGAGTCGAACGCCGACGGCGAGTCGACCGGGCAGAGGATCGCGGTGGCGGCGGGAGCGGCGATGACCGCGGCCGTCGGGTCGCCGAGGACGATGACGTCCGCCCCGGAGTCGACGCAGTGCCGGACGATCCGTTCGACCCCGGCGGTGTGCCGACGAACGGTCACCAGGACCACGAGGTCGTGCCGGTCGAGGTCGGCGACCTCTTCGCCGAGCCGCTGCCCGGGCGACGGACCGACCCGGACGTCGGACCGCACCTGCGCCAGCTGGGACCGCAGTTGCAGCGCGATCGGGTACGCGCCGCGTTCACCGAGGACGAGCACGCGGCGGGCACGGACGATCCGACGGGCCAGGCGCGGGCGATCCGCTCGGCCGAGGGACGCGAAGGCCGCGTCGAGGTTGCGCGCCTCGACCGCGCGCTGGTCGACGTGGGCGGCGTCCTCGGCGACCCACGGCAGGCCCGAACCCCGGGCGGACATCAGGTTCTGCCGGACCTCGGCGGCATCCTGGAACCCCAGCGACCGCACGAGTCGCGAGACCGTGGCCTTCGAGGTGCCGGACTCGGCCGCGAGTTCGGCGGAGGTGCCGACGAGCAGGAGTTCCGGGTCGTGGCGGACCATCGCGGCGACCCGACGTTCGGCGGGCGAGAGCTGCTCCCACACGGAGTCGATCCGGGCGCGGACGTCGGGGCCTGCGGTGCTCATGCGCGGGCCACCCGGTCGACGGCGACGGCCAGGGCGTCGAGGCCGAGGGCGATGTCCGGCGTCGACACGAACTCGTCGGGGTGGTGACTGATGCCGTCGGGGTTGCGGAGGAACAGCATCGCGACGTCGGTCACGAGTCCGAGCGACATCGCGTCGTGGCCGGCTCGTGAGAACAGCTCCATCGGCGCGGTCTCGCCCGTCGACACGATCCCGGCGTGGACGGCGTCCATCAGGCGGGGCGAGCAGAACACCGCGGGCGCACGGTGCACCTCGGTCGGGGTGACACTCACCCCGCGCCGTTCACCGATGAGCGTGAAGGCCTTGGTGAGTTCGTCCCAGACCTCGTCGCGCTCGTCGTCGAACTCGCCGCGCAGGTCGACGGAGAACCGTGCGAGCCCGGGGACGACGTTGACGGCTCCGGGTTCGACGGTCATCGTGCCGACGGTGCCGACCTGGTGCGATGCCCGGCAGATCCGTTCCACCGCGAGCGCGGCCTCGGCGGCGGCGAGCAGCGCGTCGTGCCGGCGCTCGTAGGGGGTGCCGCCGGCGTGCCGGGCCTCTCCCACGGCCTCGACCGAGAACCGGCGGGCACTCGCGATGCTCGTGACGACCCCGAGGGCCTGCCCGGCCTGTTCGAGGTACGGCCCCTGCTCGATGTGCGCCTCGAGGTAGCCGACCACCGACGCCGGGTCGACCGCGGCGTCGCCGACGCGCTCCGGGTCGAGGCCGAAGTCGGTGAAGGCCTGTCGGAGCGTGACGCCGTCACCGTCGGTCAGGTCCCACCAGGCGTCGTCCCAGACCCCGGCCACCGCGGACGACCCGAGCAGGGCCTTGCCGAAGCGCGTGCCCTCTTCGTCGGAGAACGCGATGACCTCGAGCGCGACGGGCAGCGGACCGTCGGCGGTGAGCCGGGCGACCGTGCGGATCGCCATGAGCACCCCGACGACGCCGTCGTACCGTCCGGCGTCCACCACGGTGTCCAGGTGCGAGCCGAGCAGCAGCACGGGGGCGTCGGGCGTCGCACCCGCGGCCCGGCCGCGCAGGTTGCCGGCGGCGTCCTGCCAGGTGGACAGTCCGGCGTCCTGCATCCAGCCCGCGACGAGGGCGTTCGCCCGGGCGTGCTCGGGCGACAGGTAGACGCGGGTGATCCGGCTCGGTTCGGCGCTGAGGGCGGCGAGCTCGTCGCACCAGCGGGCGACGAGTTCGGCGTCGGCGGTGCCCACGGCGGTGGCGTTCAGGACGGGCACGGCGCTCACGCGAGCACCTCGGCCCCGGCGGGAGCGACCGCGGCGGGGTCGTCGCGGAAGACGTCGAGGGCGGCATCGACACCGCCGCCGTGCGGGACCGCGTGCCCGGCCCGACGCAGGGTGTGCTCGAGCGCGGCCAGGGTCGTGACCACGGTGTCCTTCCGGGCGTTGTAGCCCATCGTGCCGATGCGCCAGACCCGTCCGTGCAGCGGTCCGAACGAGGTGCCGATCTCGATCCCGTGGTCGTCGAGCATCGCGCCGCGGACCTGGTCGCCGACGACGTCGGACGGGATCTCGACGGCGACGACGTTGTGCATCTTGTGGGCGACGTCGCCGAAGACCGGGAGCCCGAGGGCCTGCACCCCGGCGAGCATCGCGCGCCCGGCGGTCTCGTGGCGGGCGACGACGGCGTCGCGGCCTTCCTCGAGCAGGATGCGGGCGCACTCGTGGGCGGCGTAGAGCATCGAAGCGGCCTCGGTGTGGTGGTTCAGGCGGCGGGGGCCCCAGTAGTCGAGGATCATCGCGAGGTCGAGGTAGTTCGAGCGGATCGGTTCGTCGGCGACGTCGTCACCGGGTTCGCGGATGCCGGCCTCGACGCTCCGCCGCTCGTCGAGCACGGCCACGGCCTTGGGCGACAGCGTGACGGGTGCGCTGCCGGACGGGCCGCCGAGGCACTTCTGCAGCCCGGCGCTCACGGCGTCGATCCCCCAGGCGTCGACCTCGAGCGGGTTGCCGCCCACCGTCGCCGTGGCGTCGGTGTAGAGCAGCACGCCGTACCGCTCGCAGATCGCACCGAGTTCGTCGAGCGGCTGGTTCATCGTGGTCGAGGTGTCGCCCTGCACGACCGCCAGCACCTTCGGCCGGACGCGGGCGATGGCCGACTCGATCGCGGACGGCGTGAAGACCTGACCCCAGTCGGTCTCGATGGTGTGGACCTCGGCCCCGGCACGGCCGGCGATCTCGGCGAGCAGGTGCCCGAACCGGCCGAACACCGGCACGAGCACGCGGTCCCCCGGGGCGAGCAGTGACACCAGCACCGCTTCGATCCCCGCACGGGAGGTGCCGTCCACGAGCAGCGTCGCGTCGTTGCCGGTACCGAACACGCGGCGGTAGAGCGCCTGCGTCTCGTTCATCGTCGAGGTCATCCAGGGGTCGTACTGGCCGACGAGCGGCGTCGACAGGGCACGGAGCACGCGCGGGTCGGCGTCGATCGGGCCGGGCCCCATGAGGAGACGGGCGGGTGGGTTCACTGGGAGCATGGTGGTTCCTTCCGTTCCTGATCCGAAGATACCGGAACGATCGTTACAGGGGTGTTTCCGCCGCGAGCACGGGCCGTCCGGCCAGCTGCCCCTCGACGCCGACCACGCCGCCGTCCGCCGTGGCGATGCGACGGCCGCGGAGCCAGGTCTCGGTGACGCTGCCGCGCACGCGGAGCCCGTCGAACGCGGACACCGGGTTGCGGTGCTCGAGCCCGGCGACGTCGACGACGGACTCGGCGGACGGGTCGAACACGGCGAAGTGCGCCAGGGCACCGGGAGCGATCACCGCGCGGTCGCGCAGCCCGACCAGGGCGGCCGGACCGGTCGTGAACAGCGGGAGCAGCGCCTCGAGCGGGATCCCGCGACGCTCGGCCTCGGTCCACACCGCCCGGAACCCGACCTGCAGGCCGGCGACCCCGCCCCAGGCCAGACCCCAGTCGTCGGTCTTCAGGTCGGCGGTGGAGGGCGAGTGGTCCGACACGACGAGGTCGATCGTGCCGTCGAGCACGCCGGCCCACAGCGCGTCGCGGTTGGCGTCGTCGCGGATCGGTGGGCAGCACTTGTAGGCGGTCGCGCCGTCCGGGATCGTGCCCGCCTCGAACGACAGGTAGTGCGGGCACGTCTCGACCGTGATCCGGACGCCGTCGTCCTTCGCCGCGCGGAGCATCGGCAGCGCGCCCGCGTCGGACAGGTGCAGCACGTGCACCCGCGCACCGGTCGCCCGGGCGCCGTCGATGACCTGCGCGATCGCGGACCGTTCGGCGGCGACGGGCCGGGTGGCCAGGAAGTCGGCGTACCGGCCGCCGAGCGCCCGGTGCGGCACGAGGTGTTCCGGGTCCTCGGCGTGCACGATCAGCAGGGCGTCGATCCGGGCGACCTCGGCGATCGCGGCGCGGAGCTGCTCGGGATCGAGGTGCGGGAACTCGTCGACACCGCTCGGCGCCGTGAAGCACTTGAACCCGAAGACGCCGGCGTCGTGCAGGGCGTCGAGCGACCCGAGACTCGCGGGAACCGCGCCACCCCAGAACCCGACGTCGACCGCCACCCGGCCCTCGGCACTCGCACGCTTGACGGCGAGCGCCTCGACCGTGGTGGTCGCGGGGATCGAGTTGAGCGGCATGTCCACGATGGTCGTGACGCCGCCCATCGCAGCGGCCCGGGTCGCGGACGCGAAGCCCTCCCACTCGGTGCGACCGGGCTCGTTGACGTGCACGTGGGTGTCGACGAGTCCGGGGAGCAGCACCTGCCCGGCCGGCACGGTGTGGTCCTGCACGGCGTCGACGACCGTGTCGACGGGCAGGACGCCGGTGACCCGGCCGTCGTGGACGACGACCGCGGCAGGACGGAACGCCCCGTCGACCCAGGCTCGCTGCGCGCGGACGACCAGGTCTGCCGTGTCGCCCGCCGGGAGGCCCGTCACGCGCCCGCCCCGGCCGTCGCGACCGCCGCCGGATGGCGTTCGAAGCCCGCCAGCAGCCCCGACATGGCCTTCACCGGCGGCAGGGCGTACTCGCCGCGCTTGCCCGTGGACAACCCGAGCCGGACGAGCGACTCCGCCAGGACCGTGGCCGCCGCGACGCCGTCGACGACCGGTGCCCCGATGGCCAGCGAGACCTCGGCGCAGAAGTCGGCCATGCCCGCGCACCCGAGCACGACGGCATCGGCTCCCCCGTCGATGACCGCTCGGCACTCCTCGATCACGAGCGCCCGTGCACCGGACTCGGGGTCGTCCAGCTCGAGCACCGGGACCTCGCACGCCCGGATCTCCGTGACGAGCGGGGCGAAGCCGTAGCGCTGGGCGAGCTCGTGGGCGCGGCCGGTCGTCCGCGCCAGGGTGGTGACGACGCCGAACCGGCGGCCGAGCATCGCGGCGGCGTGGAACCCGGCCTCCGCGATCCCGATCACCGGCACCGTCGCGAGCTCCCGCGCGGCGTCGAGCCCCGGGTCCCCGAAGCAGGCGACGACGAACGCGTCCACCCCGTCCTGCTCGCCGCGGGCGATCTGCTCGAGCAGCCCGGGCACGGCCAGGGCCTCTTCGTAGTGGCTCTCGATCGAGGCCGGCCCCATCGAGGGTTCGACCGCTTCGACCAGCGTGCCGGGAGCGGCGGCGGCCTGGGCCGCGACGCCGATCGCCCGCGTCATCGACGCGGTGGTGTTGGGGTTGACGACGCGGATGCGCATCGGGGTCCTTCCGGTGGAGCGAGTGGAGCGGTGGAACCGGTGGTGCTGGGTGGTGACCATCGTGGCGGAGGCGGGGCGGGCCTCCCGGCCGTGGTCTGGATCTGTGGACGACCGAGCGCCGCGACCCGCCCTGTGGAGGACGGGCCGCGACGCCGGCGGTCAGGCGCGACCGACGGCCGCGCCGTCGTCGACCGAGGGGTCGTCCGCGTCGAGCACGGGCATGCTCGGCCGGACACGCTCGAGCGCCCAGAAGACGACGAGGCCCAGGCCGCACCCGATGAACCAGCTGTAGCTCGACAGCCACGGCAGCACGCCGAGTGCCGGGGGCAGGACCGCGCTCGCCACCGAGATCGCGCCGGTGACCGCGAGGGTCCAGATGGCGTTCGGGTTGAACCCGCCGCGGTACCAGTACCGGGCGGTGCGGCTCGTGGAGTACATGTCGTCGATCGCGATGCGCTGCTTGCCGACGATGTAGTAGCCCGCGATGAGGATGCCGAACAGCGGGCCGATCAGCGCACCGAGCACCCCGAGCGTGTACAGGATCGCCTGGTCGTTGCCGTACCAGTTCCACGGGGTGAGGAGCACGGAGCCGACCGCGGCGATCATCCCACCGGCCCGCCACGAGATCTTCCGGGGCGCCACGTTCGAGAAGTCGAACGCGGGGCTGATGAAGTTCGCCACGATGTTGATGCCGACGGTCGCCGTGACGAAGGTCAGGCCGCCGAGCAGGATCGCGAAGGGTGCTCCGATGGCCTGCACGGTCTCGATCGGGTCGGTGATGAGCTTGCCGAACACCGGCACCGTCGCACTGGCGCAGAGGACCGTCAGGACCGAGAAGAACAGGAAGTTGATCGGCAGACCCCAGAAGTTGCCGCGCTTGACCGCACGGAACGACCGGCCGTAGCGCGAGAAGTCCCCGAAGTTCAGCATCGGGCCGGAGAAGTAGCTGACCACCAGGGCGACCGCGGACAGCATCACCGGGATCGACGCCCCGAACGACAGCGGCTCGCCGGCCGACAGGGTGAACGAGATGTTGCCGATGCCCGCCTGGCTGACCAGGTAGACCGCGAGCACGATCATCACCACGTAGACCGCCGGTCCGGCCCAGTCGATGAACCGCTTGATGGCTTCCATGCCCATCCAGAACAGCGCGCCCTGCGCCACCCAGAGGATCGCGTACGAGATCCAGCCCAGGGCCGACAGCCCGAGGAACGAGTGGTCGAGCAGCCCCGCCGACGCCGGGATGAACTTGAGGAAGATGATGTTCAGCGACTGGGCGGCGAGGAAGGTCTGCACGCCGTACCAGGCCATCGCGATGAGGCCGCGGATGATGGCGGGGACGTTCGCGCCGAGCACGCCGAACACCGCGCGGTTGATCACCGGGTACGGCACACCGGTGCGCTGCGACGGCTTCGCGACCAGGTTGGCGAAGACCTGCACGATGAGGATGCCGACCACCAGGGCGATGAGCACCTGCCAGCTCGCGATGCCGAGGGCGAAGAGCGACCCGGCGGTGACGTAGCCGCCGACCGAGTGCACGTCGGACATCCAGAAGGCGAAGAAGTTGTAGCTCGTCCAGCGCTGCTCGCGCAGCGGGGCGAGGTCCTCGTTCGTGAGCGCCGGGTCGTACCCGGGCTTGACGACACCGGCACCCGCTGGGGCGGGAGCGGCGGTCGTGGTGGGGGCGTGGGGCGCGGCGACTGGTGTCGCGATGTCGGTAGCCATGGCGTCCTCCGAGGGAGTGGGAAGCGGGGCGGTGCGTGCTTGAGCACGAAGCTACGGAGCGACTTCGCCCCCGCCGTTTCCCTCGTGTAACGGTCGTGTGTCCCGCACCCCGTCCTGGAACGACCGTTCCGGGACGGTGGTCGAGACCGGCGCCGACCGCTCCCGGTGCCGCGCGCGGAGCCGCGGTGCGGCTTGCCGCATCGATGGGCGCCTACCCCGCACGGACCCCGCCCCGACCCGAGCCGCGGGGACCGCCGGTGGTACGAATCGACCATGAGCAGGGGAATCAGGATCGACCACGTGGGCGTCACGGTGCCGGACATCGACGCAGCCACGCAGTTCTTCGAGGCGGCGTTCGACGCCGTCGTCCTGTACGACATGCGGCGTCGTGACGAGACGCCGAACAGCAGTTCCGAGGCGCACGGCTACCTCGGCATCCCGAGCACCATGGCGCAGGGGGCCATGCGGATGCTCGCGCTGCCGGAGGGGCCGGGGCTCGAGCTGTTCGAGTACCTGGGGCCCGAGCAGCGGAACGCCGCACACCCGTCCGACCTGGGATGGCAGCACCTGGCGATGTACGCCGACGACCTGGACGAGACGCTCGCCCGGGTCGAGGCGGCCGGCGGCACCCGGAACTCCGACCCGCGCGACCTGCGTGGTGACGAGGCGGGGGCCGGCAACCGGTTCGTCTACACGCGCACGCCGTGGGGGTCGACGCTCGAGCTCGTCAGCTACCCGACGCCGCAGCCGTACCTGGTGTACGCGCCGCGGCCGAAGTGGGCGCCGTGGCCGATGCCGGACGACGTCTACCCGGTGCCGGCTCCCGCCGTGCACTGACGACCGACCGCCGCACCGACCGACCAACACACCGACCGACAGACCGTCCTCTCAGTGGCGGGGCACCTGCCCCGTCCGCCGTACGGCCCGTTCGAGCAGTTCGACGTCGATCCCGACGTGCTGCCGGGCGATCACGCCCGCCTCGGGCGCCCGCCCCGAACACACCGCGTCCACCAGCAGTTCGTGCTCGTGGAGCGCGCGGGTCTCCATCTCCGCCATGCCCTCGGCCGTGCCCCACAGGTGCGCCGGAGCGGCGATGGAGATCTGCGCCTCCAACCCGGCGAGCGCCGTCCGCAGGGCGTCGTTCCGCGCGGCGTCGATGATCGTCCGGTGCAGCACGGCGTCGGCCTGCTGCTTCTCGAGTCCCGAGGTGGCGTCGCGGAACACCTCGAGCCGTGCACGGATCAGGGCTGCGTCGTCCGGGGTCACCCGTTCCGCGGCGGCCGTCGCGAGCGCCCCGTGCAGCAGCGCGATGGCGTCGGCGGTGTCCTGGATCGCCTCCCACCGGGCGAGCAGCACCCGCCCGACGGCGTCCGAAGAGTTGTCCGGCCACTCCGTGCGGACGAACGTGCCGCCGCCCCGGCCTCGACGGGTCTCGAGCAGCCCCCGTTCGACGAGCCGGGCGATCGCACCGCGCACGGTGACCCGGGCGACGCCGAGCAGGCCGGCCAGTTCGCGTTCCGGCGGCAGGTTCGCGCCGGGCAGGTACTCACCCACGGCGACGGCGGTCACGAGGCGGTCCTCGACCTCGTCGACGCGCGTCTCGGTCGCACGATCGGACACACGGACCCCCTTCGCGGTGTTACGACCACGTTAAGGCAGCAGAAAAGGTATTGCGTGGGACCTTTTTCCGCTCCATGCTGACCCCCATGTCCAGCATCACCGAATCCACGATGCCGTTCCGCGACGGCGAGACCTGGTACCGGGTCACCACGCCCGACACCCCGGTCGCGGGCGCGCTGCCCCTCGTCGTCCTGCACGGCGGGCCCGGCATGGCCCACGACTACCTCCGGAACCTCGCGGCCCTGGCCGACGAGACCGGCCGGACCGTTGTCCACCACGACCAGTTCGGCTGCGGCCGGAGCAGCCACCGCCCGGACGCGCCGGTCGACACCTGGCAGCCGCAGCTGTTCGTCGACGAGTACGCCGCCCTGGTCGAGCACCTCGGGCTCGGCGACCACCACGTGCTCGGGCAGTCGTGGGGCGGCATGCTCGGCGCCGAGATCGCGGTGCAGCAGCCCGCGGGGCTCCGGTCGCTGGCGATCTGCAACTCCCCCGCGTCGATGCAGCTCTGGGTCGACGGCGCCGCCGAGCTCCGCGCGCAGCTGCCCGCCGACGTGCAGGACGCCCTGACCCGGCACGAGACGGCCGGTACCGTCGACGACTCCGAGTACCTGGCGGCGACGCAGGTCTTCTACGAGCGGCACGTCTGCCGCGTGGTCCCGATGCCGCAGGACTTCGTCGACTCCGAGGAGCAGATGGAGCGCGAGCCGACGGTCTACCACACGATGAACGGCCCGAACGAGTTCCACGTCATCGGCACGATGCGTGACTGGACCATCGTCGACCGGCTCGACCGCGTCGCCGTGCCGACGCTCGTCGTCGCCGGCGAGCACGACGAGGCCACGCCCGCCACGTGGGCGCCGTTCATCGAGCGGATCGCAGACGTCCAGCAGCACGTCTTCCCCGGTGCGAGCCACTGCTCGCACCTGGAGCAGCCGGCGGAGTTCCGCCGGGTCGTCGCGGCCTTCCTGGCCGCGCACGACCACGCCTGACCCGGCCACCTTCGGTCTGGAGGCGCGGGACGGGCCCGCCCCGCGCCTCCAGGCAAGCAGTCCCCACCCCCACTCCTTATAGCCCTCCTCCACCCC